>JAKITT010000016.1 GCA_021647945.1 Candidatus Polarisedimenticolaceae bacterium
CTTGGGTAAGCTGCGTGTAGGTTCTCATCATTGCCTCTCATTCTTGCCGGAAAGAAAGACACCGATGCTAACGCAGCTTGCCCTCTATCCAGAAATATTGAGTTGCACTTACTAGTTGAATCCAAGTTTCTAATCGAACCGTAAATCTGCTTCTTACGCTTCTTCGGTATAAAAACGATATGATATTTACAATCCCAGCGTGTATGGGGCAAACTCTTATAATCTCGCATAGGTTTACTTCCTTTTCTCTTGGTCGAGATTTGAAAGTACTCGTTACCGTAGTCTCGGTGAAACCTATGCGAGTCACCCCAGCACCGCTGGGGGGGTACCCAATTTAATTAATGCATTGTTAATTAAGGGATAATTACTTGTATTATGTAAACAGATCCAGAACATTGAGTAGTGGAGAGATTGATGAACGGAACCCTCTATATTTTTGCCGCCCCTTCTGGGGCTGGTAAGACCAGTCTAATTAAAGCCCTCAGAGAGCGGCGACCGGAGTTGGTGCTCTCTATCTCGCACACTACACGGGCGATGCGGCCAGGTGAGGAGTGTGGTCTGCACTATCACTTTGTTGAGAAGAGGGCGTTTGTTGAAATGATTAACCAAACTGCTTTTCTGGAGCATGCTGAGGTGTTTGGTAACTTCTACGGCACCAGTGAAGCGGCGGTGCGGGAGCAGCTGCAGCAGGGTGTAGATCTCATTTTGGAGATTGATTGGCAGGGCGCTCAGCAGGTTCGCCAATCTTTTCCAGAGGCGGTGGGGATCTTTATCCTGCCGCCTGATAGAGAGACACTGCGGCAGCGGTTGAGTGACCGGGGTCAAGATGATGCGGCGGTGATCCAAGGGCGGATGGATCAGGCGGTGAGTGAGATGAGCCATTACGGTGAATTTGATTATCTGGTGATCAATGATGATTTTGATACGGCATTGGTTGAGTTGGAGGCGATCATTGTTAGTCAGCGATTGTTGTTGGCATCGCAGAGCCAGCGGCATGAGGTGCGGATTCGACAGCTGTTGCAGGGCTAGGTTGTCTTTAAATTTATAGGGCGCAGTTTTCCCCGGATTCCACTTTGCCACACCCAGGCTACACGCGGTTTTAACCCGGCTGTGAGCGGCATTACCCGCTACCTCCAACGCCCATTTTTCCCTATGGTGCGCACAGTGGTACAATCGCCCCTTTTTTACAGATAGGGGAGCGTCCGTGGAGTCGTTCAGAGGCACAACAATTCTCTCAGTCCGACGTAACGGCAAGGTCGTTATCGGTGGTGATGGACAGGTGACGCTCGGCAATACCGTGATGAAGGGCAATGCCCGTAAGGTACGTCGCTTATATAAAGAGCAAGTGCTGGCTGGTTTTGCCGGTGCCACGGCCGATGCCTTTACCCTGTTTGAGCGTTTTGAAGGCAAGCTTGAAAAGCACCACGGCAACTTGACGCGCTCTGCAGTTGAGCTGGCTAAAGATTGGCGAACTGACCGTTCACTACGCCGTCTTGAAGCACTGCTCTGCGTTGCAGATAGCAAAGTCTCCCTGATCATCTCAGGCACCGGCGATGTAATTGAGCCAGAAGAGAGCCTAATGGCGATTGGCTCTGGTGGTGCTTTTGCTCAGTCGGCGGCTCGTGCACTGCTGCAAAATACAGAGATGGAGGCGCGAGAGATTGTTGAAAAATCACTCGGTATTGCCGCTGATATCTGCATCTACACCAACCACAACCTCACTCTTGAAGAGCTGGACACGGAAAGCTGATGTCTAATACCCCACAACAAATTGTCCAAGAGCTGGATAAACATATTATCGGCCAGGCAGATGCAAAACGTGCGGTCGCCATTGCACTGCGCAACCGTTGGCGTCGTTCGCAGGTTGCTGAAGAGCTGCGCAATGAGATCACACCCAAAAATATTTTGATGATTGGCCCAACCGGTGTCGGCAAAACCGAGATCGCCCGTCGTCTGGCCAAGTTGGCTAATGCCCCTTTTATTAAAGTAGAAGCGACTAAATTCACTGAAGTGGGTTATGTCGGTCGCGATGTTGAGTCGATTATCCGCGATCTTGCCGATAGTGCCGTGAAGATGGTGCGTGAGGAGGAGGTGGCCAAAGTACAAGATCAGGCGGCTGAAGCGGCTGAAGAGCGAGTGCTTGATGTGCTTCTGCCCTCCCCCAAAGCCAGCTCCTGGGAAGAGGAGGGAGAGAATAGCGGTGGTGTCTCATCGGCTACGCGTGAGAAGTTTCGCAAACGCCTGCGTGATGGTCGGCTGGATGATAAGGAGATAGAGATAGAGGTCAACGCTACACCGATTGGTGTTGAGATTATGGCCCCTCCCGGCATGGAGGAGATGACTAGTCAGCTACAGGGTATGTTTGCAAATCTGGGCAGTGACCGTAGTAAAAAGCGCAAACTGCGTATTAAAGATGCGTTGAAGGTGATGCGTGAAGAGGAGGCGCAGAAGCGGGTCAATGAGGAGGATCTAAAGTTGCGCGCACTGGAGATGATGGAGCAGCACGGTATCGTCTTCCTTGATGAGCTGGATAAAGTAGCCAGCCGCGCCGGGCAAGGCGGTGGTGCCGAGGTCTCGCGTGAAGGTGTACAGCGTGATCTATTGCCGCTGGTTGAGGGGTGTACCGTCTCGACCAAACACGGCATGGTTAAAACTGACCATATTCTCTTCATCGCCTCGGGTGCATTCCATCTCTCTAAACCCTCAGATCTGATCCCTGAACTCCAGGGCAGATTGCCAATTCGGGTGGAGTTGAGCGCGCTAACGACAGAGGATTTCGTCCGTATTTTGACTGAACCAGACGCCTCACTCACTGAGCAGTATCAGGCACTTCTGGCCACAGAGGGTGTTGAGCTTAGTTTTAGTGAAGATGGTATTCAGCGTATTGCTGAGATGGCGTGGCAGGTCAATGAGCGCACCGAGAATATTGGTGCTCGCCGCCTGCATACCGTGATGGAACGTCTGCTAGAAGAGGCATCATACTCGGCTTCCGAGCGAAGTGGTCACTCACTCACTATCGATGCAAATTATGTCGATGAGCAGCTCGCTGATCTGGCAGCAGATGAAGACCTGAGCCGCTTTATCCTCTAAACATAATGATAGATTAAATGTAGGTCCGCTTTTAAGCGGACGTCGAAGCTAGAAAAATGCGCCTGAAGGCACACCTACAGATTTGAGTAATTAGAAATTATGGCAATATCAATCCCAACTGAAATAAAGCTGCATAAGGCTGAGCGTTACTTAGAGCTCACCTTCGACAATGACAAGCACTTTGAATTGGGCTGTGAGTACCTGCGGGTCTACTCTCCCTCGGCGGAGGTGCGGGGTCATGGGCAGGGCCAAGAGGTGCTGCAGTACGGTAAAAAAGATGTGACGATCGAAAACATCACGCCGGTGGGTAACTACGCGGTCTGCCTGCACTTTTCAGATGGCCACAATAGCGGTCTCTACGATTGGGATACGCTATTGTCGTTGGGCATCAACCACAAACAGAATTGGCAGGCCTATCTGGCTCGCCTGGAAAAGGCGGGTGTCTCACGCGAAGCCACCCCTGAAGAGAAGAGCTAACTGGATCTGCTATGAAAGACGAAAAGACACACTTTGGTTATGAAGATGTAAACGCCGACGAAAAGGTGGAGCGGGTACGTGCTGTCTTCGACTCGGTCGCCTCCAGTTATGATGTGATGAATGATCTGATGTCGATGGGCGTACATCGCCTCTGGAAGCGCCACACCATTGAACTATCTGGGGTGCGCCGTGGCCATAAAGTGCTCGATCTGGCTGCGGGTACCGGTGATCTCTCCGCTCGCTTTAGTGGTTTGGTTGGCCCGACGGGTGAGGTCGTCTTCTCCGATATTAATGCCGCCATGCTGGAGCAGGGGCGCATCCGCATGTTGGATGAGGGGCATGCAAATAATATCCGTTATGTGCAGGCCAACGCGCAATATCTCCCCTTTCCAGATAACTATTTTAATTGTGTCACCATCGGTTTTGGTCTGCGAAATGTGACCGATAAACAGATGGCGCTCGATGCGATTTTCCGGGTGTTGAAACCGGGTGGCCGCCTGCTGGTGCTGGAGTTCTCCAAGCCAACCACCAAACCGCTGGAGAAGATCTACGATTTCTACTACTTCAAACTGCTGCCAAAAATCGGCAAATTGGTGGCAAATGATGAGGATAGCTACCGCTACCTCGCTGAGTCGATCCGCATGCACCCTGATCAAGAGACCTTGAAGGGGATGCTGGAGAAGGCTGGTTTTGAGCGCAGTGAATATTTCAATATGACGGGTGGCATTGTCGCCGTTCATCGCGGTTTTAAATTGTGACAGTCACCGCTGCGGCGCAGGCATCACTGGAGGGGTTGCTCAACTGGGCGATCCGTAAAGACCCGGAGGCCTTCACCCACCTTGATGACGCACATGGCAAGATTATCTGCATTGAATTGATCGGCCTTGGTCAGCGTCTCTACCTGATTCCCAGCCCCAGTGGCATCCAGCTGTTGGGTGATTGTGAGGGCGAGGCGGACTGCACTATTCGCGGCACCCCATGGTCATTGGCCCGTATGGGCGGTGAGCAGGGTGATAGTAGTCAACTCTTTACCGGTGATGTTGAGATCAGTGGTGATACTCAACTGGCTCACCACTTTAGCTGCTTCATGAACCGATTAGAGATCGACTGGGAGGAGCAGCTCTCCAAATTGACCGGCGATGTAATTGCCCATGAGGTGGGCAATCTGGTGCGTGGCCTGAGTGAGTGGGGGCGTGACCAGCTCACCACCTCCCGTCTCAATCTGCAAGAGTATCTGACTGAAGAGCTTCGTCTATTGCCGACACGTTGTGAGGTGGAGGAGTTTCTCTCCGATGTTGATGTGCTGCGTGATGACCTCGACCGACTGGATGCACGCATCGGATTGCTGCGCCAACAAGCCGGGGCCACCTCATGAAGAGAATCTCTCAAACCATACGCCTGCTACACATCAACCGGGTCATGCTGCGCAATGGGCTGGATGAGATGATCCTCACCACCAACATGTTCCGCCCGTTGAGCCTGCTGCGTTTTCTATCGCCTTGGAGTTGGTTTCGTGGCGAGCTACCGGCCAATCCGGTACGCATTCGCCGCACGTTGGAGGAGCTGGGGCCGATCTTCATCAAGTTTGGTCAGATTCTCTCCACCCGCCGTGATCTTCTGCCCGATGATCTGGCTGATGAGTTGGCGCTGTTGCAGGATCGGGTTCCCCCCTTCTGTGGCAGTGAAGCGCGCAAGATCATCGAAAAAGCCTTTGGTCACCCCATTGAAGATGTGCTGACCGATTTTGATGAGAAGCCACTCGCCTCAGCCTCCGTGGCACAAGTCCATACCGCGACCCTAAAAGATGGCCGTCAGGTGGTGGTTAAAGTGCTGCGCCCGGGCATCGAGAAGACCATCCGCCGTGATGTTGATTTGCTCTACACCATTGCCGGTCTAGCCAACCGTTTCTGGAGTGAAGGCAAACGCCTACGCCCGCTGGAGATTGTGCAAGAGTACGAAAAGACCATCTTCGATGAGCTGGATCTGATGCGCGAAGCGGCCAACTGCTCACAGCTACGACGCAATTTTCTCAATAGTGACATGCTCTATGTGCCAGAGATCCATTGGGATCTAGCACGTAAAAATGTATTGGTGATGGAACGCATTTATGGCACCAACGTCAGTGATACCAAAACGCTAAAAGCACAAGGTGTCAGCATGGAGCTACTTGGCGCACGTGGTGTCGAGATCTTCTTCACCCAAGTCTTCCGCGATAACTTTTTCCATGCCGATATGCACCCAGGCAACATCTTTGTCGAGCCAAGTGGTCGCTACATCTCCGTTGATTTTGGCATCATGGGCACCCTTACCGAAGAGGATAAACGCTACCTCGCCGAGAACCTGCTCGCCTTCTTTAATCGTGATTACCATCGTGTTGCAACGCTACATGTTGAGTCAGGCTGGGTGCCTGCAACCACACGGGTTGAAGATTTTGAATCCGCTATTCGTACCGTCTGTGAACCTATTTTTGATCGCCCACTGAGTGAGATCTCCTTCGGCCACTTCCTGCTCAACCTCTTCCAGACCGCTCGTCGCTACGACATGGAAGTACAACCGCAGCTAGTCCTACTGCAGAAGACCCTGCTTAATATTGAAGGGCTTGGCCGCCAGCTCTACCCGCAGCTGGATCTCTGGACCACCGCAAAACCCTTCCTAGAGAATTGGATGGATGGTCAGGTTGGGCGCAAAGCGATGATTCGCAAGTTCAAAGAGAACCTGCCGCTGATGGCTGAAAATCTGCCTGATCTGCCGCTAAAACTCAATAAAGTGATCGATGATGCCGCCGCGGGTCGTCTAGAGCTAAATTGGAAGTCAGATGAACTCACTCAGCTGCGCAAAGATATGGGCAAAAGTCAGCGCCGAGTTATCACCACCCTCACAGGTGCCACGCTGACGGTCAGTGGTGTGTTATTGGCGACCCTCGGCCCGGGTGCTATGTTGAGTGCAACGGCCGCATCAACACTAGCTGCGCTATTTTGTCTGGGAGGTGGCGTAATGCTGTTGGGTAGTTTGATTGCAGCGCAGAGGTGAGTGTGTCTGAATCGGCTTCACTCAATGGGTTGCAGAATATTCGATTGAGTCGTGGCGAGGTGTTGGCTATACGGTCTGTTATGGACGAGCAGGTGGCTAGCTTGGGAGAGGCTGCGCTTTGGCTATTTGGTTCGCGGACAGATCCTGAGAAGCGAGGTGGGGATATTGATCTCTTTCTTGAACTTGGCAGCGGTGTCGATAACCTGAATCAGCTGCGTCGTCAAATTCGACTTGCTCTGTATGATGAGATAGGTGAGCAGAAGATTGATCTACTAATAAAACAGCCCGGTTCAGCCGAAAATGCATTGTTTGGCATCGCCCGTGAAGAGGGGGTTCTAATATGGCAGCAGAAAAGCTCCGTATAGCTTATTTACAACAGCAGCTTGCGTTGGCGCAACGGGCTGCTTCTGCACTGAGCTATTCCAGTGAGGGTGTTAGTCAGTTTGTCACGACTGATGAGATGGTTCCGATTGAGCAACTGACCGATGCACAACAAGAGCGCTTAGAGGCGCTAGCGGCTCGCTTTGCCCGACTTTCAGATATCCTTATTCAAAAACTGTTTCGAGCGGTGGATGCCATTGAGCTGGTTGATGAGGGGACTATTTTGGATCGCCTACAACGCATGGAGAAGCGGGCCATCATCCAGAGTGCGGCAGAGTGGCGCCAGATAAGAGAGCTTAGAAACCAAGTGGCACATGACTATGTGGTTGAAAACCTGTCACAGTTTTATGCTGAAATTCTTGCAAAGTCTCCGCTATTAATTGCGCTATTGCCCCAGTTGGAACACTACCTACTAAAACAAAAGGTGCTGTTGGGTTGCTAGATCAATACATCAGGATTACGAACGGCTAATATTTTGTTTTCACCGCTAAGAATAGATCCAACTGAACGGCAGATCCGCTGGGTTGCGGCGCTCCTAAGTATCCTCTTCTCGGTACTTGTGATTGCACTGGATCAGGTGGTTAACAATGACGGTGCCCTCTACCTGATCGTCTCTGACTTGATTACCCAGGGCGAGTGGCAGGCAGCATTGGCCCGTTACCCCTGGCCTTTTTTGCCGATCCTCATTAGTTATACCAGTCAACTGACGGGGCTGATCCCAGAGTATTCAGCCTACCTACTCAGCACCCTATTTTTTGTGCTGTTGGTGCTCTGTTTTATCGATTTTGTTCGCCAGTTGGGGGGAGATAGAAGAACTCAACTCCTGGCCGCATTGCTGATTTTAACCCTGCCCTATCTCAATGAGAGTCGCGCTGAGATTTTGCGTGACCATGGTTACTGGTTATTTTATCTGCTGGGCCTGCGTTTTCTCTTTAAGCATTATAAGAGCCCCTCTCTCATGTCGGGATTGGCTTGGAATGGTGCCATTTTGATCTCGTGTCTCTTCCGTATGGAGGGGTTTGTCATGATGGCGTTGCTGCCTTTCATCTTGCTATTAAAGAGGGAGTCTCCGCTAAAGCAGCGTTTTTCTAATTTTGTTCAAGCCAACTGGATCTCCCTTGCTCTGCTTGTTGTGGGGCTTATATTGTTGCCCTTTGCGGGTGACAACTTGGGTCGTCTTGCTGAATTCCCCGCGCGAATGGCCCAGTTCTGGAATGCATTAACGGTAGGTTTGGTATTGAAAGCTGAGGTGATTCGCTCGGGTGTTTTGCCGGTGCTCTCAGCAAAGTTTGCCATGCAGAGTGTGGTCTCAATTCTGGCGTTGATTATCGTCGTAAAAACGCTCACCGTTATGACATCGCTGTATGCAGTTGTTCTGTTTCTACCTCGCCTGTATGCAGAGGTGGTGTTACCAAAAGGCTTTAGGCCATTTGTTGGTTGGGTTGTCTTGATCAACCTGCTGATGTTGATCATATTCCTGCTACCCACCTTCTTTCTACAAGCACGCTTTACCATGCCCTTGGTTTTGACGGTTCTGCTGCTGCTGCCGTTTCTGCTAAATAGGGCCTGGTCGCTGTGGCAGGAGAAGAGCGATAGTTGGTTCTACTCACGTCTTTTTCCCGTCGTGATTGTGATTACCTTGTTGATGGGGGCTGATGGGTTAATCTCTATCGGTGGTTACTCAAAGGCGTACTTGCGAGACGCCGCCGAATGGATTGAGCAGAACAGCGAAACAGGCAGTAAGATAGTCACCTCTGAATCAGATAGATTTTGCTACTACATTGGTCGAAATAGTGCTTTTGAGCAGCGGCTGCTATGCCGCTATGTGGTTGAGCCACGCGCCAACATGGCATTTGATTATCTAGTGCTATATCAGAAAAAAGGCATGATGCCAGATGGTTGGAAAGCCTATCTTGGCGAGGCAGATCTGCATGAAGTGGCTAAATTTGAGAATAGTCGGCACGATGGTATGACAATCTACCAGCGTAAAAAATGAGCGTGGTGAGTGGCTAAAGTATGAGTGGATTCGCCGTGCTTGCTCATCAAGTTGTCATATAAAAGGATGAAGAGGGTTTTAAGTTGCTAGCAAAATGTTTTTTGGTCACGGGTGGTGCCGGTTTCATTGGCTCAGCCGTTGTTCGGTTGCTGATTAATGAGACACCGCACAGCGTTGTTAATGTTGATAAGCTGACCTACGCTGGTAACCTTGAGTCGCTAAGTGAAGTATCAGATAACGAACGCTACCACTTCGAGCAGGCTGATATCTGTGACAGCAGCGCAATGAGCCGCATATTTGAGCAGTATCGGCCCACTGTCGTGATGCATCTAGCAGCAGAGTCTCATGTTGACCGCTCCATTAGTGGCCCTGCAGATTTCATTCAAACCAATATCAATGGCACATACACCCTGCTTGAGGCGGCTCGTGAGTATTGGAGCGGCCTTGATGAAGTAGAACAGCGTGATTTTCGCTTTCACCACATATCCACTGATGAGGTCTATGGCTCCCTTGAGGCGAGTGGCTACTTTACCGAAGAGAGTCGCTATGACCCCAGCTCGCCCTACTCAGCCAGCAAAGCGGCCTCCGATCATCTGGTGACTGCATGGTATCGAACCTTTGGTCTGCCGGTTGTGCTGACCAACTGCTCCAACAACTACGGCCCCTACCATTTCCCAGAAAAACTGATCCCGCTGATCATTTTGAATGCGATGGAGGGTAAACCGCTGCCGATCTACGGTGATGGTCAGCAGATACGTGATTGGCTCTACGTTGAAGATCATGCCCGTGCACTCTACGAGGTGGTCAACAGAGGCAGCGTTGGTGAGACCTACAACATCGGTGGAAACAACGAGAAGACCAATCTGGATGTGGTGAAGAGTATCTGTGCCATCCTTGATGAGCTGGTTCCCAACCACCCAAAAGGTATTTTGAAGTATGAAGAGCTGATTCGCTTTGTTGATGACCGGCCTGGTCATGATCAACGCTATGCCATCGATGCCAGTAAAATTAGACAAGAGTTAGCCTGGAACCCCTCAGAGACATTTGAGAGTGGCATAAAAAAAACGGTTCAGTGGTATCTCGATAACAGTGACTGGTGGCATCATGTGCTTGATGGCTCCTATCGTCGTGAACGCTTGGGGCTCTTGTGATTAGGGAGTGGAGAGTAGGAGATGGGAAGTGGGATCAAAGGAGTGGATTATGGGGAAACCACATGAACGATTGGATGCGTGGAAGTTTGCTATGCGGCTGGTGAAAGCAGTTTATGAAATGAGCTCTACTTTTCCACCTGATGAGCGTTTTGGTTTGACTCAGCAGATGCGTCGAGCAGCAGTATCTGTGCCGAGTAATCTTGCTGAAGGTGCTGGCAGAAATCATGTCAAAGAGTATGTGCAGTTTATTGGTATCTCACGAGGTTCATTGGCAGAACTTGAGACACAGATGAAACTGGCCGTCATGCTCAATTTTGCCCCAAAAGATCATTTTGCTTTTGAGCTGGCTGATCGCACTGGGAAACTCCTAACAGGTTTGCACAAAAAATGGAGCAAAGCATGACTCCCCCACTTCCCACTTCCCACTTCCCACTATCCAGCCGAAAAGGAATAATACTCGCTGGTGGGTCCGGTACACGCCTCTATCCTGTTACTCAGGCGATATCTAAACAGCTGCTGCCTATCTACGATAAACCGATGATCTACTATCCGCTAAGCACGTTGATGCTGGCCGGTATTCGAGAGATATTGATCATCAGCACTCCGCATGACCTGCCCCAGTTCCAGCGACTACTGGGTGATGGTAGTCAGTTTGGTCTACAACTCTCCTATGCTGTTCAACCCTCGCCCGATGGATTGGCCCAAGCCTTTATTATTGGCGAGGCGTTTATTGGCTGTGACCCTGTTGCACTTATTTTAGGTGACAACATTTTCTATGGTCATGAGTTACAGCAGAAGCTGGAACATGCGGTGGCAAAACCAGAAGGGGCAACGGTTTTTGCTTACCATGTGCAAGATCCTGAGCGCTATGGTGTGGTTGCCTTCGATGAACAAGGGGTAGCAACGGCATTAGAAGAGAAGCCCGCAGAGCCGCAGTCAAACTACGCAGTAACAGGGCTCTATTTCTATGACTCAGATGTGGTGGAGATTGCGCATAGCATCAAGCCCTCGGCACGTGGAGAGTTAGAGATTACCGATGTGAATAAGATCTACATGGAGCAAGGGCGGCTCTCTGTTGAGATCATGGGGCGTGGTTATGCGTGGTTAGATACCGGCACCCATGAGTCGATGATGGATGCATCCAACTTCATCCGAACCATTGAACAACGGCAGGGCCTAAAAATATCCTGTCCAGAAGAGATAGCGTATTACAAAGGTTACATAGATGCTGAACAGTTAAGGAAGTTAGCTGAGCCATTGCTAAAAAATGGCTATGGTAAATACCTATTAGGTCTCTCATAGAGAAGGCAATTATGCCTTCAATCATCTGTGTCCTATGTAATTCGAGTCTGCTAGTTAAGGTGTTAAACTGTATATTTAGTTCTACTTTATTAGACTCATTCGGCGAACAGAATAGATGCCGTGTAGGTGCACTTTCAAGTGCATGAATTAGACTGATGTCTGCTTAAAAAATGGGCCTACATGTGGAAAATGTAAGTAAAACTATTGCCTTAGGTGGATGAGGTTAATCTGACACTCTAGAGTTAGAGCGCTGAGCAAATAAAAATATCTTATTAGAGAGTGAGTATGGGCCAATACCTGCTAGCAATACAAAAAGGACATTGCATATGCCAGAAATATCAAGGTTTTTCGGTATCATCATTCGGATGTTTTATGATGAGCATAATCCGCCACATTTCCATGCGGAATATTCAGGAAATAAAGCAGTATTTGATTTTCAGGGGAATGTAATCAAAGGCAGTTTGTCGTCAAGAACAGCAACTAAACTCGTACGTGAATGGATTGACTTGCACATAATAGAGCTTGAAGAAGATTGGAGGCTTGCAAGAGAAAGCAAGGAAATCAGAAAGATTGAGCCATTGACCTGAGGAAGCTCATTATGTGGGATATGAATGATGTAGTAAAAATAGATTATAAGGGTGAATATATTTACTACATTGCATTTGACAATGGTGTATCAGGCAATGTTGATTTTTCCAAATATATTGGCAAAGGCCCGATATTTGCCCCCTTAAAAAAGAGAGCATTTTTTAAAAAAGCATTTATAGAAGGTGGAACAATATCTTGGCCAAATGGTGCAGACATTGCTCCTGAATCACTATATGAGCAAGTCAATTGCTAGATATATGTCCTGATACGTTGTACTTAGATTCGGTAAAAAGTGATGTTGTATAACTGGGTAATTGATTAATGCAGGTCATCCAGACAGAGATACCTGAAGTTCTTATTCTTGAGCCAAGGGTGTTTGGTGATGAGAGGGGGTTTTTTATGGAGAGCTGGAACTGTGCAGCTTTTAACGAGCTGACGGATCTAGATGTAGAGTTTGTCCAAGACAACCATTCCCGCTCAACAAAAAACGTACTAAGAGGTTTGCACTACCAGATCCAACAGCCACAAGGAAAACTTGTTCGTGTGGTACGCGGTTCTGTATTTGATGTAGCCGTTGATATACGGAAATCATCAGCCACTTTCGGCAAATGGGTAGGTGTGGAACTCTCAGAGGAAAATAACCGCCAGTGCTGGGTGCCGCCTGGTTTTGCCCATGGTTTTGTTGTGCTTTCTGAGAGTGCGGACTTCCTCTACAAAACGACAGATTACTATGCCCCCAAGTATGAACGCTGTATTCTCTGGAACGATCCAGCCATCGGTATTGATTGGCATATTGAGGGTGAGCCACAGTTGTCGGTAAAAGATGAAGTGGGATTGTTGCTTCAACAAGCCGAAGTGTTCCCATGAGAATCATGCTCACAGGAGCAAATGGCCAAGTGGGCTGGGAGTTAGCTAGAAGCCTAATGCCGTTAGGAGAGGTGATTGCACTAAATCGGCAGCAGTGTGATCTGTCACATCCAGAAACTATTCCAGATATTGTTAAAGAGATAAAGCCAGATGTCATTGTGAATGCGGCTGCCTATACGGCAGTAGACAAAGCCGAGGAAGAAGAGAGTCTGGCAACACTGATCAATGGTTTAGCAGTAGGTGTGTTGGCAGAGGAGGCTAAAAAAAGAGGCGCTTTGCTGATCCACTTTTCAACGGATTACATATTTGATGGCACAAAATCCTCACCATACAATGAAGAGGATACTCCCAGCCCGATCAATGCCTACGGACGTAGTAAACTAGCTGGGGAAGTAGCTATTAAGGGTGTTGGTGTAGATCATGTTATCTTGAGGACGACGTGGGTATATTCTGAGCGTGGACAAAATTTTGTTAATACTATTTTACATCTAGCGAGCGAGCGAGATGAGCTGAACATAGTTTCAGATCAGTATGGGGCGCCTACGTGGTCACGAAATATTGCGGATGCGACCGCTCATATTATTTGCCAACTTCAGCAAGAGCGAGCGCTAAAACAGATGGTGTCAGGTACTTATAATCTGTGTTCATCGGGTCATGTAGATTGGTATGGGTTTGCTCGACTAATCATAGAAAAGGCGAATGAATGCGGTGTACTAGAGAAAAGCAAGTGTGCTTTATTGCACCCTTGCGCTACGGAAGCCTACCCTTTGCCAGCCAAAAGGCCCCAAAATTCACGGCTCGATTGTAGTAAGTTTCGTTCATGCTTTGGGTTGGTTATGCCAAGTTGGCAGAGTGCCTTGTCCAGCTGCATAACTGCTTTAAAATGAGATGTTGTTTATCCAAGAGAAGCTAAAGGATTAATTGTAGTAATGAAATTAGAACAAAATATCAGGAAGTCAAAAGTAGTGGAAGACATGGATATAAGAGGGATTATTATGGCCGGTGGTAGTGGGACGCGGTTGTGGCCACTCTCTCGCCAACAGCTTCCAAAGCAGTTCCTTAGCCTTGAAGGGGAAAAAACACTGTTTGAGGCGACAGTTGATCGATTGGCTCCCTATGTGACACCAGAAAAGGTGTTGGTGATAACCAATGCTCGCCATGCCAATGGAGAGGCGTATCAAGCACTTAATCAGTATGAAAAGTTGCTGGAGCCAGCAGGCCGCAATACAGCGCCAGCCATCGCATTAGCTGCGGCGTGGCTGCAAAGAACATCTGAAGGAGAGGATCCTATTATGGTTATCCTCCCTTCAGACCATGTTATTAAAGATACGCCAGCTTTCCATGCAGCACTGGAAAAGGCTATCCAGGTTGCTGACAAAGGATCGCTCGTCACATTTGGGATTCGCCCGACGCACCCCGATACAGGTTTTGGGTATATCAAAACATCACCAGATGATTCACAGTTTAAAAGTGAAGTCTGTGTGGCGGAGCATTTTGCTGAAAAACCCAGTGAAGAGATAGCTCAAATGTATCTGGATGACGGCAGCTACTACTGGAACTCGGGTATGTTTGTCTGGCGTACCTCCGCCATTCTGGATGAAATAAGAAGCCACCTGCCAGAGGTGGCTACAGTCCTGGATAAAATTACTCAAGCTTGGGATAAGGGCGAGAGTAGACAGCAAGTATTGGATCAATATTTCCCGTTAATGCCAGACATCTCAATTGATTTTGGTGTACTTGAGAAGATTGCAGGTAAGGGTTCAAATCTGGCATTGATTCCTTGTGATATCGGCTGGTCAGATGTTGGAAGCTGGGATGCCGTCCATGATCTTTTGCCAAAGGATGAGAGCAATAATGCATTGCTGGGCAATGCGCTTCAGATCGACTGCCACAACATGCTTATTCATGGGGGGCGGCGTTTAATTGCAGCCGTGGGTGTAGATGATCTCTGTGTTATTGAAACGGCAGATGCAATCCTCATAGCAAAGCGAGGAGAGAGTCAGCGTGTACGTGAGGTTGTTACAGAGCTGAAAGCGCGGAATGCGCAAGAACACCTGCTGCATCTGACTGTACAGCGGCCTTGGGGTAGTTACACGATCTTAGAAGAGCAGTCAGGCTACAAGATGAAACGGATCACAGTAAACTCAGGTGCAAAACTATCGCTTCAAAAACATCAACATCGTTCAGAGCATTGGACGGTTGTCTCTGGTGCTGCGACGGTTACTTGTGATGACACGGTACGGACAGTGACTAAAAACCAATCGACCTATATCCCTGCGGGTAGCATGCATCAGCTTGAGAACCGAGGGAAAATTCCATTGCAGTTGATTGAGGTTCAAGTGGGAGAGTACTTGAAAGAGGATGATATAGAACGTTTTGAAGATGATTATGGGCGAGTTTCATGAGTCGACTGACCTGCTTTAAAGCCTATGATATCCGTGGAAAACTAGGGGAAGAACTCAATGAAGAGATCGCCTATCGAATAGGGCGTGCGTTTGCTCAGCACCTAAAAGCCAAGCGTGTTGTTGTGGGTGGTGATGTACGTTTGACCAGTGAATCACTCAAACAGGCTTTGGCAAAAGGGCTGATGGACTCTGGTGCAGATGTGATCGATATTGGCATGACAGGTACAGAAGAGATCTACTTTGCTGCCTTCCATCTTGATGTAGATGGCGGTATAGAGGTGACAGCCAGCCACAACCCGATGGACTACAACGGAATGAAGTTTGTTGGTCGTGGTGCAAAGCCTATTAGTGGTGACAGTGGTCTTAAAGAGATACAGCAGATTGCAGAAAGTGAGGGTTTTGAGTTAACCAGCAAAAAAGGCTCACTGAGTCAGACCTCTATTTTAGATGACTATGTAGACCACCTGCTTGGCTACATCAAGCCTAGAGCTTTAAAACCTCTCAAATTAGTTGTTAACGCAGGTAATGGTGCGGCTGGGCACGTGATAGATGTCATTGAAATGCATTTTAAACAGCAAAATGTACCGATTGAGTTTATCAAACTACATCATGATGCTGATGGCACTTTCCCCCATGGCATACCCAATCCGCTGCTACCTGAAAATCGCCAAGCGACCGCTGATGCAGTCAGAGCTAATGGTGCTGATGTGGGCATCGCCTGGGATGGTGACTTTGACCGCTGTTTCCTATTTGATGAAAATGGTGAATTTATTGAAGGTTACTACATTGTTGGCCTGCTGGCTGAAGCCTTTCTTAAAAAACACCCTGGTGAAAAGATCATTCATGACCCTCGCCTGACTTGGAATACCATCGATATAGTAAATAAAACTGGTGGTGTCGCCATTCAAAGCAAAACAGGCCACGCCTTTATCAAAGAGCGAATGCGTGCCGAAAATGCCATTTATGGCGGTGAGATGAGTGCGCATCATTACTTCCGAGATTTTGCCTATTGTGATAGCGGTATGATCCCCTGGATGTTGGTTGCCGAATTGGTAAGTACAACAGGCAAAACATTATCAAAGCTTGTTTGTGAGCGCATGGACACATACCCCTGTAGTGGTGAGATCAACTACAAAGTAGCTGATACTCAAGTAGCCATTGAGAATATACAGAAGCACTTCGCTCCCGAGTCACCGCAGTTGGACAGCACCGATGGTATCAGCCTTGAATTTCCCAACTGGCGTTTAAACCTGCGCGCATCAAATACAGAGCCACTGTTAAGACTAAATGTTGAGACACGTGGAGATGGCCAGCTAGTGAATAAGTGTGTTGCTGAGATCGAAGCAATAATAAAAGAGACGCACTAATGTTCAGTATATTTCGTAGCCTATGGCAGTATCGCCATTTCATTTCCAGTTCTATCCGAAATGAGCTCATTAGCCGCTTTGCTCGCAGCAAACTGGGTGGGCTTTGGATGATTATCAATCCCTTGGCACAGGTTGCTATCTATGCATTGATTCTCTCCAATATACTGGCAGCTAAGCTGCCGGGTCTCGATAGCCAATACGCCTACGCCATCTACCTGATGGCTGGCCTGCTGGCCTGGAACCTGTTTAATGATATTATCTGCCGTTGCCTTAACCTATTCATCGAGCAGGGCAATCTAATGAAAAAGATGAGCTTTCCTCGGATTACCCTTCCAGCTATCGTCATGGGTTCTTGCCTGCTTAACAATCTCCTGCTATTTATCGCCATGCTGGGCATTTTTGCCCTGCTTGGCCATCAATTCAGTGCCACCATGCTGTGGCTTATACCGCTTACCCTTATTGTGGCCATGCTTGCCATGGGAATTGGTTTGATTCTTGGAGTAATGAACGTCTTTCTACGTGACATTGGGCAAGTAGTCCCCATCATCCTGCAGATGCTGTTTTGGTTTACACCCATTGTCTATCCAATAATCATCATTCCAGAGGATTATCACCACTGGTTGAACCTTAACCCTATGTACCCTCTTACTGATGCTTACCAACAGATATTGGTCTATGGCAACACCCCTCAATGGGACGGTGTACTCATTATTGCTGCGGTTGGATTGCTGTTGGCCGGAGCAAGTCTATTTATGTTTCGCCGTGCTAGTGCTGAGATGGTTGACGCTTTGTGAGCCTGTTAACTGTTCGCAATCTTGGTAAAGCATACCGAACATACCGCTCAGAGTTGCAGCGTTTTGCCCGCTGGTTCGGTATACCCTTTAAACCCAGTGAAGAGCACTGGGTGCTGCGTCATGTGAGCTTTGATATTCAACCAGGTGAAGCGATTGGCATAATTGGCCAGAATGGTGCAGGCAAAAGCACTCTGCTCAAGATGATCACAGGCACATTACGGCCGACAGATGGTCAGGTGCAGGTTAACGGTCGTATTGCCGCTATTCTTGAGTTGGGTATGGGGTTTAATCCTGAACTAACCGGCCGACAAAATGCATTTCATGCTGCGGGTCTTATGGGGTTCACCGCAGAGCAGATTTCACAGGCTGTCCCAAATATTGAGTCTTTTGCTGAAGTTGGAGAATATTTTGATGAGCCTGTACGCACCTACTCCAGTGGCATGCAAATGCGTGTGGCCTTTGCGGTGGCTACTGCTTACCGACCTGAAATATTAATTGTTGATGAAGCCTTGTCGGTGGGTGATGCCTACTTCCAGCATAAATGTTTTAACCGAATTCGTGAGTTTCAAGAACAAGGCACAACACTGCTGATCGTCTCCCATGACCGCAGTGCTATTCAAAGTCTGTGTAACCGAGCCATCCTGTTGGAAGGCGGTACGGTGATAAAAGATGGTAATCCAGAAGAGGTCTTTGATTTCTACAATGCCATTATCGCGGAGAAAGAGAACAGCACAGTGGAGGTCACGCAGCTTAATAATGGAAAGGTTCAAACCAGCTCTGGTACCGGTGAAGTGCAGATAGAGGAAGTTGCTCTGTATAACGACAAGGGTGAACTAGCAGAGCATGTCGCCGTTGGTGAAGAGGTTGAGTTACACATAAATGTTAAGGTTTATCAGCCTATTGATTCACTGGTAATGGGGTATGCAATAAAAGAGCGTCTTGGGCAGGTGTGTTATGGAACAAATACATGGCACAGCAAACAAGTCCTGAACAATCTAAATTCAGGTGAAATATACCAATACATTGTGAGTTTTCCAGCAAATTTGGGTGTTGGTAGCTATTCAGTTTCAATTGCACTTCATGATAGAGATACACATTTAACAAAAAATTATGATTGGCGTGATTTAGTCCTTGTTTTCAATGTATTTAACGATGAAAAAACGCCATTTCAAGGCCTGTCTTGGCTGCCACAACAGACAGCCATAACGAAAATAGAAGTAAATTAGAATATCCAATTAAATGAAACATAATTTCATCTTAAAACAAATCCCGAAAGGCTCCGTTCTTGGGTTGAACTACAGTGGTATGCATGACACGGCCATTGCTTTAGTTTCACCAGAAGGAGAACCACTATTTGCAGTTTCATTGGAGCGAATATCACGAGTAAAACAAGATGGTAGGTTCCCGCAAAAGCTGCTCAATGAGCTGCCGTGGGAAAATATTGGAAAAGTAGCCCTCTCTGTAGAACGTGAATACGGGCCAGTCACAGGTCTAATTAGCAGATTTCACCCAGTGCCACTGGAGACTGCTCTCAACACTGACAGGTCTCATGCGGACTCTTTTTTACAGATACTTGATTCAATACCCGTTGAAAAAGTGTTTATCCCCCATCACCTCTGTCATGCGGCCTCTGCATTTTGGTTAAGCGGCTTGTCCAATGCGACCTGCTTAGTATATGACGGAGGTATGTCTAATGAAGCGTGGTTTGGGGGAGTATTTAGTGCATCAGATAGAAATGGAATTGTACCCATTGACCAATTCAGTGCTAATAACTACTCAAACATTACAAGTCTCTACACGGCAATTACTGCGGTACTTGGTTTTACTCCCTTAAAACATGAAGGAAAAATAACTGGATTGGCTGCATATGGTGCAGTAACAGATAGTTGCCGTAAGATATTAGAGCAGTGGTTGTATCATCCCGAGTTGCTTCATGGCATTGTTGAGTGGAAAGATATGTACAGCCAGGATATCTCTCCCTGCTTAAAGCCTCTCTTGCCATTTGTTCAATCACTTAAAGAGATGCTTGCGCCTCACAGCCGTGAGGATATAGCCGCTACAGTTCAACAGATAGCAGAAGAACATGTTACAGCAATCCTTAGTGCAGTAATCAAGCAAGGTGAAGCCTCAGATAATCTCTGCCTGTCCGGTGGACTCTTCGCAAATGTAAAAATAAACCAACGGGCCAGTGAACTCGGCTTTAAAAATCTGTTTGTTTCTCCGCCAATGTCTGATGATGGTACGGCACTGGGTGCTGCACTTCAGGTGGTTTCTAAAAATAAAGAGTTTTCACCGAGAAAAAGCCACTCGATGTTTCTCGGCCCCAGTTACTCAAAGAGAAAAGTTCATCACTACATTTCTGAGAGTAAAATAAAATTCCAAGTTGCGGTTGATCCTGCAAAAGAGGTGGCAAAGCATCTTGCAGAGGGTGCTGTCGTAGCTATTTACCAAGGGCCATCTGAGTTTGGGCCGCGAGCACTTGGTAACCGCTCTATTTTGGCAAATGCAGATGATGCTTCAATAAATCAGACTTTAAATGGGCGTTTAAACCGTACTGAGTTTATGCCTTTTGCCCCTGTTTGTCTTGAAGAGGATGCTGATAGGCTGTTTGGTGACATTGAAAAAATTAGGCATTCAGCAGAGTTTATGACAGTCACTGTCAACTGCACAGATGAGATGAAATTACTGTGCCCTGCTGTGGTTCATTGTGATGGTACTGCACGTCCACAAATCGTCTCTAAAAAATCAAATTCTTTTTTGCAGAAAGTGCTCACATACTACAAGGAACTCAGTGGTAAACCCGCATTGGTAAATACATCCTTTAATGTTCATGAAGAACCAATAGTTTGCACCCCAGAAGATGCAATAAAGGGCTTTTTTGAATCGGGTTTAGATTTGCTGTTTATGGAGGGGCATTTAATAAAATTGTGTGAAAATAGAGAGATAGAGGCTGAATATCTTCGGAATAAAATCAAGAATACCTATTCAGTTTTAATGGCCACTAAAAATAGTATTGTAAATCATGATTTGCAGTTTTATGAAAAAGATAAGGCATTGGAGCATAGTCAGGTAACACTTATGGAACAACAAAACCACAATCAACAGCTGCAAACTGAATTAGATGAATCCAGAACCAATATCAAGCAAATAATAGCATCAAAGAACCAGGTCGAAAGTACCCTATTAGAGACAGCAGAGTGTCAACAGCAGCAACTGGATCAAATGAATGTAACTCTGGTGGATAGTCAGCAGCAAATACAGCTATTAAATACTGCTCAGCAAGAGGTTCATCAGCAGTGTCAGCAGTTAGAAAAACAAAATGAGTGCTTACAAATAGAAGCACGGCAGCATGACAAGGTGCTGCGTGAGAAAGAGAGTAAACAGCAAGAGCTGTTGCTATCACTGATAGAGAAAGAGACGCGGTTACAGAAGGCTGCTGCAACACTCACAGAGAATAAGCAGGAGAGCGATAAGTGGCAGGCTGCACTGGTAGATAGCAGAGTGCAACAACAGGCCATTGAGACCCTCTTGCAAGAGACTCAACAGCACTGCCAGCAGCTAGAAAAGCAGATAGAGCCGTTACAAATAGAGGCTGGTCAGCATGACAAGGCACTGCGTGAGAAAGAGAGTAAACAGCAAGAGCTGTTGCTATCACTGATAGAGAAAGAGACGCGCTTGCAGGAGGCTACAGTATTACGGATAGAGAGCAGGCAGGCGTTTGATAAGTTACAGGCCACCCTAGCGGATAGCAGAGCGCAACAACAGGCTATTAGTGCCCTCCTACAAGAGACTCAACAGCACTGCCAGCAGTTGGAAAAAGAGATCGAGCAGCTGCATCTTGAAGCGGAGCAGTATAATGAACTGTTGCGTGAGAGAGAGAGATCGATCAATGAGCTAAATCATGAAAAGGAAGCGGCAAAGCAACAAATTGATGAGCTGCACCAGAGTAACCACCAATGGTGGTCTATGGCTGATCAGCAGAGTAAAGAGCTAGAAGAGACCAGAACCAAGATTGATGAACTTAATCACTCATCCCATTACTGGTGGTTGGAGGCCGATCGGTTAAATAAAGAACTGCAAACTGTATATGCTAGCAAGTCATGGAGAATCACTTGGCCGCTACGGAAATTGATGCAACTCATCAAGTGGCTGATTTTTCTTCCAATTCAGAGTGTATTTTGGTTTATTCACCTGCCAAAACGTATCGCTTACTGGGTACTTGTCAAGGCTATGGCCTTCGTACTCAAGCGACCTCGCCTGAGATATCGTGCCACTACCTGGCTGTGTATGCATCCGCGATTAAATGCTAGGCTGCGCCGAGTGGCAGATGGAAGCGGCTTAGTAGGCACGCAGCCGAAAGGAATGCCTGCTGCTGATCATCCCGTAACGGAATCGTTTGACAATCTAAAGAATGATGTTCAGTTTCTGAATATTGATACTTCTTTGACCTTGCCGCTTCCATCAGGCGTACGCAAAATTTATGTCTACGTTGACCATACTGTAATCTGTCCAACGAATACGGGTGTTCAGCGCGTTACTCGTGGCGTAGCAACAAGCCTTCGGTCTCTTGGCGAGGATGTTTGTTTTGTAAAATGGGATGACGTCAGAGGCCAATGTGTACTGATCAATATGCAGGAACGTCACCATCTTGCTCAGTGGAATGGTCCACCTGTCCACAAAACCGAGCTTGATATTTACTCGTCTAACGATGAAGTGCGGAACGCAATTACACCGCATGTTTTGGGTGAGAACCATTGGCTGATTGTTCCTGAAGTTACGCACATTACCTACCACCAACAGCCCGTTACATTGGATCTGCTCCAGTGGTCTAGCCGTACTGGACTAAAGACAGGTTTTATCTATTACGATGCTATCCCGTTACGACGCGAAGAGTTTAAAGAGATATCGCCTAAACACGCAGAGTATATGCAACAGCTCCTGCTGGCAGACATCGTCTGGCCTATATCGCAATGGTCAGCTGATGACCTTATTGCATTCTTGGTAAAAAATGAATGTGCAAGCATTAAAACGATGCCTGAAATAGAGGTGATTCAACTACCAGGCGAATCTCAACTTTGCCCGCGCATTCAGAACCCACAAGAGGGAGAGACATTGATTCTTTCTGTTGGTTCTATTGAGCCACGTAAAAACCAAGTTCAGCTTATCAAGGCATTTGAAGCATATCGTAAACTTCATCCTGATGGTGAATGGCGCTTGATTCTGGTTGGAAACCTCCATCCGCTGGTTGCGGAGGAAGTTGGTCGTGCCCAACAAGCTGACAAGGCAATCTCGCATATTGGGCATGTTTCTGACCAAGAGCTTGATTCGCTATATCGCTCATGTGCATTTACGGTATTTCCTTCGGTAGAAGAAGGTTTTGGTCTGCCTATTCTCGAAAGTTTATGGTATGGGAAGCCATGCCTGTGTGCCAACTTTGGGGCCATGGCAGAAGTTGCTGAAGCAGGGGGCTGCTATACGGTTGATACGCGTGATCAGACAAAGATTGAAGAGGCTGTTGCGCGTCTTATCGAAGATGGTGAATTTCGCCATAGGCTAGCGATGCAGGCAGTATCACGTGCCATTGATTCATGGGCTGATTATGGTGCCGCAATCCAAGCACGAGTGGAAAAAGAGGGCCATCCTGAAAGAGGCATTGGTAGAGTTTACTACTGGATCGATGCCACTCTTGAATTTGCAAAAAATACTGGCATTCAGCGAGTAACGCGTCAACTTGCGCGTGGATTGATAGAGATGGGTGTGCCGCTCATCCCTGTTAAGTGGGATAAATCACAAGTAGGATTTGGCCCAGTTACCCGTGATGAGCTTGCTTTTTTTGCAAAATGGAATGGACCTGATTTGAAATCATGGCATGACTGGGTGGTACCAGTTGCCGACAGGAAGCTTGATTGGTTTTTTATGCCAGAATTGCCTCTCAACCGTTCAATTGATGAGCGTGCACAGCTGCTCGAATATGCGCGCAAGGCTGGTTTAAGTTGTTCGGCAGTTTTTTATGATGCCATTCCTTGGAAAATGAGGGATATTTATCCAGTACATTTTGCCGAGGCGCACCGCGAATATATGATTGGTTTAGCGGAATATGATCAAGTTTTGCCTATATCCGCCTTGGCTCGGGATGATTTGATCGATTTTCTTGGGATGACGCTAACTCGTTCTCAGGGATTAGATGAAAAAATTAAGTCTGTGCTACTACCTGGTGAATTCCCCGAGAGTCAGCGAATCACGAATATCTTTCCGCATACTGAAGGCCAAATCACCATTTTATGTGTGGGTACAGTTGAACCCCGCAAGAACCATGAAACTCTACTCCAAGCTTTTGAAGAGGCTGCGAAGCGTATTAATGTGCCTTTACAGCTAATCATTGCGGGTGGTGGCCATAGTATTGAACCTGGATTAGCAGAGCGAGTAAGAGCCTTTGTAGAAAATCACTCGAACGTGATTTGGGAGGAGAGTGTTGATGACAATCGGATACGGGAGTTACATCTGAGTTGCGATTTTACAGTATATCCTTCCATTGAAGAAGGGTTCGGCCTGCCCATCCTAGAGAGCCTGTGGTATGCAAAACCAGCTATCTGTGCAAATTTTGGTGCCATGCGAGAAGCGGCTGAAGGAGGTGGTTGCCTCATGGTTGACGTGCGTAATGTTGGAACATTGGCTGGAGCCATCCAGCGTCTGGCAGAAGATACAACTCTGCGAGAGGCTTTGGCTCTTGAAGCAGTGGGACGACCATTAAAGTCCTGGCATGATTACGCTTGGGAAATAACGGCACGGCTAGCGCAGGTGATGGCAGTTCCGTTCCCTAAATTGCCACTTGCCAAAAAAGAGATTGAAGCGCGTACATTAGCTATGAATCTTGTGCCACGCCCTAAACTTTCAATTTGTATCAGCACCTACAATCGTGCTGACTGGTTGGCTGTCAGTTTAAAGAACTGGGTGCGTCATTGCCCTGAGCCAGTTTCAGGAGTGGAATTTTTAGTTTGTGATAATGCTTCTACTGACCATACCAAAGATGTTATCAAACCATACCTGGAGCGTGCTGATTTCTCCTATCATTGCAATAAACAGAATGTAGGAATGCTTGGTAATCTTAAAGAAACTGCACACCATGCTACTGGTGAATATGTGTGGATTCTTGGTGATGATGATTTGCTAATGCCAAACGCTATTGAACAAATAATGGATACTCTCCAGTCACATCCAAATATAGCTCTTGTGTATTTAAATTATGCATTCACCCGAATAGAGGATGCACGCACAGTTACTGACTTTGATGCTTTTTTTAATGAGGCAATTCCTATTGTGTCTGAAGAGCCGAATCTTGAAGGTCCGATCCGAAATATTTGTGCACGTAACGAGAATTTTTTCACCGCTATATATACGCTGGTTTTTCGCCGTGATCATGCGATAAAGGCCTACTCGCAAGATACTAGCGGGCGTCCTTTTTCTACCATGCTCACCTGTATACCTACCACATACTATGTCCTGAATCATATGATGGATGATTTTGGTGTCTGGATTGGTAAACCTCAGCTGATCGTTAATATGAATGTGTCTTGGCTCAAGTATGCACCGCTTTGGATTTTAGAGCGGATCCCAGAGGTTTATGAGGTTGCTGAAGAGCACGGAGTTCCGTCAGATCAAATGGATCGATGGAGGCGACATACTCTTTCAGGAATCATAAGCTACTTCAGAGTTATTTTTGAAGATGATCCACTTAATAATGCGGCTTATTTTAGGCCGGATCGACTTGTACGCCGATTTAAACATTTGCCTGAGTTCACCTTGGTCTATAGTGAGCTGGCAATGATATATTCATCTGCTAATTCAGAAGGGCACCCAGCAGCAAGTAAGCCAGTTTCAATTGTTTTTCCGCAGTTAGAGAATAATTAAGTTCACCATGGTTATATCAGGAGATTTTTAAAGAATGACATCTTATTCAGAAATGCCATCCTGCCGTATAAGCGGCAGTAAAAATTTAATTTCTGTCCTCAATTTGGGCTTTCAGGCACTAACTGGGGTGTTTCCCCAGTCGGTAGATGAGGCCGTTACGAATGGGCCACTTGAGTTAGTCTGGTCTCCAGATAGTGGCCTGCTACAGTTAAAACACTCGTATGATCCCTCTGAGATGTATGGTGATAACTATGGCTATCGCTCGGGTCTCAACCAATCAATGGTTGACCACCTTAGTCACAAAGTCCGCTATTTAGAGCGCATGGTAGCGCCTCGCTCTGGTGATGTGGTACTGGATATTGGCAGTAATGATGCCACCACACTCAAAGCCTATTCAATAGCTGGCCTGAAAAGGATAGGCATTGATCCTACGGGGCGAAAGTTTGCTAAGTATTACCCTCAAGAGATCAAGCTAGTGCCTGATTTTTTTGGTGCAGCGGCCTATCACTCGATGATGCAGCAACCCGCTAAGATCGTCACCTCAATCGCCATGTTTTATGACCTGGAAGACCCGATCCAGTTTGCACGGGAGATTGAATCAATTCTTGCCGATGATGGCGTGTGGCACTTTGAACAGAGCTATATGCCCTCAATGTTGCGTACCAACTCTTACGACACCATTTGCCATGAGCATATTGAGTACTACTCCCTTGGCGTGGTTAAAAAAATCCTTGATGCAGCCGATCTGAAACTGGTTGATGTGGTGATGAACAATATCAATGGCGGAAGCTTTGCTGTAACCGCTACCAAAAGGTCAAACACTACTATAAAGCCCAATGATGCGGTGATTAACTGGCTCTTAGAACAAGAGGAGCGCATGGGGATCAATACACCGAAACCCTTTCGTGAATTTGAAGAACGTGTATTTCGCCATAGAGATGATCTGACTCGTTTGGTGCGTGCTTTAGTGGCTGATGGCAAGAAGGTTTTTGGTTATGGTGCATCCACCAAAGGAAACGTGACCTTGCAGTTTTGTGGTTTTACAGCCGCTGATATCCCCGTTATTGCAGAAGTAAATGAAGAGAAGTTTGGCCGTGTAACACCGGGCACTCATATTCCTATTGTTTCAGAACTAGAAGCTCGGGCTATGAAGCCCGACTATTTCCTCGTGCTTCCATGGCATTTTAAAGATGGGATACTACGCAGAGAGCAGGAATATTTAGCAGGTGGTGGGAAGTTTATTTTTCCATTTCCAGAGATTGAGATTATCTGATCTCTATACCAAATATTACACTTTGACTGAACAGGAGAAAATCTTATGCAAAAACTTATTTTAGGCACCCTTGTTGCCCTTCTAGCCTTTTGGGTTCAACCGGCCATGGCCTATATTGATCCAGGTTCTGGCAGTGCGATTATGTCTGCGGTTATAGGTCTTTTTGTGGCGGTAAGTCTCGCAGTCAAGACCTATTGGTACAAAATTAAATCACTCTTTACAGGAAAAAAGAGTGATCAAACATCTAATTCAGACCAGAAATCAGAAGAAGAGAAGTAAGGTTCACAATTAATGGATGTATTCCTGCTAGGTGCGGGTCGGCCGGCGCGTGGGCGAAAGCCTTCGGCGCTTAAAAATATTGCGCTCAACACTAAAGCGATGGACTGGCAGATCCATAGCTTTGAGTCTATTGCGAGTCTTGATGGTATTCACTATTTAGGTGGCTATCATGTGGATGATGTTATCAAAAACTATCCGCAGCTTAACTTTACGGTGATTCCAGACTGGGAGAAGAGGAGTCTCCTGCATACTTTCTTAAAGGCACCCTTTACAGGTCATCCAGTTGTTGCCGCCTACTCTGATACCGTATTTCGGAAAGAGGTGGTAGCAGAGATGTTGACGGTTGATGCTGATGTCGTATTCTGCATCGACTCACTTTGGAAAGTGAGATATGAGTCGCGCTCTGCGGATGATATCCAGGCGGCAGAGACCATAGAGATAGAGAGCACATCTGGTCAACTCAGTGTGGTGGAATTTACTGGGCTGATCTATTTTAAGCGTGAAGCCGTAAAACATCTCTCCATGTTGCATGAAGCAGATGTGGGTTCTAACCTTATCCAACTCATCCAGCATCTTGGCAGCATGGGCCTTTCTGTAAAGCCATTTGATGTGGCTGGCCACTGGGCCGAATTTAACTCGCCCTATGATATTGCCCAGTTTATTTTGGGTACAAAAGCAGAAACACTGGTTCGCTTAGAGCCGTTGGTACGCCACAGCCATATTGGTAGACAGGTGAGTTTTACTTCAGCTCGCTGGAGAGGCGAATCGGATAGGGTTCTGGATGAGATATCCAGCACTTTTGCAGAGGCCAATCTTGTTGTTCGCAGCAGCTCTAAAGGTGAGGATAACTGGCACTCTTCAAATGCGGGTGGTTTTGAGAGTTTGCTGAATGTCGATGGTAGAGATAGAGCGGCAGTCTCTGAAGCGATTACTACAGTTATTAACTCCTATGGTGCAGAACAGAATGGAGAGGACCAAGTCCTGATTCAGGCATTTTTATCCAATGTTCAGGCTGCGGGTGTCATCTTTACCTGCGGTCTGGAATCGGGAGCACCCTACTACCGTTTTAACTTCGATGACAAAACCCAATCAACAGAATCGGTAACGGCAGGCAGCCACAACGATCTGCGTACAGTAATTATAAACCGCTTTGCCACAACGCATCTGGAGGCGGTTGCACCCGAGTTAGTGCCTGTTTTACAGGCTGTTGAGGAGCTGGAGCAGTTATTGGGCTTCGACAAGCTGGATATAGAGTTTGCGATAGACAGTAGTGGATTGGTTCATATATTCCAGGTCAGGCCGATCACCGTCGATCATAGTGAGTATGAGGTCGATCTTGCCGCTATCGAAAGCAGCCTGAAGGATAGTCAATCGCTCTTCTGTGCACAGCAGCATCCATCCCCCTATATTTACGGGGAGAAGACGCTGTTTGCCAATATGCCAGATTGGAATCCGGCTGAGATTATTGGCACTCGGCCAAAACCTTTGGCATTCAGTCTCTACCGGCAGTTGATCACCAATGATACCTGGGCACAGCAGCGTGCCGAATTTGGCTATCGAGATGTTCGTCCCTCTACCTTGATTCTCTCCTTCTCTGGCCAGCCTTATGTAGATGCTCGTGCTAGCCTCAACTCCTTTATTCCAGCTGTACTACCCGAAGAGACGGCAGCGAGATTAGCAACCGCATATATCAATATTCTTGCGGATAACCCGCAATACCACGATAAAGTTGAATTCGATGTGGCATTTACTATTTGGACGCCACAGTTTATTAAAAATGCGTCAGCCAGATTGACCCCTTACGGTGTAACACTAGAGGATATTTCACAGTTAGAAGTTGCTCTCAAACAGATAACTTGCAACGCGTTTAATCGGCTTCAAGCTGACACAGCATCAATCGAACAGCTTAATCGGCGTAGAGAGGCAACTATTGCAAGCGGCCTCCCAGTAGTTGATAAGATTTTTACACTGCTGGACGACTGTAAGCGTTTTGGCACACTCGCTTTTTCACATGCGGCACGGGCTGGGTTTGTTGCAACAACCTTGTTAAAGAGTTTCGTGGCAATGGGTGCGCTGTCGGATGAACGAAGGTTATCCTTTCTAAGGAGTTTTAACACGGTTGCAGGTGAAATTGAGCAAGATAAGCATGCTTACAGTGTAGGGAAATTATCTCTAGAAGAGTTGATTGATATATATGGGCATCTGCGCCCTGGCACGTATGAGTTAACGGCCCAAGCTTATTGGGAAGACCCAGAACGCTACCTCATTTCAGAGTATGAACATGAACCAAAGAGGGGGTTGCCTTTTGAGTTTTCGCCCTCTGAAAGGGCCAAATTAGAGCCGGTGCTGATTGAGTTAGGCTCCTCCCTCTCAGTTAACAAAATGGCAAATTTCCTGGTAGAAGCTATCCAGGCCCGCGAGTTTGTTAAGTTTGAGTTTACAAGAAACTTGAGTCGCTCTTTGGATCTATGTGTTGAATTAGGCGCAGAGTTGGGCATTCCCAGAGAGGATCTATCTTATCTGGAATATCATGATCTGGAGCAGTTGAAACTCAATGCAGTCACCATTGCTCAGCTGTATGAGCAAATTAAAATGCGTAAGCAGAACTATGCGGTAACATGCTCCATTGAGCTGCCTTCATTAATTCAGAGGGAGGCTGATTTTTACTGTTTCGAGCGTTTTACTTCACAGCCAAACTTTGTGACGGCTAATAAGGTGGAAGCGTCTGTTCAGCGATTGGAGTCTGCTGAACAGGTAGAGCTGAGTGATAAATTGATCCTGATTCCGCAGGCAGATCCCGGTTATGATTGGCTGTTCGGGCACGGTATTGCAGGCTTAATTACGCAATACGGCGGTGCTAACTCCCATATGGCGATTCGGGCTGCTGAAATAGGCTTACCCGCAGCGATTGGTGTAGGTGAAAAACTCTATGAGAAAATAGCCAGTATGAGGCAGGTTGAGCTTGATTGTGCGAACCATACCATTCGGGAAATTCAATGAAACGAATAGGTATCACGCAGCGAGTAGAATGCGTCAAAAGCTATTCGGAACGACGTGACTGCTTGGATCAGCGCTGGACAACTTTTGTTACGGAGCTTGGCTATATACCGCTCCCACTGCCCAATATTATACCTGATCAGGTCTCCAAACTGCTTGATGCCTTAAATTTAGATGCGCTGTTATTCAGTGGCGGAAACTCTATCGCCAGCCTTGATCCTTCAGCAAGTAATGCCGCACCAGAACGTGATGTGTTTGAGTCAGCCCTTCTCGGTGAGGCGCTTGAGCGAAATATTCCGGTTGTAGGTATTTGTCGTGGTATGCAGATGATCAATCTCTTTATGGGGGGCAAGCTTACACCTATTAGTGGGCATGTGGCCGTTCGCCATTCGATATCATCAGTTGATGCTCATGATCATCTGCCTGGAATGATTAATAGCTATCACAACTGGAGCATCTCTCCCGAGGGCCTGGCTAATGGGTTAAAACCAATAGCCGTTGATTGTGATGGTAATATTGAGGCTTTTAAACATGTAGAAAAGAGCCTGCTCGGCATTATGTGGCACCCAGAACGAGAAGCTCCATTTGATCCACTAGATATTGAACTAATAAAAAGATCTCTATTATGACTCGAACTCTAATATTGGCAGCGGGTCAAGGAACCCGCCTGCGTCCTTTGACAGATAATAAGCCGAAATGTCTCGTGCCTCTTCTGGGCAAGACGCTGCTGGAGAGGCAGCTCCACACCCTACAGCAGGCGGGGATAAGTAATATCCATGTTGCTACCGGATACCGGGCCGATCAAATTGAAGCACTTGGGCTTGCCACCTCATTTAATCCGCATTTTGCCAAAACCAACATGGTGGAAACGCTGTTTTGCGCCATGGAGTTTATTCAACAAGAGGGTGACCTCATCATCGCTTATGGCGATATTGTCTATCAGATAGAAAATTTACAGGCACTACTCGCTTGTGATGATGAAATTGCTCTGATGATTGATGCCAAGTGGAAGGATCTTTGGAGTCTTCGCCTCGATAACCCACTGGACGATGCAGAGACGCTGGTGATGGATGGTGATGGTTATGTGACAGAGCTTGGCAAAAAGCCAGAAAACTATGCGCGTATTCAAGGGCAGTACACAGGTTTAATTAAGATTCGTGCTGATAAAACTGGCGATTTTATAAAGTTTTACAACCAAATAGATCGCCATGAATTATACGATGGTAAAGATTTTTACAACATGTATATGACCAGTTTTCTACAGCTGTTAATAGATGCCGGATGGAAAGCTAAAGCTGTGCTGGTAAACAACGGTTGGCTGGAGGTTGACTCAGTTGAAGACCTTACCTGCTACGAGACCATGGGCAAAGAGGGAAAGCTGGATAAATTCTATAAGGTGGAGGGCTAATGGGGTTTATACGCCACCTGCGTGATCTCATGCGCTTTATGCAACTGCCCAAAGAGCAGCGCAGACTCACATTTTATTCAGAGGGTAAAAACTACTGGCCACACCTAGAGGGTTTGGTTAAAGAGACCTTGGCTACGTCGGATATCCCTGTTTGCTACATCAGCTCTGGTGAAGATGATCCTGGGCTACTCCTTGAACACCCCAATTATCAAACCTTCAAAATTGATGAGGGCTTTGTTCGTAACTGGCTGTTTGAGAATATTGATACCGATGTCATGGTGATGACCATGCCCGATCTGCATCAATATCAGGTAAAACGCTCAAAGCACAAGGTTCACTATGTTTATGTGCAGCACTCGCTGGTGAGTTTGCACATGGCTTATCGTAAAGGGGCCTTTGATCACTATGACACCATATTTTGTGCAGGCCCCCACCATCTGAAAGAGATTCGTGCAATGGAGGCTAAATACAATTTGCCTGCAAAAAATCTGCTGGAGCATGGTTACGGACGACTGGATTCCATTATTGAAGAGGCAAAAAAACGCCCAGTAAAAGAGAAGCCAGATAACGCACCCAAGCATGTGCTGATAGCACCATCCTGGGGGCCGGAAGGAACCATTGAATCGGGTGTGGGTGAGAGAATTGTTGATCAGTTAATGGAGCAAGGCTGCCAAGTGACGCTTAGACCGCATCCACAGACCATTAAATATGCAAAAGATAAGATTGAAACCATTATAAACAAACACAGCAGTAACCCGCTGTTTGCCTATGAAGCCAACGTTGCCGGACAGGATTCATTGCATGACTCAGATATCATGATCAGCGATTGGTCGGGGGCTGCGTTAGATTATGCTTTTGGCCTGAATAAACCTGTGCTGTTTGTGGATGTGCCGAGGAAGATCAATAACCCAGCTTATGAGGAGTTAGGGATTGAACCGTTTGAATGCTTTATTAGAGATAAAATTGGTAGCGTTGTGAGGCTGGGAGAGGCTGCATTATCTTTAAAAGAATGTTGCATGGATGACGGCAAGTATGATTTGAACGCGAATGTATTCAATTATAATAATTCCAGCAGTATTGGCGCAAATTATATATCTGAGGTTGTGAATGCAAATTGAAAATAAACAATTGGGGGTGTCGGTCTTCATGCTCTCGCTATATATCACCATTGTTTCTCCTTTAAACATCTTGATTGGGAATTACGAGGAGTTTAATTATGGAGTTATGGAGGTGCTTTTTGCTGCAATCCCTTATTTTATAGTTGCGTTTTCAGTATTGATCGTTCCTTTGCTTTTTTTGAAAGGGGTTGTAAAGAGAGGATATCTAACTGTAATGGTTTTTTTGCTGATAATTACAGTTATTAACAGTGAAATATTATTTGGGGATTATGGTGCTTTTGATGGAAGAGGGCTTAATATTGAAGAGTATTCTTTGACATCTTTTGCCCAGCTGCTGGTGGCTATTGCAGTTGCTTGCGCTGTATTACTCTCAAAATTAAGAGAAAAATTAATCATTTTTTCATCAGTGTTCTTGTTTTTGAGTTTTGTTTTGAACTTGTCATTATTCGTTTTTGCTGATGGCGTGTTTTTTAAAGAGCCTAAGGCCCCTTCTCAAGACTTCGTTAATTTAAGCAAGGACAAGCCAAATTATCTTTATATTATTTTAGATGAAATATATGGGGGCAGTACACAAGAAGTATTTCGTACTCAAAATGATCTTGTTGATAAGTTTACAGGCTTTACAAACTACGCTAACACTGCTGGTGTTTATCCAACAACGATTATGTCAATCCCTGCAATCTTAACCAGTCAATTATATCAGGAAGGTACAGATGTCGATGAGTTTTATAGGAAAAGCTTTAAGGAAAGCCCGTTGTTAAAGACTTTTCGTGCTAATAATTTTGATTTTAAAATCCATACTGTCGGAAGGTATTGCTCAGAACTTCCTAATGATACCTGTTCACCTACTGGAACTCTGGGAAGTGGCTTTACAAGTGTTTTAAGTGACTACTTTCGTACCTTGAATCTTAGTTTATTAAAATCTGTACCTGACGTGTTAAAAAAGCAAGTGTATAACGGTGGTAATTGGTTGGTACATGAGGTTAATGGCAACGATGGTTACATCAAAGAGTTCGATTATTTTGTTGATAACTTGAAGGTTTCAAGTGGTCCATCGACATTCAGGTTGTTTCATACTACCTTGACGCATAGCCCTGTTAGATATAACCATCGTTGTGAATTGTTGGAAGATAATTTGCCACCAAATTATGGGAATTATCTAGGGCAAGATACATGTGGATTTGTTCAGGTAGGTAGAATCATTGATAAGCTTAAAGGGTTAGGTGTTTATGATAATACCTATCTGATTGTCTCCAGTGATCATGGTCGGCCCAGCATACCTTCTGAGTTGGAGAATAAATTTTTATTAAATAAAAATGTATCTAGCAAAGAATATGGTTATGCGCATGCCACCCTTATGATTAAACCACTAAATGCTGGTGAGGAATTCAAAAGCTCTCATCAACCAGCATCTCTTATTGATATAGCACCTTTAATTATCAGTGACATCAATGATAATAGCTATGATTTGTCGCATGAGCGTAAATATTATCATTACAATTGGTCTCTTGAGTACCACAATTGGGGTAAGAAAACACTGCCCCCTTTTAAGGGCGTGTATTCAATTGGTGATGATATTAAAGACCCTTTTAGCTGGGTGCTCGATGTGCGGTATATGCAAAATCTTTTATCGCAACGACTTAAAACCACATTAAAATGTGGGGATAATGTTTTTTTTGGCAGCGCTAAAAAAGTTAGTAATAGTGATGATCTAGATGATAAAGATATTTACTATGGAAGTGGGTTGTCAGATGTTGAGTCTTGGGGCAGGTGGAGCGATAAGAAAAATGTGCGTTTTTTTTTCAAGCTGGATAATAGCGCATGTAAACAAAGGAAAATTCTAATGAGAATCAGGGGGTTTGTTACGCAGGCCCACCCTGTTCAGCGTGGCAATGTTGTACTAAATGAAGTTAAAATTGGAGAGGTTGTCATCAATTTTGGAGAGAAAAATCCACAGGACTTTATGTTCGATATTCCATTTCAAATTGTCAAGCCAGGAAAAATAAATGTATTGGAATTTCATATAGATAATCCGGTATCACCGAAATCAGTGGGCTTTAATAACGATCAAAGGTTATTAGGCCTTGGCTTTGAATCAATGGTCTTTCAATAGGCGGTGCAGAAGATGTTTATGATTCGCCTATTATGGATTGCATTGGTTTTGTTTCTCCCTCTTTTAGTAAATGCTAAGGCGCTCCCTGCGGATGATTCAAACGATAAAAAACGTGTTGACGCCTTAATAAACTCAACAGAGATACTTGTTTCTGAACGTGTACGGGAGAACTATGTCTTTTATGGTCTAGCTTCATACTATAACAACGTAAACTATTTCATAGTCGAAAGTGATGACCTACATAGGATTGATAAAGGTGAGGTTGTTGAATTAAGCCAAGCCCAATGGTTAGCCGTTGTTGGTCGCCTCAATGTTCTGCTGATTCAGGCAGCAGGGCTTTCGTTGCATCTGGATGAAGCAACATTGGTTTTTGATAACCCAGAGATTTTGAGTCAATCAGATGCTGTTGTAAAAATGGTTGCCAAACCTGCGCTCTCATCCATTGCCCCGGAACTGGATCAGATCCGGTATGCCCACTTATGGGAGCCATTAGCTTGGCTTGCAAAGTTGGTTGAGACCTCTTTGGTTGCAATACAGGCGCACTTAGTCAGCAACTGGGGGCTGGCGATCGTTGTATTTAGCATACTGCTCAAGCTTCTTTTACTGCCTGTAGGCGTGATGACGGTGCGCTTCCAACGCCGGGTGAGCCAGGTGCAAGCAGCGTTGGCACCGCAGTTGGCTGAGATTAAAGCCAACTATGATGGTGAAGAGGCGCATAATCGGTTGATGGCCGCCCATAAAGAGTTGGGGGTTTCACCGTTTTATACCTTGAAGCCAATGTTGGGTTCATTAATTCAGGTTCCCATATTGGTCGCGGTTTTTAATGCACTCGGTGAGATGCCGCAGCTGAGTGGCCAGTCGTTTCTATGGATAGAAAGCCTTGCATATCCTGATGCTATTGGCCATTTACCGTTAAGCATACCGATGTTTGGCGACACTATTAGTCTTCTACCTTTTATCATGACAGTGGTAACACTCTATTCAACCGTCATTTTCCAGAACCGCCATGCGCCTGAAACTGAGATGAAACGTCAAAAGCGCAATCTTTACCTTATGGCGGCAGCATTTTTTATCCTGTTTTACCCCTTTCCTGCCGCAATGGTGCTTTATTGGGTATTGGCCAATATTTTGCAGACCATTCAGCAACAAATAGTTAAGATTTAGTATGGAAATACAAATACTTTTAGAGCAAAAAATAGAGGGAATTCTAGGCACTATTGAGCGCCCGTGTTCGAAGCATGGGGACTTTGATACCTGCATAGTGTTGTATGATTTGGCATCAAAATCTGAATGGGGTGGGGCCGAGCTAGAGCGTGTGAACTTTTTATCCAAGCGATTGGATATCAGTAAAAGGATCTTTCATGGTTACCGTGACAATGGCCGTAAGGCGGTTGATATGGAGTTGTCTGACCCCGTCTGGTTGGAACTTGCTGCTGCTATTTTACTTAAAATGGCACTTCTGCCTCAGACGAGTTTGCCAGTAGAGATCTGCTTGAAGCGTTTTAACACGCTGTTTAAGGCGATTGACCTCATTGAGCCTGAATGGTTGTCATCAACATCTGAGCTTAGGGAGGCACTGGAGTCTGCTTGGCACATATTGCTTGGTGCTTTTCCTATGCCCCTGGATAATGCGCTGACCGCCCGCCGCCAGGCTCTAAATGTTTGTCAGGATAACCAAGGGTTGACGGTTATTCCACTTACTGTGCTGTTTTATGAGGGGCCTATTGCACGAGCCTATCTTGAAGTTATCAAGGGTCTTGGCTTTAAGCCACAAAAGATTATTGAGCTGGTAGCCGCCAAAGATGTGGCAACGAAAAAGCTTGTTGGTAAATGGCTGCCACAAGGCATGAGAAAATCTTATGCGGCCACTATCCAACGTAACAAGATTCACTATTGGCCAAAGCAATTATCAAAGACAAAGGCTGGTTTGGTAAATGGTATATTGGCTGAAGTTGAGGAGAGACTTGGGTTCTCCAAGGGGTTGATTGAGCATGCAAATGCACTCCTGCCTCTATCAACCTATAGTGATTGTGTAGAGTCGCTATTGGTTGAGGGTTTGAGCGATAAAGGGCTGCATCAATATCTGTCAAAAGAGCCAATAGGCGCAATTTTATATACCGGTGGTGGCATTGTTCCCGCCACACTTTTGGCTATTCAGCAACTGAAGTTTTTACACATTCATCCCGGCTTTTTGCCCGATATTCGCGGTGCTGATTGTGCATTGTGGTCATCATTGCTGACAGGGCATATGTCCGCCACCTGCTTTTATATGTCCCCTGGAATTGATACGGGGGAGATTATCCATCCTTGCTGGTTGCCTGCATTTTCCTTTGATGTCGATACACAAGATGTCGACCTCCGATCCATCTACCGTATTGTCTATGGCTTTCTTGACCCTTGGGTTCGGGCTTTTGTGCTTCGAGAGATTATAGGTAGTGATGTTCAATTCGATGCGCTGAATTCAGTGCCGCAATCTGAGGGGGATGGGACAACATTCCATTTTATGCATCGAAGGTTACAACAGGCCGCCTTCAAGCGGCTGTTTCATTTTGAGGGTGAAATATGAGTAAAAACGCACTAATTACAGGCATCACAGGCCAAGATGGCGCCTATCTTGCCGAACTCTTGCTTGATAAAGGGTACACCGTATACGGTGCCTACCGACGTACCGCATCAACAAATTTTTGGCGGTTAGATGAGCTAGGTATAAGAGGTCATGCTAATCTGCATTTGATGGAATATGATTTGACCGATCTGGGTTCTAATATTCGTTTGCTGAACAAGGTCCAGCCTGATGAAGTATACAACCTAGCCGCACAGAGTTTTGTTGCTGTCTCTTTTGACCAGCCCATCACTACGGCACAGATTACGGGCCTGGGTGCGGTAAACCTTCTTGAAGCTATTAGGATAGTTAATCCCAATATTCGCTTTTATCAGGCGTCAACCTCTGAAATGTTCGGTGAGGTGCAGGAGGTACCGCAGAGTGAGAGGACCCCATTTTACCCCCGTAGCCCCTATGGTGTTGCCAAGCTCTACGCGCATTGGATGACGATCAATTATCGTGAGTCGTACGATATTTTTGGTACGAGTGGCATTTTATTCAACCATGAGTCTCCTCTGCGCGGACTGGAGTTTGTGACGCGTAAAATCACAGATGGTCTGGTTAGGGTCAAGCTGGGTAAGCAGTGCCATATTGAGCTTGGCAACCTAGATGCCAAGCGTGATTGGGGTTTTGCTAAAGATTATGTTGATGGAATGTGGAGAATGTTACAGGCTGATACGCCTGAAACCTATGTATTGGCAACCGGTAGAACAGAGACGGTGCGGGATTTTGTTAACATGACATGTAAGGCGCTGGATATAGAGATTGATTGGCGTGAAAGTGGCGTTGATGAATATGGCATTGATACTAAAACTGATAATGTGATTGTAAAGATAAATCAAAAATTCTACCGCCCTGCTGAGGTTGATTTGCTCATTGGAAATCCAGAAAAAGCCAATAGTGAGCTTGGCTGGCAAGCTACAACAACACTGGAGGAGCTCTGTGCAATGATGGTTGAGTCGGATCTGCGTAGAGTTGAGCTAGGAACCTCATTCTGAAGTTGGGTTTTATAGGGCCATTCGGGTGTGTAGTAAGATAGCAAGTCTCATTATCGAGAAAGTTAGCCAATGAAAAAGGAAATAATCAACAAATTACATTCTGGCTTTGAACGCATTGTTCAAGTTGAGGAAGAAACGAGGGTTGAATTCTGGCTGGCACGAGATCTTCAAGAGCTTCTTGGCTATGCAAGATGGGAGAATTTTTTTAAGGTCATAAGCAAAGCAAAAACTTCATGTGAAACAGCAGGGTATGATACGGCTGACCATTTTCTTGATATCACGAAAATGGTTGCGCTTGGGTCTGGTGCTCAGCGTGAAATTGCTGATATCGCTTTGACCCGTTACGCTTGCTATTTGATTGCTCAAAATGGTGACCCTTCTAAAGACTACATCGCGTTTGCCCAAACATACTTTGCTGTCCAAACAAGAAAGCAGGAGCAAATAGAAAAACGAATAGCCGAAGTAGAGAGGCTTGATGCGCGGAAGCGACTTACATCTTCTGAAAAAGAGTTATCAGGCATCATTTTTGAGCGGGTCGGAGATCAAAAAAGCTTTGGTCGCATCAGAAGCAAAGGTGATACGGCTCTGTTTGGTGGCCTAAATACTAAAGATATGAAGCGCAGACTAGAGATGCCTGATAAAAGGGCATTGGCTGATTTCTTACCGATGATTACAATAAAGGCGAAGGACTTTGCAAATGAAATTACTAACTTCAACATCAAACGTGATGATTTAAAATCTGAGCACGAAATAACCAAAGAGCATGTCAGTAATAATCGAGATGTGAGAGAGTTACTTGGCAAGCGAGATATAAAACCAGAATTACTTCCACCTGAAGAAGATGCAAAAAAAGTCGAGCGTAGATTGGCCTCAGAAGAGAAGAAGCTCCCAAAAAATATTCATTCGTTTGGGGGGATAGATAGCCTTGAATAAACAAAAACCGAGTAATCACATACACCCTTTATGCGTATTTTAGTTACAGGTCTTGATGGCTTTACTGGGGGTTATGTCCAGTCTGAGCTTGAGGAAAATGGAGACTCGGTAGTGGGTCTATCCTGTGACTTAACGGATCAAAATGCTGTTATGGCAGAGATCGCACAGGTACGACCTGAAGCGGTTGTTCATCTTGCGGGCATTGCTTTCGTCGGCCATGGAGATGCAAATCTCTTTTATCAGGTCAATTTAGTCGGCACTCGGAATCTGCTTGAGGCTCTGGCTCATGAGGCACCTGATGTGCGCCGTATTCTGTTGGTAAGCAGTGCCAATATTTATGGTAATCGCTCTGAAGGGATTTTGAGTGAAGAGGCTATCCCAGATCCGGCCAATGATTATGCGGTGAGTAAATGTGCAATGGAGCAGATGGCCAGATTGTGGATTGATAGATTGCCACTATTTATTGTCAGACCATTCAACTATACCGGCGTTGGGCAGGATGAGGCGTTTTTAATTCCAAAAATTGTTAACCATTTTCAAGAGAAGAGCGCGGTTATTGAGCTAGGCAATCTGGATGTTTGGCGCGAATTTGGTGATGTGCGTGCCGTTGCAGGCATTTATAGAAATCTATTGGATTGTTGCCCTGTGGGTAAAGTTCTTAATATATCGACAGGTTTGACCTATTCACTAAGAGAGGTGCTGGCTCTTTGTGAAAAGATTACGGGCCACCGTATAGACATTCAGGTCAATCCAAAATTTGTTCGTTCAAATGAGGTTCGTGTATTAACGGGAGACAATAGTCGGCTTAAGAGCTTGCTTGGTGAGTTGAAGTTCTACTCATTGGAAGAGACTTTGAGGTGGATGTTACAAGAGCATTCTATTGTCTCTAAATGAAGATAGGTGTTGATGCACGGCTCCTTTCGCGCCCTATCACGGGGATCGGCCGCTACACATTAGAGATGTGCCGGAGTTTGTCGAAAATTCCACATATATCACTCTATCTTTACAGTCCTGCCCCAATTTGCGCTGATCTTCCTTTAGACTTTGAAAGAGTAATTGTAAGAACGTGTGGTTGGGAGAATGGTCTCCTTAGACAGCTTTGGTCTGAGAGCTATTTGCCGATGTGGGCAAAAACTGATGAGGTTGATGTTTTTTGGGGCCCAGGCCACCGACTGCCACGTTGGTTATCAGGCAATATTGCCCGAGTTGTCACCATCCATGATTTAGTTTGGATATATGCTGCTGGCACAATGCGGCCACTCTCGCGTATCCTGGAGTCCTTTCAAGTTCCTTTTGGGGTGAATACAGCAGATGAAATTGTTGCTGATTCTCAGGCGACAGCAGATGCATTGATAACAGAATTGTCTGCTTGCTCTGATAAATTAACAGTTATTCCATTGGGTTCACCACAAACTGTAAATTCTTCATCATTTGAGGAGCTAAAGGTAGTTGGCATCAACCGTCCTTACTTTCTTTTTGTGGGTACACAGGAACCACGTAAAAATCTCATTCGTCTATTGATAGCATTTTCTCGTTTGTCTGGGTCTTTGAAGGATCAAATCATGTTTGTGATTGCAGGTGGGAAGGGGTGGGGTGGGGTTAAGATCAGCAGTACGGTTGCAGAACTTGGTTTGACCAATAATGTTCTTGTGCTGGGGTATGTTGAAGAGTCTACTCTGTCTAGTCTGTATGCCAATGCTCAGTTCTTAACTATGCCATCTCTCTATGAGGGTTTTGGTCTGCCACTAGTTGAGGCAATGGTTTATGGCACTCCTGTTCTTACCTCTAACAACTCCTCCATGCCTGAGGTTGCAGGTGACGCAGGTCTACTGATTGATGCTGAGGATATTGACTCGATTAAGAGTGGTTTGATTGAAATGATTTCTAATCCTGATGTACTAGATAAGCTTGCTAATAACGCGAAAACTAACGCAGCTAGATTTAATTGGGATGATTCAGCACAGCAGTTAGTTTCAGTATTTGAAAAAGCAATTATTGGCAGGGCCTCTATTTAATGCGTGTGTTACATGTCTATCGAACCTATTTCCCAGACTCACAAGGTGGATTGGAGGAGGTTATTCGACAAATCTGTAGGAACACAGGTTTACAGGGTGTTGAGAGTCGAGTGTTTACACTCAGTGCAAATCCATCTTCAACTCTGTTGCAGAGAGAGGAGGCTGAGGTATGCCAGTCTAAATTAACCTTTGAAGTTGCTTCCTGTGGCGTGTCAGTTCGTGCATTAGCTTGTTTCAGGCAACAAGTAGAGTGGGCAGACATTATTCATTACCACTTTCCGTGGCCATTTGCAGATCTTCTTCATCTAGTTGCTCGGGTTAATAAGCCTTCTCTGGTTACCTATCATTCTGACATTGTTCGACAGAAAGGGCTGCTAAAACTTTATCGACCGCTGATGCATGCTTTTCTTCGTCGTGTTGATTCTATTGTTGCTACCTCACAAAACTATTTTGCAACCAGCTCTATCTTAGGCTTCTATTCAGAAAAGGTGGAGGTGATCCCGATAGGGTTGGATGAAACTACCTATCCGGTACCTGAAGAATCCTTTGTAGATAAGCTTCGAGGTCGAGTTGGTGAAGGCTTCTTTCTTTTTGTAGGGGTTCTGCGTTACTACAAAGGCCTTCATATCTTGCTTGAGGCCATAAAAGATTCAGACCTAAAAGTTGTGATCGTTGGCTCTGGTCCAGTAGAGAAAGAGCTTAAAAAACGTGCAGCAGACCTAAACCTCAAGAATGTACAGTTCCTTGGGTATGTAAGTGATGAAGAGAAGGTTGCTCTTATCCATTTATCGCGGGCTATTGTTTTCCCTTCCTATCTACGCTCAGAGGCATTTGGTGTGACGCTTGTTGAAGGAGCTATGTATGGAAAGCCTTTGATCTCTACAGAGATTGGAACGGGTACCAGTTTTGTGAATGAAGATGGTGTGACGGGGTTTGTAGTGCCACCAGCGAGTCCAAAGCATCTACAGGCTGCAATGTTTGAGCTAGAGAATGATTCGTCTCTGGCTGTTCGGATGGGCGAGGCTTCACGTAGCCGTTATGAGCGATTGTTTACGGGAAAGTTGATGGGTGAACGCTATGCCCGATTGTATGAGAAGCTGCTTTAGCTTGACGCTATAGCGTTATAGCGCCATGCTTTGTGCTGGAGGTATAAGAAATATGAGTGATCTATCAAAGAGATCAACAGTCTACTTTGAGCCGGCGATTCATCACGCTTTAAAGATTAAAGCCGCTACAGCTCATCAGTCTGTTTCTGAGTTAGTAAACGAGGCAGTACGTATTGCCCTGAAAGAAGACCAAGAGGATTTAAGTGTCTTTGAACAAAGAGCAAATGAACCTACTCTGAGCTATGAGGCGTTATTGGACGATTTAAAGGCGCATGGAAAGATATAGGCTTTCGTTTAAACAGTCGGTTTCAAAAGATCTTCGTCAAATTCCAAATAAGGATGTAAAACGCATACTCGACAGAATTGGTTCATTATGTGCAAATCCAAGGGCTGATGGCTGCATGAAGCTCTCGGGTCAAGAGAGGTATAGGGTGAGGCAAGGTACGTATCGAATTATCCTATGAGATACAGGATATGGAACTAATAATTCTGGTTGTTAAAGTGGCACATCGTAGTGAAGTTTACAAAAGCAGCTAAGACGAACGTTTGTACTCATATGGTCAAATAGTTAGGTGACTAGGTGCAAAGCTCGGTATGTCTACGTAAAGAGTCTGTAGGAGCGGCGCCCTCGCCGCGATTGGGCTTGGCAGCGGGATTCATCGCGGCGAGGCGCCGCTCCTACAGTGAATCATGTACCTAATCACCAATAGTTATTCGTATTGCTCCCTCTTTCCCGAACCCATTATGATTGCCAGCAACACTAGTGGCAGGTATGCAGCTAGAGTGGTGACTAGCCCAAAGCTGGGGTAGCTGGTCGCCAGCCAGGCTAAGGGAAATAGCCAAAATGCATTAAGGCTGATAAGTGCCAGTGTCACGGAATGGTGATTGCTCCACTTTCTTGATAGCTGTTGGTAGAGATGTGAGCGATGTGCCTCGAACCAGCGTTCCCCATTAAGCATGCGGCGGAGGAGTGTTACGGTTGCGTCGGTGATGAAGAGGGCGAGTAGTATGATCCAGCACCAGATGGATAGCCCTAGATTGGCGCTCCAGAGGGCAAATAGTCCCAGCATTAATCCAAGAAAACCGCTACCGGCGTCACCCATAAAGATCTTTGCGGGTGGCCAGTTCCAGACTAAAAAACCAGCGACGCCTGCCATTAGAATTGAGAGCCAAAATATTGGGGCGCTGAAATCTCCCGCATCGGTCAGTTGCATGATCACTATTGCGCTGATGCCAACAAAAAGAGCCTCACTGCCGGCAATGCCATCAATGCCATCCATAAAGTTGAATAGGTTGAGTAGCCAGACGAGGGCGATGATGCCGAGGGGGTAGCCAATAAACCCAAGGTTGATGGTCGTGCCTGGTAGTGGAATCTCGGGTATACCTAATAGATAGAGGCCGATGAGTGCTGCAACTGAGTGGGTGAGGAATCGCCATCTTGCTGGGATGTGGACATGATCATCCCAGAAGCCAATTGCTGCCACTAACAGACCTGAACAGAAGATAGCTAAAAAGGGTTTTGTTTGAGGTGCGAACTCTGTGATCTCGAAGAGGTAGGCGCCTGCCAGTGCGATAAGAAATGTGATGACAAATGAGAGCCCACCCCCGCGTGGCGTTGGGGTAGTGTGTGAGCTGCGTTCATTCGGGTTGTCGATGATCCCTTGCTTGAGTGCGTAGTAACGTAGTGCGCCCGTTAATCCGAGCGAGGCAAGAAAGATGAGCAGGATAGATAGGATCATTAGGCGAGAGAGGTTTGAAGTCTGCTCACTTGCTCTTCCAATTGCGGTAGATCAAGCTCAATGGTGCGCCAAACAATGGGTATGTCGACTTTGAAGTAACCGTGGGCGAGAGCATTCCTCATCTCATCGGCGATAACCAAGGGTATTACAGGGTGTTGATCGACAAAATCAGGATGGCGTTTGTTAATATTGTTAGAGGCTTCGCCAATAACCTCAAAATTTCGTATCACAGCATCCTGGGTTTGCTGATCCTGCAGAAAGGCTATTCCATCCATGTCACTAGTATATTCTTGAATACGATGGATGGCCTGGAGGATAGGCCTTAGATTGTCAGCAAGACGAAGGTTATCAGAGGGATTCATACAAGACGGGCTTCTTTGAGTACTTGGTCTTTGAAACTATCGGGCAAGTTATTTGGAGTTATTATGTCAACTTCGATGCCAAGTAGCTTTTTTAGCTCATGTCGAATGGCGCCGATATCCATTAATGTCGTATTGGGCGTTGTATCGATTAACAGGTCTAGATCACTGGTGTCGGTGTCGCACCCATGAAGGGCAGAGCCGAAAAACCTTGTATTGAGGGCATGGTGTTTAGCGACTATCTGCCGGATAGCCTCTCTGTTATTTTCCAAGGGGATAGATGGTTTCATCTCTTTCTCAATACCGTGTGTTAGTGATAGCGTAACTATTCAGTACCTTTGAAAAGATCTCTGTAGGGCGGGATTTATCCCGCCAGCGGAGGTAAATTGAGCCGTATGGTTTTATTTCGACACCACAGGCGGGATAAATCCCACCCTACAGCCTGAAACAACAGGTGAGCTGAATAGCTAGCATTGTTAGCCATGGACTAATTCAGATCAAGTATCTGTTCTGAATTAAGGAAGGGAGAATCACCGTGCTCTGTTCTGGAGATACCATGTCACGGTATCGGCTATAGCTTGATCGGTAGATATGGGTGGTTGCCACTGTAGCAGCTGCCGGGCCTTGCTTGAGTCGATTTGCAGCGAGTGAGTTAAGCGATCCAGCATCGCTTTTTTACCCAACAATGCAGCACCTAGTGCCATCACAGATTCTGGGATGGAGAAGAGCCTAGCGGAGTGTCCGGCCTGTTTTGCTATGCATTGAACCAATTCTGCAGTGGAAAGACCCTTGCCATCAGAGATGAGGAATGTCTCGTTGGCGGCGGCGGGGTGGTCGATGCAGAGGATGATAAAGTCGACCAAATTATCGAGTGCCACCATACTGCGTTGGTTTTTTATACCAGCTAGTGGCAGTGGGATACCGCGAACAACGATGCTTAATAGGCGCAAAAAATTGGCTTTTACCCCGGGCCCATAAATTAGTGGTGGTCGGATGATAACGACCTCCATTGATGTCACGGCAGCGATCTTGCGTAACCCCTCTTCAGCCTCTTTTTTGGAGATGCCATAGGGGTCTGCCGGAGCAGTTGGTGAGTGCTCATCAAATGGCTGGTCGGTGGTAAACTCGCCATTGACCTTGATGCTGCTAAGGAAGATAAAGCGGTGAACCCCTGCATTTGCAGCGGCGGCTGCCAGTTTGAGAGTGCCGGTGGTGTTGATCTCTCTGAATACTTGCAAGGGATCAGTTGCGGTGTCGCTCATCACATGAACACGTGCAGCGAGGTGAATGACCGTATCCACATCCTCAAGCGTTTTATCCCAGCTGGTATCAGGCCCGATCTCTCCTACGGTATGTATCTCCCCAAAATAACCCAGTCTGTTTTTTATTGAGGCAAGTGTTCGGATGGCACTTGTGAATTCAGCGCCATTTGCATGGAGGCTATTGCGGAGTGCAGTTCCAACAAACCCGGTTGAGCCGGTTAATAGTATTTTATTCACGTTGAAACTGTTTGACCGAATCGAGACCCTTGGAGAATAGAACTGAACCACAGTTTCCATATCACTGCGTACTGGAGAATGTACCATATATATTATGGAGAAGTAGGCTCATCGCATGGTAACGGAAACACTAGAATCATAATAAAACCTGTAGTTTACTATCAACTCCCTAGACATGAAGTGGGATGCCCCCTATCGTATGTATCAAGTGCCGGGGACATACTTCAACTATCGGTTTATCCTGTATTTTGTTGTACTCCCCCTAAGTAATAGTTAGACACCTTAAGTTCAGACATCTGGGTTTTGCTCCATGGTAGATAAGAAGACACGTATTTTGTGCGTAGTAGGCACAAGACCAGAAGCGATTAAGATGGCACCTGTGATCTTGGCGCTCAGAAATGAGCCTTGGGCAGAGGTACGTGTATTGGCCACAGCCCAGCATCGCCATTTGTTAGATCAAGTGCTAAATTTTTTCGATATAAAGCCTGATATTGATCTAGACATCATGCGCCCTAACCAAGCACTAACAACATTAACCGCTAGGCTGCTGTTAAAGTTAGATGACGTGCTAACGACTGAAAAACCTGATGCGGTGCTCACCCAGGGTGATACGACAACGGTGATGAGTGTTGCTATGGCCTGTTTCTATCATGGAATACTGTGTGGTCACGTTGAGGCTGGACTGCGAACATGGGATATGCAGAACCCCTTTCCAGAAGAGGCTAATCGTGTCATTACTGGGCGTTTTGCACGTTGGCACTTTGCACCGACAAAGGGCTCTCGCGACAATCTGCTGCAAGAAGGAATTCCTGAACAGGATATTATTGTTACTGGGAATACGGTGATTGATGCGCTATTAATGACGGCCGCTCAGGATATTGAGATTGACGTTAATTTAAACCCAGGTCAGCGATTAATTTTAGTGACGAGCCATCGACGTGAGAATTTTGGTGAACCATTTAGAGTTATATGCCAAGCATTAAAAAGTCTGGCAGAGCACAACCCAGCCGTGCAGTTTCTCTACCCCGTTCACCCCAATCCAAATGTGAAAGATGTTGCGCATGAGATGTTGGCTGAATGCCCCAACATCCAACTCTGTGACCCTCTCGATTACGCCCCTTTTATAGCAGTGATGAAGCGAGCCTATCTCATCATCAGTGACTCTGGCGGTGTACAAGAGGAGGCCCCCGCTTTGGGTAAACCTGTGCTTGTACTGCGTGATGAGACTGAACGGCCTGAAGCTGTAGATGAGGGAGTGGTTAAGTTGGTTGGGCCAAATTATGAGCGTATTGTGCAAGAGACGCAGCGTTTGTTAGATGATGATGTGGCTTACCAAGCTATGGCAAGGGGCATATCACCCTATGGCGACGGCCATGCGGCTAAGCGTATTGTCGATGTATTGAAGGCGCATTTTGCCTAAGATTTTTATATCACCTATCTCTAGTCTATTGAGCGGGCTCTCTGCAGCGCCGCTGTAAAATTTCAGGTGAGTTTGTCTTGTCATACCTTTCTTTCTATACTTGTACATATATATGGTACGTTCAATTAAAGAGTAAAGCCACATGAAAAATGTAAGCATAAGCGAATTTAGAGCCAACTTATTGAAATATCTTAAGATTGTGCAGCATGGTGAACAACTTAACGTAACTTCAAAAGGCACACCTTTGGCCACCTTAACCCCACCTATTAGTCAGCACGACACTTCTAGGGCCAAATTAAAGAAGCTGGCTAAGACAGCAATTATTCATGATGTACTCTCTCCAATTGGGGGTAGCTGGGAAGCAATGAAATGATATTGCTTGATACTTGTGCCATTATTTGGATTGCCTTAGAACCAAGCAAGCTCACACCTAAAGCAAAAAAAGCGATTAAACATGCTGAGAATGAATTAATTATATGTGACATTTCCATTTGGGAAATTTCCATGCTTATTAAAAGAAGCGGGGTGGATACTTAGCTCCTCTTGGTACAATATGTAGTGGTGGAACAATTTTATGATGAATCCAAAATTATTGGGACATTGGTCGCTGGTGTTAGTTACCCTCGATTGTATCGGGAGTTTGTGAA
>JAKITT010000017.1 GCA_021647945.1 Candidatus Polarisedimenticolaceae bacterium
GTGAGAGAGCTGCGAACCAAAATCCTCAATGAAACCCGAGAATCACAGGTCGCACCACCAGATCCTGGGGACGTAGACTCTCGAAATCCGGAGGGTTTACATGCAAGTACCTAACCGGACACTACTGGTTTGAGGTAGAAGATCTAACCGCGTTAGCCCTCTATTATGCTATCACTGGAGATCAGCAATCTACTGAAGAGTTACTGGCTTGTGGAGCATACCAAAGCCTAATGGCTGATATGTCTACTTCACCTATCTATGCACATGTAGAGGGTAGCTGCCAGCTCTTGTCCATGCCGGATTCACCCCCCGATTCTGTCTCTACCTTTTATGCTGATTCGTCTTGTCTGACACAGCTACCTTATAAAGCGACATCTTTTCTAAATTACTGTCAAAACAACTTACTTGCTGGCAAAGAAACGTTCATAGGTAATGCCAATGCTTGGGTCGACGATAGCACCAACAGATATGCTGGCTTGGGCAAAAATAGCCGCTGGACCTTGTCACACGGGGCACGTTTTGATTATTGGGCCATCCCTCTGAATGGGAATCGACGCCCTTTCGTCAAGAAAGTAGAGTACAAAAATGTTAATAGCTGTGCATTAGAGATGCGTATCTTCAAAAAGGATATTAATGAAGAAAACCTAAAGCCATTAATTTTCATACACGGTGGCGCATGGAAGTTTCGTAGCTTTGGCGCAATAGGCGTGGAAGCAGCAGTCTCACATTTTACTGAAAGAGGCTATGTTGTCTTTGCTCCATACTATCGGTTGATGGGGAACTCTGATGGGCCTACGGAATGTCAAGAAACATTAGGTGAGGATATCGTTACCGATGTAGAAGCTGCGTTTGAATGGGTACAACAACATGGTACAGATTTGGGCGTTACTCCAGGCCCTATAACATTGGTAGGGCAGTCGGCAGGTGCCCACCTATCGGCTTGGCTTGGCTTGCATGAAACCTATAGTGCTGATGTTAGAAAGAGTCTACTGTTCTATCCTCCTATCGATTTAGAAAGTTTTATAATGGGAACCGCTCCAGGTGGTATATACGATACGGTTGAAAACGAAATGGGTAAAAGCTTGGTATCTGAGTTCTTAACAGGCCAATCAAACTTGGAGATGATGATAGATCGCGATAATCTGCCCTTATTTGCGCTTCAAAATGGTATGCCTCGTCGGGTACAGGAGGGGGAGTCGTTTGCACCGACCTTTATGATTCATGGCAATATGGATGATTTAGTTCCTGTAGAGTCTTCAACGCGTATGTGTGATGCACTTGCTGGACTGCCCTTTGGAAGCACTAGTGCAGATGGTGGTGATTATCCATGCGGAGTAGATAGCAAACTTTCTGTAATCGATGGGGCTGATCATATGTTTGATATGAAATGTATGACTGAGGGTATAGATCCTGAACTCCTGAAGAACTTGCAAAGCCATGTTCCCGGCTTTGAAACCGGAGCCGCTTGTCCGGCAGGGTCTAGCGCCGGTGCTGCACATGTACGACGGGCAATTGAGGATGCATTTATTTGGCTTGATTGAGCCAGGTAGGGTGCGTACCACGCACCATTCGTGGTAACGGTGTATTACCAATATCAATTTGAATTGATAATTTGGATAGGGTGGCTTGAATGTTTGTTTGATGTGATCGGGGACATGGACGTGGTGCGCATTGCGCACCCTACCCCCACACAAAATTTTATGGGTGTGGGGTGGGTGTGAAAACATGGAGGTTTTGGGTATGCCGAATTATCGGCGTGCAGAGGAGCATGGAGGTAGGTGCGAATTCATTCGCACAGATGTCAGTTGCGGCGAGTGGCTGTGCGAATGAATTCGCACCTACACTGAGCACGAAAGTATGCGAGAACAGCAGGGCCTTGTTGAGTCTCACCGCCGGAGGCGGTGGTTTAGCTAAAATGAATTAATACCAAACCGAAACAAAAAGCCGGAATACATTGGCTGAAAATTCATAGAGAGGCTCCCCACCTGCGCCACCCCCAGCGGTTGCATCATGAAAATCATCGTAGCTAAACACAATGTAGTCATAGCTAAGATTAAGACTGCCTCGGTCGAGTATTGACCAGCTCTGCTGTAGGAATTCATAGCTAACACCTAGACCAAAGGTGTGGCTGTTAAATGTACTTAGCTCTTTATCACGAGCGAGATGGTTTTGGTAATCAGCAGTGGGGTAGAGGTCGCTGTAGAAGGTGGCTGCACTCTGTTGATAAAAACGGTATTTAATATCAAAAGTCCACTCGGTATCGCCAAGGGGGTGAACATAGGCGAGTTCACTGTTGCTGGCATCAATCCCCCAGCTATCTGTAAAATAGCGATAGCCTGCACTCAGCGATGCTCGGTAGGGTAGGTAATAGATGCCACGAATAGCGATGGTACTGCTATTTCTAGTACTGGGGTATTTTTCAGACTGTAGGTCAAACCCCCTCTTTTTGCTGTCATCCACATAACGAACCATGCGGTATGGATTGTTTAAATAACCTTGGTCTGTAATGGTCTCCCAGGTTATTCCCATAATGGCATTTGCGCTCATCACCTGTGATATACCTAGTCGATAGATTCGGCGATCAACACTCTCTTTAAAATCAGGTTTTGTATTCTTCATCACCACATCAGCACCTTGAGCGTAGCTGATGGTAACCGTGGTCATTGCACCAAACATCTCTTGGCTGATGCCAAAACTGGTAGTTTTTGAGGTGTAGTCGCTCTCTTTGCTGTCGTTATAACCGAGGCTGATAATGGTTGAATTGTGCAGGTAATCGACGGTAAAACTGTGCTCTTTGCGGTTTTCAGTATATGTGCTGGCACCAGAGATCATTTCAACATCAATGGATGCACTGGTGATGCTGTCTTCATAGTAATTTACTGAGGCAGAGAGGGAGTTGCCTAGGCTTTTCCGAATTAAAATAGAGGGGCCTATAACCTCAACGCCACCGCCTTCATAGGCGTGAATCAGTATGTCGGCTCTATCTTCGGGCAGAACAGCAGCTTGATTGATGAGTGGTAGAGCGAGCAGTAAAGCTAGGCCGAGGGGACGGTTTAGTTGCATCCGCAGCCACCACCCGCACTGATATCTGCACCGCGTGCCCCCTCTCGTGCCTCATAGACATGCCGTGAGTAGGCGGATGAGACGGGGTCTCGGCTGAAACTCATGATGGGATCAGCCAGTTTGGCCCGCTCATAGGGTTTGACCCACGGTTTAATACCGCAACTGCTTAACAGCAGTAGCGCTAAAAAGAGGAGGCTAATGAGTTTTATTTTATCCATTGTTTTGGTTACTCAGTTAACAGGGCCTCGATCTGCTTTTGGTAGAGCTGTTCGGTGCCAGGTTGGTAGCCGTGGTGGATATCACGAATGGTGCCATTTCGGTCGATTAGAATGGTGGTGGGCATGGCGGCGACCTCGTATAGGTCACTCACCTTATGCTCGCTGTCGTAGAGTACCGGAAAGCTCACGGGGATCTGTTTCAGCATCTTATCTGCGTTTTTAATCTGATCATCTACATTGATCCCTAGCAGGGTGAAACCCATGCCTTTATATTGTTGGTAGAGACTCTCTAATTCAGGCATCTCTTGACGGCATGGCCCACACCAAGAGGCCCAAAAGTTGACCATCACTAACTCGCCCCGAAACTCACTTAACTTTAAGTTTTCACCGCTACGGCTCTTTAGTGTGAAATCGGGAGCTTTCTCGTTCTCCTCGACAGCATAGGCACTGGTGAGCAGCAAACAGGCTGACAAAAATAGCAGAGCTGACTTTAGTAACAGACGGGAGGAATGTAGGTTGCTTTTCATATAAATTTTCCGTTAGAAAAAGAGGCTAATGCCGCCGGTAAACTCAATGTTGTGGGTCTCTCTGCTCTCTTCAAGCAGTTCGATCTCAAAGATATGATCGCGCACATCGATATGGAGTGCGAACCAATCACTGCCTAAAAAACGGTAACCGGCGCCAAAGTTGGTTGTGAAGTGATCACCACCAGCAAATTCAGTGCTACCAATTCCCGCGATCAGATAGAACTGGGTGGTGAAGGCGGTTTTACCACCGACAAAAACTTCACCCGGTAGAATATTGTAACCGAGTGAGAAGTTGTAGTAAGTGAGTTTGCGCTGTTTATCGGTAAGTAATTTGCTATTGCTGGTATCTAAGCGTTCCCAGCTATTCTCTCCTGTTTTGGTCTGCCCATAGCTTCCTTGAGCAAAAAAATCTTCGGTAATGTGGTAGGCGAGGCGGACACCATAAACGGGATTGACACCAAAATCTTCAACACTGATTACACCGCCAAATAGCTCAACTTCAAAATTTTCAGTATCAATTGCATCAATGGTGAGCGTCCTCCGAGTGATCTCTGGTCTAACCAGTTGCTCATCTTCGTTGCTACTCAAACCGGCTGCGATGGCGTTGGATTGCAGTGCCAATAGCAGGCTCATGGTGAGTCCAATGCAGCTGGTGAGTTTTAAAAGAAAAATGCGAATCCCGCCTTCCATTCATCTATCTCCTCATTCTCTTTTCTGTCGGTAAACAGAAGGTGGTTTTTATAGTCGAGCCGAAACATGAATCGGCGTGTGATGTAGTAGTGCAACCCAAAGCCAACGTGTGCAGCGGCCTCTGTACGCTCTTCATCTCCTGCTAGTGAAGAGTCTGCTTCAGTGGTGATTGTCCCTCCGCCTAATATAAAGAAAGGCTCTACTCCCCAGAATGAAAAGGGCTTCATCAACAGGCTTGCATTGGCCATTAGGCCGCTGGAGTAGTTGCCGATGATCTGTGACAGGTTTAGCTCTGCTGCGAACTCCGGCGTGAATGAGTAGCCCAGATAGAGGGCAACAGTGCGGGCACCAGAGAAGTTGCCTGTCATAAAGCCCATCTCCCAGTTTCGCTCACTGAAATCGGACTGTTTGCCATCATTGAGCTGAACCTGTTTGCCAGCCAGATCAAGGGTCGCCTTAAATTGTTCAATGGAGGCCCACCCCGGCTTGCCTCTGTTGATCTCAACCTTAAACCAATCGGTACGGCGTTTGAGCACCCGGATGTGTTCACCCCGTTCGATGATGTCGATAATGGGATAACCGCGTCCAGGGCCGGTGCGTAGCTCCAGGAAGGGGTCGGTCACCTCGACATTAAAATACTCTTCATCAGCTGCTGCGCTGGTTATTAGGAAGAGGGTGAGTAGGGCGATGAAAGCACGGCTGGTTGGGTACATCAATTCTCTGGCGCATCAAAAGGGTTATTGTAATATTGTGCACCAATCTCAATCCACTCTGATAGTAGTTTTCGCTCTGCTGGGGTTAACCAATTGGCGTGAGTACCACCTTGGTCAAATCTGGCTAGGAATGTTTGACTTGCCATACCTGCTCGGATAGAGGGGCCTTTTGTAGGCACTTTTATCATGACTGGTTGATCAAGTATTGGAGCACCATCATCATCTAGATCATAGAGTAGATTGCCACTATCATCGGTTTCCTGAACCTCGACATCCTCCAAATTACCATCTAAATCTACTTCCTCTTGTAGATTATCGGCAGATAACAGTTCCTCGTAAGCCTTGTAGTGATCAGGGGCCCTCTCAGAATCAGAAAGCCCATCAGTTAGATCAAGCTGTATGTTGCCGGGACTATTAATTAGATTAAATTCTATGTTGTCGGGACCATCGAGAATGATATTTACAGCATCGTGACAGATGGTACATCTGTCAGCAACAAGAACTTCATCACTATCATATAGTTGCCTCTCTTTACTCCAAAGAGGGTGAATAGATATCTCATAGTTGATAACAGTACGGCACAATATATTCCACGTCGCTTGGCAGTCACTGGTGGCTGGTTGAGTTGTTGTATCAAGATCGTTGTAGAGATAGCTAAAGTTAGTATCTTTGGCTCTGGCCAGTGGGTCGGTCCAGTCATCCTCATAGCTGATACCAACGGTGGGTTGCATGGCTGAGCCGAGACGCATCCGAGTCTGAGCCATGCTCTCACCCATCTCAGCAATCATGGCTGGCTCTGTATTGGGGAAGGGGATACCTGAGGTGACAGCACCAAAATTGACTGAGGGCGGTACTGCATCACTGCGGCCATGGGGCATATCACTATTGGGGTCATGACAGCCGTTACAGGTGATGGTTTCACCCGCTTGAAACTGCAGCCAGTAGGCGTGTTGATTGCCTACGCGACGGCCATTTTGGTCGAGTGCCTCAAATGAGAGAGCAACATTCGCAGGTACTTTTGCTATCACTGAGCCATCAGGCTCAATGGGTACATAACCGATGATCTCACTCATACGGGGAGGGAGATCAACGGCTAGGTCAAGAAAATCATCATCAGGAACTGAAACCGCTTTTTTGATGCGTAAAAAACGGGCAGGGCGCTGATCAGCGGTTGTTTGTAGAGGATCGGCCAGAGTGGCAATACCAGAAGTGGTAGTATCAACGCCGTCAATGTCATACACACTACGAATATGCAGGATGCCCATGCCACTCTCTGCAGCAGTGGCATCAAGCCCATCCCCAACTAACATAGTGGGCAGGTCTCTGCCTTGAGTGGCCACCACTTCAGATATCATCACCCCTTCAATGCTCATCACCACAGGCAGCTGCGTCTGCTCACTCACATCGTAGATCCAAATACCATAGAGTGGTGGTGCTTCAACAACACCTGGTTTGGCTATAAGGCTATTGGTACAGGGCAGCGTCAGGTCACCATCAATTAGGCGACAAGGGCTCCAGCTAACCAATAGACGGCCTGAGCCATCCCAGAGAGGGAAGGCATCTAAAAAACGTCCGGCGGGAGATATTTCGGTATCTGTACGGGCTGAATTTACCGTAGCTGAACGTTGAGCAGAGCCACTTAATACCCCACGGTTGAGCCAAGTTGGTGAGAGGTTATCAACATAGTTATTGGTATCAATCTCTATTAAATTGCCTGAGCCAATTATCCCGTTAAAGGGTTTTAGCATGCTCAATATTTGGCCATTTTGCAGCTCACGTGGTTGTAAGAACTGTACAGTGCTGCCATCGCTACCGGTCTCATGGCTATTACTACCATAGAGATATTCGAGCTCCGTGCCATCAGGACGAATGGTGTAGAGCGAGATGCCATTTTGGCGCAGGTTATCATTCCAGCGGCTGAAGATAATTTTGCCATTTTGTAGAACGGTGGGGTCAAGATCATGGTTACGGTTAAATGAGATCTGATTGATATCATTGCCATCACTATTCATCACATGCAATACAAAGACAGCTTCACGGCCTGAATCATTCATCGCCGCAAATTGTGGTTTTCCCTCGTCGAGAAGTATCGCTTTTGCACGGCGTTGACGGGTAGATGAGAAGACGATGCGCCCATCAGGCAGATAGTGTGGAGCAATATCTTGGCCCAGCTCTGCCGTTATATCTGTGCTGATAATCCGGCGTAGGGATTGTGACTCGATCTCATACTCCCAGATGTTCCAGGTGGGCTGCTCATCATCACCTGCCCCCTCGATCTCTGCCAATTTCAGAGCAAAGAGTAGCCGTGTTCCATCGTAAGAGACCTCAAGATCTTTGACTGACCCAGTACCACCTGTGATCTGCCGTGTGATGTTGCTCTCTGCTGCCGAGGGTGAAGCACGCACGCGCAGGTAGAGATCAGAACCAGTGTTAAAACTAGATTGCTGACGATAATCAACATCAACGGGAATGGGTTGCTTGATATAGGCGATAGGGTGATCAACCACAACAGGGTCTTTATCTTGATCGCTACCACCAATGCCCGAGCCACCACAGCTAATCAGCAGCAGAGACGTGACAATTAGAGCAACAGTAATAGAGTGGTAACGCCTCATCCAGCCTGACTCCTAAATAGATAGTGACCAACAGTAATAAACAGCTATTGGCTAACATAGGATTTAATAACAGTGGAGATCAGAGGGTAGGGCAAGTGGATATTTTGTGAACTGCAAACCGAGTCACGTTTGATTTTTTTGAGTTGATAGGTGCCTCACAACTCAGAATTTTAGATCAAAAAAGCGGGGAAATTGTGCGCTGGTCGACGGACTGGGTAATTTTAAATCCCCGTTTCAGGGGTTTTGTGAGTCGATCGACAAAACTTTTTTAGCATTTGGTGAAAAATGACATAAGTTAAAATTCAAAATTGTGCCATTTCACTCACTTAGAATATTGATTATGTCAAAAATAGAACTCAAATATCACTATCAAAATAGGCGGCTTATGCAGCTGTTTCTGCTGGGGCTGAGTTGCCTGCTTACCATGACAGCTTGGGCCGGTGAGCGAGAGCAGGCACAACGACTGCATGACAGGCTAGCGGGTGTGCCGCCATCAGCAGCGATATTAGATAGTATGGAGGCAGATATCCTAGCAGGTTATCCGATTGAAGCCGCCAAGACAGCGATGAAGAATGACGCTTTCTATAATGTCACACTGAAAAACTACGTCACCCCCTGGACTAATGAGGAGCAGACCCTATTTGCTCCACTCAACGACTACACCGCAACAGTGATCGGCATGATACGGGACGATGTCCCTTTCAATGAGCTGCTCTCTATCAACCGCTTCTATGTCGGTGACCCATCTCTGGGGCTAACGCCTTACTCAATGACCAACAATAACCATTATGAAGAGCTAGAGGCGAGTGGCGTTAGCCTACAAGATGAGTTGGTCTATGTTCTGCAATCAGATGTCACCACGCTACCGGCTAATGCCACCGCAGGTGTAGCTACTAGCCGAGCCAATGCCAAAGCTTTTATGACGGCTGGCACCAACCGTGCTCAGTTTCGCTTCACCATTCTCAATCAGCTCTGCACAGATCTAGAGCAGATCAAAGACAACACCCGCTCCTATGACCGAATCACACAAGATGCCTCACGTAGCCCAGGGGGTGATAGCCGAATCTTCTTCAACAGCTGTGCCGGTTGCCATACCGGTATGGATCCCATGAATCAGGCTTTTGCCTATTATGATTACGATGTGGCCGCAGGCCGTATTGACTACAACGGTGTTAATACGATTGATCCTGATACCGGCTCTCGCGTACAGGGCAAATACCACATTAATGCCGATAACTTTAAAGATGGTTATATCGTTGTTGATGACCACTGGGCCAACTACTGGCGTGAAGGGCAAAATTCACTATTGGGATGGGACATAAACCGGGTTGGAGAAGGAAATGGGCCTAAGTCACTGGGTGAAGAGTTAGGCAATAGCGAAGCTTTTGCCAAATGCCAAGTGAAAAAGAGTTTCAAAACAGTCTGTTTTCGGGCACCTATTAACAGTGCAGACCAAGCCAAGGTTGTTGCCATGACATCCTCTTTTAAAGACTCAGACTACAACATGAAGCAGGTTTTTGCCGAAGCTGCTGTCTACTGTATGGGGGATTAAGGGATGATCTACTCTATGACACGCTTGCTAGCTCTACCCACGCTACTTCTTTTTTTGGTTGGTTGTGGCGGTGAGTCGACCGAAGTAGCCGTTGCGCAAGCTGATGACACCTCTACTTTCTATGATTTGGCTTACAAACATGGTGATGTGGAGGCATTCCGCTTTAGCCTGTGGGACAACTTGAAAGCAGATAACCGCTGCGGCGGTTGTCATGGCGAAGGGGGAGATGAAACGCAGTTTGTTCAAAATAATTATAATGATGCCTACGACCTAGCATTCGGTTTGGTTAATCTCGAATCACCCAGTAGCTCTGAGATTGTAAGTAAGGTAGAAAATGGTCACCAGTGCTGGTCATCATGTGACGACAATGCTGGACGTATCACAGACTATATTAGGGAATGGGCGGGTGATACCAATTCAACCAGTGGTGTGATTCAATTTGACACACCACCCGATACAGCGCCGGGTGATAGTAAGAGTTTTCCAGATCTACCGGGTGTATTTGCCACAAGCATCTACCCACTTTTGGTTGATAATTGTGCCGATTGTCATGCTGAATCTGCACCCACCCCACAAGCCCCTTTTATCTCAAATGCTGATGTGGCTGCTGCCTACGCTGCCAGCCGAGACAAAATTGATTTAGATACACCTGCCAACTCCCGATTGGTCGTACGCCTTCGTCAAGAGTTTCATAACTGCTGGGATGACAATTGCCAGGCCAATGCCGATGAGATGCAAGCAGCAATTGCTGCCTTTGCGGACTCCATACCACTGACTGAGATTGACCAACAGCTGATACTTAGCAAGGCCCTGATGCTTGGTGAAGGCGCACTGGTTGGTGGTAATAAACGTTACCAAAACTACCAGATTGCGTTTTATGAATTCAAAGAAGGTAGCGGTAGTATTGTTGAAGATACTAGTGGAGTCTTACCTAGACTTGACCTGATATTGAGTGGTAGCTATAGCTGGGTTAACGGCTGGGGTATCGAGTTTAGTGGCGGTAAAGCAAAGGGATCAACCAGCAGTAGCCAGAAATTAACGGCGTTGATCCGAGCCAGTGGAGCCTACTCTATCGAGGCTTGGGTCACTCCGACGACTGTTACCCAAGTTGGTCCAGCCCGTATCATCAGCTACTCTGCTGGTAATGATGCGCGTAATTTTACTTTGGGGCAGACACTCTACAACTACGAATTCCTGCACCGCTCCAGCACAACCGATGTGAATGGTGAGCCTAGCCTAGCCACAGCAGATGATGATGAGGTTCTACAGGCGACACAGCAGCATGTTGTGATCACATTTGATTCATTCAATGGTCGACGGATTTATGTTAATGGCCGTGATACGGGTGATATCGACCCATCGGCAGGCGGTAATCTAGCTGATTGGGATGATAGCTTTGCCCTCGTTCTTGGCAGTGAGGTTACGGATGATAATGAGTGGAATGGCAAACTACGTTTGGTGGCAATACACAACCGTGCATTGACTCCAGCTCAGATTGAACAGAACTTTTTAGCCAGTGTTGGTCAGAAGTTCTTTTTACCCTTTGATATCAGTAAATACGTCTCTCCTTCAGATCTTGAAAGTAGCTATATTGTTTTTGAAGCAGAGATGTATGACAGCTACAGCTACTATTTTTCTAAACCACGATATATCTATCAGGGTGATGGAGAATCACTCGATAATGTTGCCATTGAAGGTATCCGTATCGGTATCAATGGCAGAGAGGCAAAAGCAGGGCAAGCCTTTGATAAGGTTAATGCCACCCTTGAACGCAGTCTTTATGATGAAGAGACAGGCCAACAGTTATCACGCTTAGGCACCACCATTCCAATCGAGAAGGGGATGGATTTTGATGAGTTCTTCCTGACCTTTGAAGTGGTGGGCGGTGATACCAACCCATTCATTGAACCAGACCCAGTAGACTCTGGTGACCCAGTAGATAATACAAAATCTATTCCAGAAATAGGCCTACGTACTTTTGATGAGATCAATGCCAGTATGTCAGCCATTACAGGTGTCAGCATGGTTGAGAGCAATGTGAATGCAACCTTTGAAACCATTAAACAGCAGCTGCCTTCGGTAGAGAGTATTGAGGGATTCCTCTCCTCTCATCAGGTAGCTATCGCTCAACTCTCTATTGAGTATTGCAATGCATTGGTTGAGAACACCTCACTGCGGAGTAGTTTTTACCCTGGTTTTGACTTTTCAGCCTCTGCCCAGCAAGCATTTGATACTTCAGGCGAGCGTGATCTTTTAATAGACCCACTATTAAATCGTGCTTTGGGGATTAGCGTAGCAACTCAGCCTGATCCAGCAGCGGTAAAGATTGAGCTGAATAGTCTAATAGATACCCTAACCGCCTGTGGTGGCAGCTGTGCGGCTGACCGCACCTTAACAGTAGCAAAAGCGACCTGCGCAGCAACCATTGGCAGCGCAGCCATGCTGCTGCAATGATTTGGAGAAAGTGATGGCAAAGCGACAACAACCTCTATCGGCAGATGCTCCACTGAGACATGCCGATCATAAACGCCCAATGACTCGTCGAGACTTTTTGGCTCAAGGTTTTCTTACTGGGTTAGGTGCGGTAACTGCACCCTCACTATTTGGCCTCTTTGCAAGCCCCCGACAGGCCAGTGCAGCACTTTCATCTGACCTTGAGGCATTGAAAACCTCATGTGGAGTGACCGTTCAGGGTGCAGGAAAAATTCCTTTTATCTGTTTTGATTTGGCGGGTGGTGCCAATATCCTAGGCTCCAATGTGCTAATAGGCCGACAGGGTGGGCAGAGGGATTTTCTGACAACAGCCGGTTACAGCAAAATGGGCATACCGGGTGACATGATCCCCTCCATCATGAACTCAGACACGGATTTGAGTGATTATGCCAATAGTGAGCTTGGGCTCTCTTTCCACTCTGATAGTGCCTTTTTACGCGGTATTTTAGAACGTGTTTCAGTCGCTACTGCTGCCAATATCAATGGCGCTGCCATTCCTGCCCGCTCTGATAATGATACCGGCAACAACCCCCACAACCCGCTCTATGCTATCAACCGTGCCGGTGCCGATGGTGAGCTACTAACGCTCATTGGTTCGCGTAATACCGACTCTGGTGGTAACTCTGTTGCACCGCCAAGTTTGGTTGATATTGCACTACGCCCTACCAAAGTTGATCGCCCCAGTGATGTAACGGGGTTGGTCGATACCGGTAAATTGGTCGGCCTGCTCAATCAGGCCGATGCTGTTGCCGTTATGGAGTCAATCCAGCGCATCAGTAGCATGAAATTGGGACGTGTTGATACCAAGGTAAGCACCGATGAGATTATCAAAGAGCTGGTCAATTGTGGTTATGTAAAGAGTGCTGATCTGATCGACCGCTATGGCAACCCTGCTGCGCTTGATCCGATGCTTGACCTGGATATTGTCGGCCCTATCTTCTCATTAGATGAATTGGAGAGTGATCGGGAGTTCCGCAAAACAGCTTCAGTGATGAAGCTGGTGCTCAACGGTTATGCCGGTGCTGGCACCATCACTATGGGTGGCTATGACTACCATACTGGCAATCGTTCTGTGGGAGAGATTCGTGATCTGCGTGCGGGTCGCTGTATGGGAGCCTGCTTAGAGTATGCCGCTCGGCTCAATATGCCACTGATGATCTATGTCTTTAGCGATGGCTCTGTCTCCAGCAATGGCACGCTTGATAACTCTGTTGATGGGCGAGGAAAAGGAGTCTGGACCAGTGACAACTCATCAACTGCGGGCTCTTTTTTCTTAGTCTACAACCCAGGTGGTCAGCCGATATTAAGAGGGGGTACAGATGATGCCCAATTAATGCAGCAACAGATTGGTTACTTTCGTGCTGATGGTTCAGTGGAGACCGCCTCTAGTCCAGCAGCTAACAATGTAAATTTACTCGTTGAGACAGTGGCACTTAATTATATGGCGCTGCATGATGATCTGGGAGGGTTTGAGGCTGCATTTCCTAACCATGGTTTAGGCAGTCTTAGTCTAAGGGATAGCTTGACTGCTTTTAACCCAATCGTCTCTGGGACCATTTAGTCGGCTAAATAGTTATGCAGTGTGCAGCAACCATTATTGGACCCTGAAAGTATGAAACTAAAACAAATAATTGCTGGGCTATTACTCATACTGTTGTCATTAATGGTGGTGAGTGCAGAGAGCGCATCAGCAAAAAATGAAACGTTAGATGGACAGATTCAGAACCTGAAGAGAGAGGTGCTTAAACTCAATCGCAACCTTTTTTTGCTGCAAGAGGAGCTGCTTTTTCCCGGCAGTAGTCAATTCTCAGTTTTTCTCTCACTCGATATTGGCCAATTTTTTAAGCTCGATTCAGTCAGTCTCAAGATTGATGGGAAAACAGTCGCTAACCACCTCTATACCCAACGGGAGCTGCAAGCGCTAACACGTGGTGCAGTGCAGCAGCTCTACCTAGGTAATATTAAATCGGGCCAGCATGAACTGGTGGCGTTCTTCACCGGTGTTGGGCCTGATGGGCGTGACAGCCAGCGGGCCGCCAGCCTAAATTTTGATAAGCGCGTTGACCCCAAATTTATTGAGTTAAAAGTCATTGATCAAAGCTCAAATGGTCGCGCCATATTTGAGGTTAAAGAGTGGTAGTGAGAGCAGGCCAAGGCGTGGTGCCAAGGTGGTTGTTTTACACTGCCCTGTTGTGGGTGTTGTTCTCTGCACAGCCACTATTAGCAAAGCCTGCTAGCAAGGGTGAAGTGACTAACCTCGCCTATGGTGAGGTGCTCTACCAGTTCTACCAACAGAACTATTTTGAGGCCATTGTTCATCTCACGGCAGCACTGCAAAAATCCCCAATGAGAGAGCAGGGCAGTGATGCCGAGCTGCTGCTGGGTGGGCTCTATCTATCCTATGGCATGCACAATGAGGCGGAGCGGATTCTTAACCGTCTGCTGCTGGAGCAGGAGAGTGAAGTGCTGCATGATCGCATTCAGTTTCATCTGGCAAAGTCACGCTATCGACGTGGTCTACAACAGGCGGCAGAGAGGAGCTTACAACAGATCAAAGGCTCGCTGCCCGATTCTCAACAGCAGGAACAGCAGCTGATTTATGGTCAGTTACTGCTCGATCAAATGCGTAATAAAGAGGCGGTGGCACAACTCAGTAGTCTGCAAGGTGACTCCATTTGGGCACTGTATGGCCAATACAACCTCGCCATCGCACAGCTGAGATTGGGTGAGATTGAGCAGGGTCAGGCACTATTGGATAGGCTTAGCCGCATTGAGACAACCGATGAAGAGCAAATCGCACTGCGTGACCGAGCCAAGTTGACGCTCGGTTCCTGGCTGTTACAGCAGGGAGAGCTCGATTTGGCCAAGCGCACCCTCAGTCAGATCCGCATTAAAGGGCTCTTATCCAGTGAGGCCATTCTGGCCACAGGTTGGGGTTATGCCGAGCAGGAGAATTACCCTGAAGCGCTGGCCCACTGGGTAGCACTGAGTGAGCGTTCGTCGACGAACCCGGTGGTGCAAGATGCCCTGTTGGCTATTCCCTACGCCTTCTTGCAGCTCAATGCTAAACCGCAAGCGGTAGAGCATTACAACAATGCCATTGAGATCTATCAGCGGGAGATGGCTGAGATTGTCATGGCCCAAGACCGTGTGCAATCAGCCGTTTTCACCCAGCGCTATCTGTCGAAACCTGATCAACAGCCGGATGATAACCTCAACAGCTATCTGCAACCGATCCTGATCAGCCACCCTTTTCAAACCGCGCTCCAGAGTCTGCGTGACCTGTTGGCGATTGAAGAGAACCTGAGTCACTGGTCATCTGAACTGACCACCTTCGACACCATGCTGGCTGCTCGTCAACAGAACTATCAGCAAAAACTGCCGCTGTTAGACCGCAGCACTGCCATTGAACAGTTTCAAAAGCTGCAACAAAAACAGCAACAGCAACGCCTACAACTGAATCAGATAACAGCCGATGATGATGCTTTGGCACTGGCAACCAGTAAAGAGAGGCGTTCACTGGCGCGGCTTGATCTGCTTGAGGGCCAGTTACCTCAATTGGCCGAGCAGATCGACCAAGCAGATCTACAGCAACGCATCCACTTTTTTCGGGGCATTCTGCTGTGGCAAGCCAGCAGTGATTTTAAGGGACGGCGCTGGTCAGCTGAGGAGGGATTACTTGAGAGTGAACGCCTGTTAGAAGAGATCAAACAAAAGCAGGCACAATTGAAGGCGATAAGAGATCAGCAGCCCGCTAAATTCAGCCGCTTTAAAAGAGAGATCAGCGCCACGGCAGAACAGATCACCTACCTTCAGCCTGTTGTGGCACAGCTAATTAACATGCAGCGTGCTGAAATTACCAGCGCTTCACTGGCCTATCTAAAGCAACAGCAGCAACGTCTAGAGAGCTACCTAACACAAGCACAGTTTGCCATTGCCCAGATTCATGACGATGCATTAAAACAGGCCGAGGCGCAGGCGCAATGAGAGCGCTCTATCTACTCATGCCATTGATGCTGTTGCAGGGCTGTTTTAGCACAACACGTAGTGATCAAGAGCGTGCTGGAGTGATAGGCAGCATGACGCAGCAACAGTGGCCAGCCGTTGAGATTAGACGTGATGAACCGCTGATTACAGACCGTCAGCAGGTGCAATCACACTACCGTACCCTGTTAAAAAAACGTGCGACGGAAGATGGCCCACTCACTGTTGAAGCGACTCGTCGGGTGACTGATTTAGAGCTACGGGCACGGCAGGATCAACTCTTTGCGGAAGATACTCCTGCAATTGAAGCCACCTCGCTGCAACCCACCATCAGGCGTTACGAGCAGCTGTTAGCCAGTAACCCTGACTACAAAAACAGTGACCGCATCCTCTACCAATTGGCACGTGCCTACGGTAACAGCGGTGAAACAGAGCAGGCACACCAAGTGCTTGGGCGATTGGTCGCTGGCTACCCGCAAAGCAAACACTATCTAGAGGCGCAGTTCCGTCGTGCTGAGTATCTCTTTCTGCATCGGGCCTATACAGATGCGGCAGAGGCCTACCGTTCACTCATTAAGGCAGATGACAATCCTAAATTGCAGTACAGAGCCACCTACAAGTTGGGTTGGAGCCACTACAAACTGCAACAGACCGATGCTGCCATTGGCAGTTTCATTCATCTGTTGGACAGGCTATTGGCTGAAGATGAGGTGGCCGATCAAGCACTGCTTAATGACACCCTACGTATCACCAGTCTGAGTTTTTCCAGTATGGGTGGAGAGCAGGCCATCACCCATTACTTTGAAAAACATGGCCATCGTGACTATGAATATATGCTCTACCAGCGGATGGCTGAGCTCTATCAAGAGCAGGGACGCTACCGCGATGCGGCACAGACCTACTTGGCCTTTGTGCTGCTTGATCCAACCCATGCAAAAGCCCCGTCACTACAAGCCAAAGAGATTGCCGTCTACATTGAGGCAGGTTTTATCCAACAGGCGTTGCTGAGCAAAAAGGGCTTTATTAAACGCTACCGTAATGATGGTTTTAATTGGCAACAGTTGGAGAGTGCTGGCCAAACATTTGTTAATCAACAGCTGCATCTGACCCTGCTTGAATTAGCCAGTGAAGCGCATACCAATGCACAGAAAAAGGCTAGGAAATATAGGAAGAAACGGCAACAAAATCTTGATCTGGCGGAGCACTGGTATCGTACATTTATCAGCCTATTCCCAGCCGATGAGCAGACTGGGCAGGTCAATTTTCTATTGGCAGATCTGCTGTTTGATCAAAAGCGCTACAAACAGGCGATTAGTGAATATAGACACGCCGCCTATGACTACCTTGCACATGAGAAATCAGCAGAGGCGGGGTATGCACTTCTGCTGAGTTATGCTGCCGCAGGTGGGGATTTAGAGGCAGCAGATAAAACCGCATGGCAGCAGCAGGCGATAAAAAGTGCCCTACGTTTTGCAGCGCAGTTCCCTGAGGACAGGCGACGTTCAGGGGTGATGGTTGATGCCGCTGAGCAGCTGTTCCAATTAGCTGAGTATGCACAGGCACTCACTGTTGCTCAGCAGGTGACCGCACAACAGCCGCCAGCAACAGCGGCTCAGCAGCTGAGCGCCTGGAAGATTGTGGCGCATGCCAGTTTTGAACGCAGTGAGTTTGCTCAAGCTGAAGAGAGTTATAAACGTGTATTGGAATCACTACCGAGCAGAAGCCGCCAGCGTACTGTTTTTGTTGAGCGTCTTGCCGCTTCGATCTACAAGCAGGGTGAATTGGAACGGTTGGTTGGCCAACATCAACTCGCTGCCGCACATTTCCTGCGAATTGGCACCCAAACACCCAGCGCATCCATCGTTGCTACGGCTGATTATGATGCAACAATTAGTCTGATTACGGCTAACGACTGGACGAAGGCGGTGCAGATATTAGTCGGTTTTGAAAAAAAATATCCAGGTTACAAATTGCTGCCAGAGGTACGCAAAAATCTGGCCCTTGGTTATCTCAATACCGACCAGCCGATTAAGGCAGCCACTGTTTTTAGCCAGATTGCAGAGAGCGATAGATCCCCTGAGATACAGCGTGACGCGAGTTGGCAGGCGGCAGAACTCTACCAAAAAGCGGGCTCAAAATGGCAGGCTATAGGGGCATACAAACGTTATGTTAGAGCCTTTCCAAAACCGATGGCACAGGCGTTAGAGGGGCGTGAGCAGTTGGTGCAGCTCTACCAGAAGATCAATGAGCCAAAGAAACGAGACTACTGGTTACGGCAGATCGTAAAAGTTGATAAAGCGGCAGGGGAGGCACGCAATGATCGCTCACGTTATCTAGCGGCCAAGGCAACCTACATACTCTCTGAACCGCTGTTTAGTGACTATGAACGTATAGAGTTGCGCATTCCACTGCGTAAGAGCCTGAAGAAAAAACGCCATAGAATGAAACTCGCCATCGACAGCTATAGCCGTTTAGCCCAGTACCAAGTGGCTGAGTTTGCCACGCTGGCCACCTTCCGTATGGCTAAGATATACCAACATCTAGGGCAATCATTGATGACATCTGACCGCCCAAAAGGATTAAATGAGGAGGAGTTAGAGCAGTATGAGATGCTGCTTGAGGAGCAGGCCTACCCATTTGAAGAAAAGGCAATTGAGATCTTCCAGGCCAATGCTGAACGCACGACCATGGGTATTTACGATGAGTGGGTGAAGAGGAGTTTTACTGAGCTTGCAATGCTGATTCCAGCCCGCTATGCAAAACAGGAGCGATTAACGGAGGTGGTCAGTGTTTTGCAGTAAGCGAGTCTATATGTTTGGTGTATTGATGGTCACTCTTGCTGCCCCTCTCTCAGCCGCAGAGCGAATTGAGTTGGAAGGGGCTGCCATTATCGGTAGCCAGGATCTACCGCAGGTGCTCTATATTGTGCCATGGAAAGAGTCTGCAATGGACAATATGGTAGTGAAGCCAGGTATGCGGTTTAAGGATCAGTTATTGGAGCCACTGGATCGTACTGTGTTTAAGCGACAGATTGATTACTATAAGTTGCAGGAGAGTGAGTAGTTATTTGCGTTATCGTTTTTGGTGCCCAGCGTCATACACCATATATGCAAAAGCGCCGATGACGGCAAGCAATACTAAAAGTGCTGATGTGGTGATAACGCCTACACCAATAATAGCACCAAAAGTCTTGAGTTCAGAAGCTGTACCTACATTTGAAAGAAGCCAGCCGATTAAACTAAGGGGGGTATCCACTTCATTGGCCTTTTTCCACTCCAGACACTTTATGCTCGTGTAGGGTCGCATTTATGCGACCAGCCGAACCTGCAAACATGCACATGAATGTGCACCTACAGCCATATTAGGCCAATGAAGTAGATACCCCCTTTAAACTAATATCTGAAACAATCTCGATTCAAATTGAGGTAAAGACTCTGCTGTTACAACGTGTATGTTGCCTCATGGCAACTGCCAACAAGAATAAACCACAGAGAACACAGAGGGCACAGAGAATTCAATATGATTAATTTCCTCTGTTCTCTGTGTTCTCTGTGGTTATATCTGTTTTCAGCCAGTTAGACTAAGCACAATCATGTAACCAATAGCCCATTTTAGGTGGGATCCTCAAACTTCTTGCTATGTGGGTGGTTAGTGACTCCAACTAGAATAACAGGTAAGTTATTGTTTCTTTTACTATATCAAGTTTAGACATGATGATAATACTAGGCCATAGTTGCCGAATAGGCTATCTGTTTCAACCAACATTTCACAAGAGCGTTGTTCGCTACATAATTGTCCTACTGCTGTTGACTAACATGCCACAAGCCAATGCCGCTTGGGTAGAGAAAACGGCGGCGGTTATGGGGACTCATATCTCAGTTGAATTATGGCATCCCAACGAGGAACAGGCAGAGCAGTTGGCTCAAGATGTTATTGATGAGATGTGGCGTATCGATCTGCTGATGAGTCCATTTCGTGAAGAGAGTGAGCTGAGCCGTATCAACCGGCTGGCAAGCCAATCACCGGTAAGCATCTCTCAAGAGATGTACCAACTGCTGCAAAAGGCTGTCTACTTCTCCCGTTTGAGCCAAGGTGCTTTTGATATCACCTTCGCCAGTATTGGCCAGCTCTATGATTACAGAGCAGCTATCCACCCAGAACAAGCGAAAATAGAGTCTCTGCTATCAACGATTGACTTCAATCATCTGTTATTTGATTCAACCAAACGTACGGTAGCATTTGCTATCAAGGGTGTGCAGATTGACCTGGGTGGTATCGCTAAAGGACATGCTGTTGATGGCGCTATTGAGCTACTAAAAAGGGCAGGGGTAGCGCATGCACTGGTCACAGCGGGTGGTGACAGTCGCATCCTGGGTGATCGTAGAGGGCGGCCGTGGCATGTGGCCATCCGAAACCCCAGAGATAAAAATTCAACCGTCGTGTTACTGCCGCTGTCGGATGCTGCCGTCTCTACCTCGGGTGATTATGAGCGCTATTTTGAAGCGGGTGGTGTACGTTATCACCACATCATAAGCCCTAAAACGGGCCAATCACCCAGCCAACTGCGCAGTGTCACCATCATCGGTGCCGATGCAACCACCACCGATGCGCTCTCAACAACACTCTTCATCATGGGTCTGAAAAAAGGCTTGGCACTCATTGAAACGCTGACCGATATTGATGCAGTAATCATCGACAGCAGTGGCACAATGCACTACTCAAAAGGGCTTGCAGAACCAGCGCCCTAAGTCGTCTCTTTTTTGTACCAATATGTGAGCTAGGTAGCGCTATAACAGAATGAATAGCACAGTATATTTACCGTAATTTATGTAGGCTTATATCTATGCCCGTGACTAACCAGCGGCTATAAATAACAACATAAGTTTCATATATTTGCGAGAGGCTAATATCTATGTTTAAGCGATTCTCTTACGGCTCTTTGAGTCTCTGTTTTAGTCTATCCGTTCTGCTGCTGAGTGGTTGTGGTGGTGCGAGTAGTGGCGGTGATGGCACTATCACTGGAGGTACATCAAAGGTTGAATTGGGGCGTAAACTATTTCGTGATGAAGATCTATCAAGTGAAGGCAATCAGTCATGTGCGAGTTGTCATGATCTAGATGATTCAGCCAACAGTGGATTTGCCGACCCTGATCCAGCTGTCACCACAGCAGACCCTGTTTCAGAAGGATCGGTAGCTGGAAGATTTGGTAATCGCAATGCACCAACAGCTGCATATGCTTCCTTCTCTCCTGAGTTTGAACTGCTTCCGGTTGGGGAGCGGCAGGAGCAGGCAGAAGAGACGCCTTCTAAATACCGGGGAGGACAGTTTCTTGATGGACGGGCAAGTGATCTTGTTGAGCAGGCGAAAGGTCCATTTCTAAACCCGGTTGAGATGAACAATGTTGATGCTGAGGACGTGGTGGCCAAAGTCAAAGCCAGCACCAAACACAACTATGTCGCCGACTTTTTAGCTTTATATAACGATCACTTAGATGACACTGCGACTGCATACAATAATATCGCAGATGCGATTGCTGCCTTTGAAGCATCAAAGGAACTTAATCCATTTACATCCAAGTTTGATGCCAAGCTGGCTGGTCTGCTGGTACCAACAGACCCATGGACAGATTCAGAGCAGCGTGGCCTGGAACTTTTTATGGGTGATGCTAAATGCGCCAACTGTCATACCCTGGATGAGACGGGAGCGGCACGTTCACTCTTTACCAATTTTAAATACTACAATGTTGGCACGCCAGCCAACCCGGATAATCCAGCAGACCCAGCCATAGATGAAGGGCTTGGTGGGCTTGATGAATTTGGTGAAGCTGCAAATCAAAGCGTAGATCCGGCAGATATAGCTGCGGGTACGGAGCGTGGAAAGTTTAGAGTGTCGACACTACGTAATATTGAGTTGACTGCACCCTATATGCATAACGGGGTGTATGAGACCTTGGAAGAGGTGATAAGACACTATGATACATTTGGTGGTGAAGGTATTGAGGCTGAAGTAGGTGGTTTTTTTAACTCAGCCAACAATATTGCCAATGAATTACTGGATGAACTAAATCAAAACGGGCTTGGTTTAGACTCTACTGAAATCAACCCACCAGCAGTGACAAGTAATGATTACACAGATTTGGAAGCTTTTCTGCTTACACTAACTGACGGTTATTTCTGAATATCTATTGATTTGTGTGTGATGCAGTAACGTAGGGTGGGCACGTTTTTTGTGCCCACGCAGTTTTGCGTAATACCGGAGCATGGTGAGCACAAACACCGTGCCCACCCTTGTACAAATCTGCCAAGAAGAATGAACCACAGAGGGCACAGAGAACACAGAGAAAAGAGAGAATTACTTAGGTGATTAGGTACAAAGCTCAGTATGCCCGTAGGAGCGGCGCCCTCGCCGCGATTGGGCTTGGCAGCGGAATTCATCGCGGCGTGGCGCCGCTCCTACAGATAACAACCAGTATGGCTGAGCTTTGTACCTAATCACCATTACTTATATCGAATTCTCTGTGCCCTCTGTGTTCTCTGTGGTTATATCTATTTCCATATAGCTCTATATAGCTCTCCAACATTGAATAGCCCCCCTCCTGCTGTAGAATAACCGACCAAAATATCAGCAGAAGGGCGTATCTTGGGTCGTTTATTCAAACAGAGTTTGTTGCTTACGCTTCTACTGCTCTCAACGCAGCTACAGGCAGCAGCAACGCGCGTTGTCTCAATCAATCTCTGTACTGACCAGCTCTTGCTGCTGCTGGCGGATGAGTCTCAGGTCGCCTCCATCACCTTTTTGGCCCAAGATAGAACCAGTTCTTTTATGGCTGAACAGGCGGCCCACCATACGGTTAATCATGCACGGGTTGAGGAGCTGATTGCACAACAGCCTGATCTGGTGCTGGCGAGTGAATACAGTGACCCCGCTTTGGTGCTGTTGTTAGAACGGCTCGGTTTTCAGGTGGAGCGTTTTCCCAGTGCCAACGCCATCCAGACCATTCGTGACAATATCCACCGATTGGCAAGCCTGTTGGGGCAGGAGAGGCGTGGGGATCAATTGATTGCTGAGATGGATCGGCGAATTGAGCGCATTGCAGCCAAACCACGGGCTACTCGACCACGAGCGCTCTTCTACCAAGTACGAGGTTATACCAGTGGCAAGAATACGCTACAGGATGAGGCGCTACAGCTGGCAGGGTGGCAGAATCTCTCTAGCCAAGTGGGTATCAGCGGTTATGCACAGATTGATCTTGAGACGCTGCTGCTGGCTGAGCCAGAGCAGCTTTTTACCTCCTCTTATGCTGCCAATAGCGATTCAATTGGCCAGCGTCAACTGCGTCACCCCGTATTGCAGCAGCTTGCCGGCGGCAAACCAATGGCGGAGATCGACTACCGTTTCTGGATCTGTGGTGGGCCGATGATCGCTGATGCGATTGAGGCGCTTGATGTGGCGCATTGGCAATGAACAAGCTGAGTCAAAAACATCTGCTGCAACTCTTCACTTTGCTGTTGGCGGCACTTACGGTCAGTTCACTCTTCGTAGGCTCCAACCCTATCCCCATTGTGCAGGCACTGCTGGAGAGCTTTTCAGATGATCCATCTATATTCGCCATTATCCTGACTGAGGTGCGCCTGCCGCGCACACTTATTGCGGTGATTGTCGGGGCGACACTGGGTGCCAGTGGCGCTGCAATGCAGGGGTTGCTACGTAATCCACTGGCCAGCCCCGGTCTGATCGGTAGTGCCAGTGGTGCCGCGTTGGGTGCCGTCATTGTGCTTTATTTTGGCTTAGTCTCACTCTTTTCACTGGCCCTGCCGTTGGGCGGTATCATCGGCTCACTGTTCGCCACATTGCTGGTCTACCTACTCTCTGGTCGGCAGGCGGGCACGGTGACATTGATCCTGGCAGGTGTGGCGGTCAATGCGCTGACGCTGGCGATGATCTCACTGCTACTCAACTTGGCCCCTAGCCCCTATGCCGTGCAGGAGATTGTGCTTTGGATGTTGGGTTCGCTGGCCAATCATAGCCTGGATGATCTCTGGGTGATGTTGCCCGGCACACTGTTGGGCTGGGCGCTGCTGTTGGGCTGTGGACGAAAACTTGATGCACTGACGCTGGGCGAGGAGACGGCTCAGTCGATGGGTATCAACCTGTTCAGACTACGCTGGCGTGTCTTTTTGGCAGTGGCTCTGGCGGTTGGCTCGGCTATTTCAGTCACTGGCTCTATCGGTTTTATCGGTTTAGTGGTGCCTCATCTGTTGCGACCATTGGTGGGCTATCAGCCGGGTCGCCTGATGACCGTCAGCGCACTTGGCGGTGCTATCTTACTCTTGGCTGCGGATATCTCTGTTCGGCTGTTGCCAGGGTCAACAGAGATTAATGTGGGTGTGATCACCTCACTGGTCGGCGCGCCATTCTTCCTCTACTTGATCTTAAAAACCCGGCGCTATCAGTTATGAGGCTACTTGAAGGTCACAATCTATCGCTGAGTTTAGGGGGTCGCCCCATTCTAAAGCAGGTTGACCTGAGCCTAGCTAAGGGAGAGATGCTGGGTCTGATCGGCCCCAATGGTGCGGGTAAAACGACGCTGCTGCGACTCTTGGCGGGTTTGGTGATGCCAGATGAGGGGAGGCTTCAGCTTGAGCAGCAGCCCTATCATGCCATTGATGTTGAGTCCCGTGCTAAGAAGATTGCCTATCTCAGTCAGAGTGGCACGGCACACTGGCCACTCACGGTTGAACGTTTGATTGAGTTGGGCCGCATTCCGCATCTTGGCAGTTGGCAAAAACCCAACCAGCAGGATGAGGTGATCATCCGCGATATTATGTTGCAAACAGATACCCAACATCTGAAAGAGCGCTCATTTGACACCCTCTCAGGGGGGGAACGCGCCAGAGTATTACTGGCGCGGGCACTGGTCACTGAGCCGGATATCCTACTGGCAGATGAACCTGTCGCAGCGCTCGACCCTGCTCATCAGCTAGATGTGATGGCGCTGTTACAAAGACACTGTAGTGGCGGAGGTTCTGTTGTCGTCGTACTGCATGATTTGAGTCTGGCAACGCACTATTGCCATCGTCTACAACTGCTATTAGAGGGGGCTGTTGTCGCGGTAGGTTCTGCTGTTGAGGTGCTTACTGAGAGCAACCTTAAACTGGCATACCAGATTACAGCGCGTCCAGCGTTATCCACATCAAGGCTATTTCCTCTTAACTGGCAGAAAATAGAGGATTAATTTCAACAGCTTCCATACCAATCTTAATTTATCACCTAAACTGCATATGTGGCTTATCTTTTCACTACTGGGAATTAAAGTGGCATGAAGATAGGCCGCTAACATGCTGAGAAACCAAATAATTGAGTTTAAGTGATGAAAAGAAACGAGATATGGAAAACTGCGGCTGCTTTTCTACTAAGCACTTTGTTGTTGCTGCCATCCATGGCGGGGGCGGCAGATGAACTGGAGCAGGTTGATACACGGGTTTTGATCGACATCTCAGGCAGCATGAAGGAGAACGACCCTCAGAATCTGCGTCGTTCGGCGCTGCGACTATTGGTGGGCCTGCTGCCAGCAGAGACTCGCGCCGGTGTCTGGACATTTGGCCAATACGTCAACATGCAGATCAAACTAGGGGTCATTGATGACGCATGGAAAAAACGTGCTCGTGCTGAAGCGGGTAAGATTCACTCACGTGGCCTCTATACCAATATCGAACTGGCTCTAAAACGCGCCACTAACGACTGGAGTGGCGCACCAAAAATCTATCGTCGTAGCATCATACTGCTGACCGATGGCATGGTAGATGTATCCAAAGACGCAAGCAAAGATCAGCAGTCACGCAATAGAATTCTTGATGAGATAGTGCCACACCTTAAATCATTGGGTGTCGCGGTACATACCATTGCACTCTCAGAGCGGGCTGATCATGAACTGATGCGCCAGCTCTCTGAATCAACCGGGGGTTGGTATGAACAGGTCAACAGTGCCGATCGACTGCAACGGGTCTTTTTGAAAATGTTTGAGAAGGTGAGCCGGCCCGACACGGTGCCACTCAAAGATAACCGCTTTACCATCGATAAAAGTATCTCTGAAGCGACCCTGCTTATTTTCCGCAGAGAGGGCAGTGAACCGAGCCGGATTAAGCCGCCAAAGGGGTATAGTTTTGAAGCGGACAATGCCCCATCCAATGTTCAGTGGCATCGAGATCGTGGATACGATCTGTTAACCATCAAAAACCCTCAAGCGGGTGAGTGGAGTATCCAGGCGGATATGGACCCTGACAACCGCGTCATGATCGTCACAGATCTAAAGATGAAATCGACTGCACTACCAAGCCGAATGTTGGTGGGTGAGGCGATGCCGATTGAAGTCATGTTTACAGAGCATGGTGAAATAATCAGCAAAAAAAGATTTTTACGCATGGTCAATATCACCTCTGAACGTTGGGCTAAAGATGGCCTCTCAGAGCCACGCCCGGTGGTTGATAATGGCCAGGGAGATGATGAAAAAGCCAATGATGGCCGTTTCACCTTTCGTTTTGGTGAAGGTGTTGATGAGGGTGTAGGGGAGCTGATTATCAGTGCCAAAGGTGCCACCTTTGTTCGTGAACAGCGTCAACTCTATGAGATCCTTCAGCCTGGTTTCCTTGAGCTGACACCTGCCACTGATGGAGCTGGTCGCTTTAATCTAAAGGTGACATTAGAAGCTGACATGTTGAAGAGAGACTCGATCCATTTTGATGCACAGCTTGTGGGTGAAGAGGCGTCATCAAAAATCATACTGAAGCCTAGTGGAGAAGGGGTTTATACTAGCCAACTTGACCCCGCAAGCTTTCATGGTGATCGGCAGCTCAAGGTTAAACTGACGGCCCAAAGCCAGAATGACCAGCCTGTTAACCACCGATTTTCATCTATTAAGATAGTGGGTTCCGCTGCTGAAGTTGAAGAACCGCCACCCCCTGTCGAAAAGATAGAAGAGGCAACACCAGAAGAACCCGCTACTGAGTCTGAAAAAGAGGATGAAGCGGTGACTGAGGAGGAACCCGAGACGGGTGGAGGGTTACAGCAGGCACTCATTCTCTTTGCAGCAGGAAATGCCATCCTTATTATTGTTGGTGGTGGCATCTACTGGTTTATGCGCCGAAAGAGCAAGAACCCCAGCCTTGAAGATGATGAAGAGATTGAAGATGACGATTAACCCGGATATTTCACAAATTTGTGCAAAGACAGCTCTCGACTCCTGTCTTCGCTTGTATTTGTGCATCCATGCACTTCATTGCGCAGGATATTGGTTTCAGAAGAAAATTTCTGAAGAGATCCCGTATCAGTGATTACGGGTGACTGAAGAAATATTTCTTGTGGAATCAATAGACAAGCAAGATTGTACATAATTTATGAATTATCCGAGTTAAAGGTGTGCGATGAGTGAAAGTGCTTATTTCTGGCTAATAACCGCTGGAGAGTTATCTCTAACCTTCTTTGCCTTCTTCATGCTTTTTCTATATGCAAAAAAGTATTTGGCGAAGATCGATTTAGGCTTTGATAGCAGCAATAACGATGCGAAATAGGAGGTCATAGGATGATCGAAATAAATTCCATCATTATTATGGCTATGGGCGAAGTGCTCTTGGTCTTGCTGATCATCATCGTCGTAATGGTTGTTCTTGCGATGAAGCGCAATGCTAAAGACCAAGCTGCCGCAGAAGCCTTAATTAAACAACTCAAAAAAGATCGTAGTGCCAGAGATGAAAAAGTACGTTGCATGTTGAACGGCAAATATCACTATGAAGATAGCGTGCTGGATAGCACCGTACGCAAGTTTTCAAAATCTGAGAGACACTTCTATCAAAGATTTATAAAAATATACCTCAACAGAGACCATGAAAAACTATCTAAACTTGCCACTGATTTTGATGCGGTCACTGACCCCTTCTTCAATCTTGAACTGCCTGCTTCTACTAGCAATAAAGAGCAGGCCCCTGCCGAGAATAATGAGTTCGCACGTCTTAAAGAAGCAAACGACAAGCTGAAAGAAGAACTCTCAGTTTCGATGAGTACGCTGGGTAGGATGTTGAGTGAGTACGCCAACGTCTTGGATGAAGATGCCCGACAAGAGGCCGCAGCAGAGGATGGTTCTAAAGAGGCATCGATATCATCTGTATTGATGGGCACATTGGCAGAAAATAGCACACAAGATGATGCTGATGTAGATGTCTCTACCGAATCACCTGTTACCGATGAGCTGTTAGAACTATCCGAAGAGGAACCAAGTGATGGTTCTGATGTAGATATCTCTACTGAATCACCTGTTGCTGATGAGCTGTTAGAGCCATCGGAAGAGGAACCAAGTGATGGTTCTGATCTAGATGTCTCTACTGAAGCGCCTGTTGCTGATGAGCTTTTAGAGATTCAAGAAGAGGCGCCTACTGAAGAGGCCCCAGTAGCCGTTCCTGAAGAGAAAGAGAATCTATCAACAGATGCGGTTGATGATCTATTGGACTCTATCAATGTACCAATAGAGGAGAAGAGCGATTCCGATGATGAGCTGTCAAAGGATCTGTTGGATGATTTAGATAAAGTCGCCAATGAAATTGATGAAATGGTTATTGATGCACCCAAAGAGGTATCAGAGAGCGAGGTTGATGATATCGATGCGCTGCTTGCAGAGAGTGCTGCTACAGAAATAGCGATTGAGGCACCTAAAGAGGAGAGTGAGAGCAGCGATCCAGATGATATCCTTGAAGAGCTACAGAAGGCGCAAGATCTTGGCCAAGAGATCGAAAATCTAATTGATATGACGGATGACGCCAGTGCAGATGAGCCGTCAAAAGATTAGGTGCAAAGCTCAGTCACTCAGATGATGCACTGTAATTTAAAGAAAAGGGGTATCCACTCCATTGGCCTAATATGGCTGTAGGTGCACATTCATGTGCATGTTTGCAGGTTCGGCTGGTCGCATAAATGCGACCCTACATGAGCATAAAGTGTCTGGAGTGGAAAAAGGCCAATGAAGTAGATACCCCCTTTTAAAGAAAACGGGGCAAGGCTCGCCTCCCTTAAGGCATTATTGATAGACAATCAACAAAGTCCATTCACCTCAGCCTCAACAGGCGTTATTATCCAACGTTCGCAGATCAGTGAGAATAACGCCCACCATGTACCGTAAAACAGAATGAAGAGCTACCTTGTCGGTGGCGCCGTTAGGGATAGATTGCTTGGCATGACCGCTACCGAACAGGATTGGCTTGTTGTCGGTGCGACTGAACAGGCGATGCTTGACCAGGGCTTTCGTCATCTTGATAGTGATTTCCCTGTTTTCCTTCATCCTGAGACAGGGGATGAGTATGCACTGGCCAGAAGAGAGTTTAAAACCGGCGCAGGTTATAAAGGTTTTACCACCCAAGCGACCGCCGAGGTCACTTTAGAGCAGGATCTCAGCCGTCGTGATCTCACCATCAACGCCATCGCCGAAGATGCAGATGGACAACTCATCGACCCCTATCATGGCCTGCAAGATCTGCAAAAGAGAAGGCTTCACCATATCACCCCCGCCTTTGTAGAGGACCCGGTTAGAGTGCTGCGGGTGGCCCGTTTTGCCGCCTATCTTGGTGCATATGGCTTTGAGGTGGCAACAGATACGCTGGCACTGATGCAGCAGATGAGTGCCACCGAGGACTTTGGTCATCTGAAGCGTGAGCGGGTTTGGCGCGAGTTCAAACGTTCACTCTCGACCACGTCACCCTGGCTTTTTGTCCAGATACTTCATCAATGTGGTGCGTTGCAGCACCTCATGCCTCTGCTTGATCAGCATCACACAATGGCTATCACCACGCTACAGCGAGCCACCATCTCCTGTGATGACCCCGTTATCCGTTTTGTCGCGCTCTTCTATTGGCCCGTCATCAAAGAGGAGGCTGATATCAATCTGTTATGCCAGGGGTTACGTGCTGAAAAACCTTTTACCGAGTTGTTACAACTCACGGTAAAAAATGCCTCTTCACTGCATGATCTACAGATGAGTGATGCTGAAGAGGTACTCAGTCTGCTTGAACAGAGCAGAGCCATTAGAGCTCCGCAGTTGTTTAATAGACTTCTTCAACTTGTGCGCATCTTGTGGCCGGAGAAGATCAACCTAACGAATTGGCTGACAAACCTACTGCCAGTCATTGCTGCTATCTCAGCCAAATCGCTTCAGCCAACAGGGCTTGAGGGTAGGGCGCTGGGTGATGCACTTCGGCAGGCACGTCTACACGCTATAAAAACATTCCCCTCAACACCTTAAAATTATGCAGATAAAAAATAACCACGAACGATATGGCTTGATTGCAATAACACTACATTGGTTAGTCGCTCTGGTGGTGCCAAGCATGTTTGCCCTAGGTCTCTGGATGGTCTCACTCACCTACTACAACCCTTGGTATAACCAAGGACCCTTTATCCATAAAGGGGTGGGTGTTGTGCTTCTTCTCATGACTCTGTTTCGCCTGCTATGGCGTTTTATCTCACCACCGCCACCGGCGCTTAGTAGAGCGGGCTCATTTGAGCATTTTGCAGCCCGTGCTGCTCACATCCTGCTCTATCTGCTCATTGTTCTAATGTTCATTAGCGGCTATCTAATCTCCACGGCGGATGGTGCCCCACTTGAGGTGTTTGGTCTGTTTGATATTCCTGCGCTGATAGATGGTTTTGAGGATCAAGAAGATATTGCAGGAGATAGTCATCTATTATTGGCCTATGGCCTGATTGGATTGGCCGGACTGCACGCCCTTGCGGCACTGAAACACCACTTTTTTGATAAAGATAGCACCCTACTACGCATGCTTGGGCGCTGATCTTTCTCCTTCGATAGGGAAGAATGCTATGCGTTTGTATCAACATCTTACTGCTGTACTGATCAGCACCCTAATAGTCACCGCACCGCTGCATGCGGCCGACTATGTGATCGATACCAAAGGCGGTCACGCATCAATCAACTTTCGCATCCAACACTTGGGTTACAGTTGGTTGATTGGTCGCTTTAACACCTTTTCAGGCACCTTCAGCTACGATGAAGATCACCCGTCGATGGCCAAAGTAAGTATAGAGATCGACACCGGCAGTGTGGATAGCAACCACGCTGAACGAGACAAACATCTCCGTGGCAACAACTTTCTCGAAGCAAAACGATATCCAAAGGCCTCATTCATCTCTAGCTCTTTTAAGGAGCTGGGGGGTGGTAAGGCACTCTTAACGGGTGATCTCACCCTAATGGGTCTTACTAAGCCAATTACCATTGATGTAGAGCATACTGGCAATGGGCGAGACCCATGGGGCGGTTACCGCCGTGGTTTTCGAGGCACAACCAAACTGGGGCTTAAAGATTGGAGCATCATGTTTGAGCTAGGCGCTGCCTCACAAGAGGTTGAGCTTGAGTTGGTTGTTGAAGGTATCCGCCAGTAGCTAGCAACTTAGCTTAGCTGCTGGCAATCACCTGCCAAGCGGTTAATAATGCGCGCCATCTCATAACCAACTGACTTAAAAGGAGCCGCAGTGGCCGATTTTGACCAACATGTCGATGCAACAGGGCTGGACTGTCCCATGCCTATTCTACGCAGCAAAAAGGCGTTGGCCGCCATGCAGAGTGGTGAGGTGATCTACATCACCGCAACGGATCCCGGCTCAGTAAAGGACTTTACCGGCTTTGCCCGTATGACGGGTAATGAGCTACTTGAGTCACGAGAGGAAGAGGGGGTTTTCCACTTTCTAATTCGGAAGGCTTAAACATAAAAAAGCCTGAACAATATTTAGCTGTTCAGGCTTTTTTATGCGTGATCTTAAAACCATGTAACTATTCAGCACCCTTGAAAAAATCTCTGTAGGGCGGGATTTATCCCGCCAGCGGAGGTAAATTGAGCCGCATGATTTTATTTCGACACCACAGGCGGGATAAATCCCGCCCTACAGCCTGAAACAACAGGTAGTTACTGTACAAAGCTCAGTATACCCGTAGGAGCGGTGCCCTCGCCGCGATTGGGCTTGGCAGCGGAATTCATCGCGGCGTGGCGCCGTTCCTACAGATAACAACCAGTATGGCTGAGCTTCGTACCTCTAATCACCAACCTATTTGAGAAAGATAGTGCTGTAAGCCCCAGGATCAACGCGTGGAATGGTGGCATTCAAGGCGCCGTTAATGGTGTCAATCATACGGTTTGAAATGACCGCATAGCCGCGTGCTGTTGGGTGGACACCATCCAAGGAGAACGCACCGCCAGTGGCATAGGTGGCATCAACAAAACCTGTTCCATAATCAATACCGGTGGTGCTTAACTCCAGCATAACCGCAGCCACATCAAAAAAGGTTAAATTAACATCCCCTTCTGCCGCATTTTTGATCGTTGTATTAAAGGCGACCCTGGCTGTTTCAATCGCTTGAATTTCCGATGGTATCAAGACATATGCATCTTCCAATGGCTCAGTAATTCCCCAAAGTTTTGTAGAGGGGGCTACCGTATTAATTTTTAAACTGGTGGTAAGAATCAGCAGATCATCTGCCGTTGCCTGTCTCATAGAAGGTAAACCAGAACCTGTCAGATCTGTAAGGTCTTCATCCAATATGAGAACCCCATTTTGCCCGGCAGAAAAAGTGATCGTTCGTTTGGCAACTTCAGCAGGGTCTCCAGCCAGTAGTGTTGCAACACCACCATTGTATGCGACAAACCCAGCATTCAAGGCATCAGCCGTTGCTTGATCCAGTGGCACAGCATTGTAGGGCACGGTTGTAAAGTATGGGATGGTGCTGACATCTGGAATATTGACTAATAGACCTTGTGTTGCTGGATTAGCGGCTGTAAATGCCCCGACTAAACCAGTATAAGTTGCATTAAAAGTAGCGACAGGAGTGATGTCGTCAGAGTCGACCCCTGAAACAGCACCGGTACCCCCTGAAAGAGCATAAGCGAGCACATCATTATTGCCTATCCACATGACATAAAAAGAGGGTTGTTGTGCAGCTGCATCAGCAATTATGGTTGTTGTTGGGTCTGAAGAGAATCGGACAAAATATGGGTTTGCGGTTTTCCCTGCTAATCCTGTCCAGTCGCCATAATTTGGTGCAGATATCAAGTGGAATGACTTTGCTCCAGGTACACCCATGTTGTTATAGGTATTGCCATTTAGGCCTGAGCCAATGACCTCTGTTGTAGGATTTCCTGCAATGGGTCCAGATGTCTTTGTTGATGCATCAAGAACACGTCTGTTGCCAAAATTCTCAGTATCTGCGACGGAGTTAAAGAGCAGCCCACCCAGATTGTCACTAACCAGTGGTTGAGCAAAACTCCCACCACCCACTTTAGCAAACTGTTGAGCAAGAATGGCGGGGTAGGAGTTGTTCTGCCCGTGCAGGTAGAGTGCACCATCGGCATACCCCGCCGTTAATGAGTCACCTATCGTTACAAATGTGGTGAGATCAGCATTGCCACTGCTGTGCGATATATCCTCGACAGGATCATCAAAATCAGCTGAGACATTACAGCCTGCCATCACAAGGCTGAGAAGGGTTAGGCCTGTTAACTTAATTATTTGATTATTCATGGTCTCATATCCCTCAGTATCTGTAGTTAAGGCCGAAACCAAAGGCGTGTACAGTGGATTTGTATTCACCACCAAAGGAGGTGACGTTACCTGTATTGGGGTCAACTATATGGTCATAGGAGCCATCGAACTCTTCAAATCGCAAGTAGAGGTATGAAAAGTCCAAATCTAGATTTTTAATGACTTCATAGGTGAGGCCGGCGGTATAGCCTACTGAGTCATTACGTGGTGTTTCAGGAGCAAAGTAGCCATCTCTAATGGGTGATTCATCAACATAGATACCAGCGCGGAGAGTTAGATTACTTCTCAGTGCATGCTGAACACCCAGACGGTAGATATTGACATCTTTATAGTTACGCGCATTGCTGGAGTCTGGAATGGCATCACTGTCAAAATCGATATCTAGGCTCTTATAAGCACTCCAGTAGGTTCGGTTGATATCAAAAGCTATAACGGTGCTGGGGGTTAGATCGTAAGCAATGCCTAGTGTTAACTCTGCTGGTAGTACAAGATCAGCATCAAACTTTCCATCAGTATAAGTTGCTTGCATTGAGGCCGGGATGTTTTCAAATTCAGCATCGCCACCTTTTGCCTTCATGGTGACTTTAGAGCGGTAACTGATGCCAACACTTAATTTGTCGATCGGTTTGGCCAAGAAACCGATGTTATATCCCCATGAGCTGATGCCTTCTGCTTCTATGGTGACATTTGAGCGATTGCCATCACCATCTACCAGTGCGGTGGTGAGGTTACGATTAAACTCTACGCCACCATTGACGTAGGTGACGCCAAAACCAATGCTGTACTTTTCATCAATCTTATAAGAGATCGTTGGTTGTACATATATCGTTTTAAGTGCGATCTCATTGACGAGGTGTGAACCGGCCCAATCCTCTTCCCACTTCACCGTGTTGCCATACGGGGTGTAGATACCCAGCCCATAGGCGATCTTACTGTTATATTTTTTTGAGTAGTAGAGGCTGACGGGGGTGCCGATAGGGTTGTCTGTTTTAGCGGTGGTGTTGGTCTCTTCGTTCTGATATTTACCGACACTGTCAATCAGCGTCACGCCAGCAGATATATCTGTATCACTCTCCAACAGCACCATGCCTGCCGGGTTGAAGAAGAGCACTTCAGCGCTATCTGTCATTGCGACACCAGCATGCCCCATGCCTAAGGCCTTTTGTCCTTGAAGGCCAACGCGATAGCCTCCTGCAAATGAGGTAGAGACAATACACATACCAACGGTTACCAAAGCTATTCTTTTCATAAGCATATCGTTCGCTATATTTTTAGAGATTCGGAGTATGGAGTGTTTTTCTACCACACTTTGAACGAGCCGTCATTTATTATGATAAATTGCTAAGCATAGCTTCTGCTTATCTTGGGCTTCCTGTATCTTCCCTCTCTATGCGTCTTGAGAAGATAAAACTGGCCGGTTTTAAATCCTTTGTCGATCCGACAACGGTACATATGCCTAGCAACCTGATAGGCGTTGTTGGCCCTAACGGCTGCGGTAAGTCAAATGTGATCGATGCGGTGCGTTGGGTGATGGGCGAGAGCTCAGCCAAGATGCTGCGTGGTGAGTCGATGGCTGATGTGATCTTCAATGGCTCCTCCGCACGTAAACCCGTTGGCACTGCTACCGTTGAACTGATTTTTGATAATAACGATGGCTCAGCGGGTGGTCAGTACGCGCAATATAGTCAGATCTCCGTTAAACGTCAGGTCAGCAGAGATGGTCAGTCAAGCTACTTCTTAAATAGTGTGCGTTGTCGTCGTCGCGATATCACAGATCTTTTTCATGGCACCGGGTTGGGTCCACGCAGCTACTCCATTATCGAACAGGGCATGATTTCGCGTTTTATTGAGGCGCGCCCTGAAGAGATGCGCCTCTTTCTTGAGGAGGCGGCGGGTATCTCTCGCTATAAAGATCGCCGACGTGAGACACAGAACCGCATCAGCCACACCCGTGAAAATTTAGAGCGTCTCAATGACCTACGTGAAGAGGTGACCAAACAGCTGGCACACTTGAAGCGACAAGCGGCAACGGCGGAGCGCTATCAGCAACTGAAACAGAGCGAACGACGCACCAAAGCAGAACTTTTAGCTCTACGTTGGCAGGCGCTGGATGATGAGTCAGCGCTGCATATCAAGAGTATCACTGAGCGTGAAACATCGGTTGAGGCATCAATGGCTGAACAGCGCCGACTTGAGGCTGAGATTGAGCTGGCACGTGAAAAACAGACCGAAACGCATGATCAGTTCAACAGTGTACAGGGCGATTTCTACGCCATTGGTGCAGAGATCAGCACGCTGGAGCAAGCGATTCAGTTTGCCAGAGATAGCCGTCGTCAATTGGAGCAAGATCTGGCTAAAAGTGAACAGGCGTGGCAGCAGGCGAGCCATCATCGTGAGCAGGATGAGCGCAAGCTAGCAGACCTTAACCAGACCTTGACGGAAGATGAACCCAAACTCCAGCAGACACGCCAGCTGGAGCAGCAGGCGAGTAGCAAGCTCGATGAGTCAGAGTTGCAGATGCAAAACTGGCAGAGTGAGTGGGATCAATTTAACCAGCAAGCGACTCAGCCAGCGCAGACGGTGCAAGTCGAGCGCTCACGCATCAATCAGTTGGAACAGCAGTTGGAGAACCTCAAACGTCGCACTGAGCGGCTCGATGAGGAGTTCTCCCGGCTGGCGGATGAGGGGCTGAGTGAAGAGATTGCAGCGCTGGAGCTGCTTGAAGAGGAGAGCCAAACGCTGATCGAACAACAGCAGGGCGAGCTGACCTCTGTGACGCAACATATCCGCCAGCAACGTGAAGATAATAGTCAATTAACCCAGACACTCAATAGCCTGCGTGCGGAGCTACAGACGAGCAAAGGGCGTCACGCCTCACTGGAGACGCTACAGCAGGCGGCTCTGGGCAAACAGAAGAGCGATCTTACCGGCTGGTTAGAGGCGCATGATCTCGCACAAGCGACCCGCTTGGCTGAACATCTCACTGTTGAACCACGCTGGCAGCAGGCGGTTGAGATGGTTCTTGGGCACCACCTACAGGCAATCTGTGTTGACCGACTCGATATGCTGACTAAGCAGGATATCGATACTCTACTGAAGGGCACGTTAACACTCTTTGAGAAGAGCTCACTCGCGCATCAAAATACCGATGAGACCCTGATTAGCAAGGTAGAGGCCCCCTGGTCACTTCAGGCCATTATGGGGGATATTTGGTTGGCCGATGATTTCGAACAGGCACTAGAGAGACGCAGCCAGCTCAATGAGAGTGAGTCGGTTATTACGCCTGATGGTATTTGGTTAGGCCACAACTGGCTGCGGTTGGTGCGTGATGCAGATGAGAAGTCGGGGGTACTGGCGCGTGAGCAGTTACTAAAAGAGCTGGAACAGAAGTCCGCAACGCTTACCATTCAGAGTGACGCCTCGGCGGAGCAGTTGGCGCTGGGTGAGGGTCAACTGAAAGAGGCCGAACAGCAGCGAGACCAGCTACAACAGCGCCATAATGAACTCAATCGTAAGCTCTCTGATATTCGCCAAAACCTCAGTGGAAAACGTGCCAGAGCTGAGCAGTTAACACATAGACGAGAGAATATAGTAAAGGATAAACAAGAGGTTGCAGAGCAGATTGAAATCTGTTTCGAGAGTCAGGAGGAGGCCCGCCTTGAGCTGCATGTGGCCCTTGAGGAGATGGAAAACCTCACCTGCCGTCGTGAAACACTGGTAAAACAGCGTGATGAGCTGCGTGATGCGCTCACCACCCATCGTTTGCAGAGCACCGAACAGCGTAATCGAGCACATCAACTGGCACTACAGATCAGTACCATGCGCACCAGCCGTGATGCCATTAAGCAGAATCTTGAACGCACCCATCAACAGCTTGAGCAGCTCACTGAACGTCGAGAAGAGCTATCACTCATGATGGAAGAGCATGAGGAGCCGCTGTTGGTGCAGGCCGATGAACTTGAGTTGAAACTGGGCAGACGCATTGAAGTTGAGCGTGCATTAGCCGAGGTCCGCAACGCACTGGAGGTGATCGACAAACAGCTGCGTGAGTTGGAGCAGAAGCGCCATAGTGCAGAACAGACGGTGCAGGAGCGTCACGCCCTATTGGAGCAGGCGCGTCTGGCCCACCAAGAGGTTAAAGTGCGCGCAGATACCATTGGTGAACAGCTGAAAGAGGCCAAGTTTGAGACTGATGAACTGCTGAGTGACCTGCCCGGTGAGGCCAATATAAAGCGTTGGCAACATGAGGTGGAGCAACTGGCGACGCGTATTCAACGACTCGGGCCGATCAATCTTGCGGCGATCAGTGAGTATGAGGAGCAGGCGGAGCGCATGGAGTATCTTGATACGCAGTATGCTGACATCACCGACTCACTCGATACATTAGAGAATGCAATCCGTAAGATCGACCGCGAGACCCGTACTAAATTTAAGGAGACCTTTGATAAGGTCAACACCGGCCTACAGCTGATGTTCCCCAAACTTTTTGGTGGTGGCCACGCCTATCTCCAGTTGACTGGCGATGATCTGCTTGATACCGGTATCTCTGTGATGGCGCGCCCACCGGGTAAACGAAACGCCAGTATTCACCTGCTGTCAGGGGGTGAAAAGGCGCTGACTGCCGTGGCGCTGGTTTTTGCCATCTTCAAGCTCAACCCCGCCCCCTTCTGTATGTTGGATGAGGTGGATGCGCCGCTTGATGATGCCAATGTGGGGCGCTTCTGTGAATTGGTAAAATCGATGTCTGAACATGTCCAGTTTATCTTTATCACCCACAACAAAATCACCATGGAGATCGCCCATCAGCTGACCGGTGTTACTATGCATGAACCCGGTGTTTCACGCTTAGTAACGGTTGATGTGGAAGAGGCTGCTCAGATGACGTCCGCTTAATCAGAGTTCAATGAAACAAAATTTTTTAAAGGGGTATCCACTCCATTGGCCTAATATGGCTGTAGGTGCACATTCATGCGCATGTTTGTAGGTTCGGCTGGTCGCATAAATGCGACCCTACACGCGCATAAAGTGTCTGGAGTGGAAAAAGGCCAATGAAGTGGATACCCCCTTTTCTTTTAAACATGAGATATAACCCTTAATTATGGAATCAGGAACACTTCGACTGATCCTCGCCGTTGCTGGCGTTCTACTGCTGGCGGGCATCTACTACTTTGGCCAGAAAAAGCAGCGTGAAGAGAGACCACAAGCCCATGAGTGGCAGGATAATCCGCCACCTGAAGAGGCAGAGATAGCTGAAGATATGGGCCCTTGGGTATCAACGGAAGCGTCTGATGGGGAGCTGCTTGATCATGAGCTGGAACAGCTTAATGAGGTAGTGGCTGAGACAGAATATATGACGGAAGCGGTGGAAGAGCTTAGTGAAAATCCGTTTGATTCAGATGTCCAACAAGATCTTTTTGCTGAAGAGCAGGCTGAGATGACCACTTTAGCCGATAGTGATCTGCCTCAGAAGATTTTGCAGATTATGATCGTCTCACACGCCGAACCATTTTCAGGTGAGCGTATCCAACAGGCAGCAGAATCAGCAGGATTGCAACATGGTGATATGCAGATATTTCACCGTATTGCAGCACACGCTAAGCAGCCACTCTTCAGTATGGCCAGCATGGTTGAACCAGGCAACTTCCCGATCGATAAGATGGTCGAACTATCTACCCCAGGTCTGGCACTCTTTGCCCAGCTCCCCGCCGCAAAACCGGGGATGGAGATCTATGATGAGATGATCACCACGGCTGAGAAACTGGCGGAAGAGCTGAATGGAGAGCTGCTCGATGCGACACATAGTGTGCTCAGCAAGCAGACCATCGAACACACCCGAGGAGAGATTATTGAACATCAGCGGCAAGTCAATCTGGCCAGTAAACGACTATGATGCCGAGTGCTGAGAGTCAGGCAGAGGCAGAGTCACTTCGCAAAGAGATCGAATATCACAACCGCCGCTACTATGCACTGGATGATCCCGAGATCACCGATATCGCCTATGATCAGCTGCTACGCCAGTTGCAGGCGCTAGAGGCGCAATATCCCGAACTGCTTACACCTGATTCACCCACCCAGCGTGTTGGCGCAAAACCTCTCGATGCCTTTGCTGAGGTGGTTCACCCAGTGCCTATGTTGTCACTCGACAACGCTTTTGATCAGCAGGAGTTTGCCAATTTTGACCGCCGGGTACGTGAACGCCTAGAGCTTACTGATGAGGTGAGTTATATCGTTGAACCTAAGCTGGATGGTCTGGCGATCAGCCTGCTCTATGAAGAGGGGCAGCTGGTACGTGGTGCCACCCGGGGTGATGGCAACGTGGGCGAGGATGTTACACAAAATATCCGTACCATCCCCACCATTCCACTCTGCCTAACAGGCAGTGGTTGGCCAAAGCGGCTGGAGGTGCGTGGTGAGATCTACATGCCAAAAGCGGGCTTTAACCGGCTCAATGAGCGTGCCCGTCAACGGGGCGAAAAGAGTTTTGCCAACCCACGTAATGCCGCAGCAGGCAGTCTACGCCAGCTTGATTCAAAGATAGCCGCCGGACGACCATTGGCGATCTACTGCTACGGCTTTGGTTTGGTTGAGGGTGGTAGATTGGGCAAGAGTCATAGTGAGAGCATGGCACTGCTAGAAGGCTGGGGCCTGCGCATCTCACCCGAATTGGAAAAAGTGAGTGGTATTGCCAGTTGTCACAACTACTATCAACAGATGGCCAAACGCCGTGATGGGCTTGATTACGATATTGATGGCGTCGTCTACAAGGTTGATGATCTGCAACAGCAACAACATTTAGGTTTTGTTTCACGCGCCCCACGTTGGGCCATCGCCTGGAAATTCCCCGCGCTGGAGGAGATGACGCAACTGCTGGATGTCGACTTTCAGGTTGGACGCACCGGCGCATTGACCCCGGTGGCGCGTCTTGAGCCGGTACAGGTAGCTGGTGTCATCGTCAGTAACGCCACACTGCACAATATGGATGAGATCCAACGCAAAGATGTTCGCATTGGTGATACGGTCATCGTTCGCAGAGCAGGAGATGTAATCCCAGAGGTGGTGCGCTCCGTCCCCGCTAAACGTCCAGCAGATGCCAAAGAGATAAGCCTGCCAAAGCAGTGTCCAGAGTGTGGGTCAGAGGTGATTCGTCTAGAAGATGAGGCGGTTGCCCGTTGTAGTGGTGGGCTCTTCTGTCCCGCTCAACGCAAAGAGGCGATCAAACACTTCGCCTCACGCAAGGCGCTCGATATTGAAGGTCTGGGTGACAAACTGGTCGATCAGCTGATCGATAGGGCGCTCATCCACACCCCCGCTGATCTATTTACGCTGACACTGGAACAGTTTGCCGACTTAGATCGTATGGCCGAAAAGTCAGCACAAAACCTACTAAAAGCACTCGAGAAGAGTCGCCAGACCACACTGCCACGCTTCCTCTTCTCTCTTGGTATTCGTGAAGTAGGGGAGGCAACTGCTCGCTCACTGGCACTGTACTTTGGTGGTATAGAACCGCTCCAGTTGGCTGATCTAGATAAGTTGCAAACCGTCTCTGATGTCGGCCCTATTGTGGCTGAACATATCATCGCCTTCTTTCGCCAGCCACATAATATTGAAGTGATCGATGCACTAATTGAGGCGGGTATTCAATGGCCGGCTATTGAACAGATCGCCGCTGACCAACAACCGTTGGCAGATAAAATATTTGTTCTAACCGGTTCACTCAGTCGGCCACGTTCAGTGATCAAAGAGCAACTGCAAGCACTCGGTGCCAAAGTGGCAGGCAGTGTCTCAAAAAAGACCGATTACGTGGTTGCCGGGGAAGATGCAGGCTCTAAGTTGGCCAAGGCGGAAAAGTTGGGGATTGAGGTTCTAGATGAGGCTGCTTTAGAGGTGTTATTGGCCCAGCTTTAATAGCGGCTTAGGTTGAGAAAGGCGTCATAACCTAGCAACAAGATTTACTATGGACAAAATAAACCGGTTACTATCTGACCACTATTTCCAAAGGAAAATGTAACGTGTCACGAACTACTCTCATCTGCTACCTACTCTTAACTGCACTCTTTAACAGTGTCTCAGCTGAGACATTTTATGTGACAGATAAACTGCGTCTTGGTCTCTATGAAGAGGCCAGCAGTGGTGGTAAACAGCTGCGACTGCTCTCCAGTGGAGACCAACTCATCTTGCTTAACCGCACCAAATATTATGCTCAGGTTGAGACAGAAGATGGCGTAATTGGCTGGACAAAACTGGGCTTTTTGGTCGATGAAGTTCCACCCAGCTTTAGAGCTGCCCGATTAGAGATAGAGGTTGAGTCGCTCAATCAGCGCGTTGAGAGTGCAGAACAGAGCCAACTATTGAGCCAGCAGCAGTTAATTGATACGGAGCAACAGCTGACCACCTCCAAGAGTGCGTTAGAGCAAAACAGAAAAAATATTGCAGCGCTTGAGGTTAAGCAGGCAACCCTATCAACAGCGCTGACCGCTGCTCAGGAGATGAATCAAAACAGCGTGCCATTTAACTGGCTGCTCTATGCCGCAGCTGCTGCAATAATCTTTGGGTTTTTGGCCGGTCTTTGGTGTCTTGATGCCATTAGCCGACACCGCCATGGCGGATACCGTGTCTATTAAACGGTATGTCTGATTGCTGCTCAAAGAGCGCCCCATCAGAAGCAGCAAAGAACGGCTGTCCAGCGTGTGAAGCGCGCTGCAAATCGGTAGAGAGTGCGACCATACTGCACCACTTAAAAAAGCCGTGGGCAACGCCACTCACCGAGCAACACTACTATTTCTGCGATAGTCCTACATGTGAAGTGGTCTATTTTGGCCAGAATGGCACTTTGCTGAAGCGATCGGATCTTCGTACCGTAGTCGGTATCAAAGAGGGGAGAGGGGATGCGCCACTCTGCTACTGCTTCAATGTTTCAAAATTTGATGCAGTGGCCAATCCAGCCATTTTTTCATTTGTCATGGAGCAGACAAAAAAGGGGCTCTGCTCCTGCACCACCAGCAATCCATCGGGCCGTTGCTGCCTGAAGGATTTCCCCAGTCAGCGTGATTCTATCGCGTAATCATTTTCTACAGCATAACGCTAAAAAGCAAAATATGTAGACAACCTTCATATGGGCACTCAGCACCCATAAGCCATAAGTGCCCGTACGGGGTAAATTTTTAAAGGGTATCCACTCCATTGGCCTAATATGGCTGTAGGTGCACATTCATGTGTACGTTTGCAGGAGGTTCGGCTGGTCGCATAAATGCAACCCTACACGAGCATAAAGTGTCTGGAGTGGATACCCCCTTAATTTTTATTGTCTATACTCATCTTTATTATGAGTATCATCACAGGAAAGAGCGATGCATCCACTTCTGAGATTTAGTGATGATTTGATGCTTGATATCCCCAGTGTTGATAATCAACATAAAGAGATAGTGAGTATCATTAATCTGATAATCAAGTCGCTACAGCCTCCACGCTCTAACCCGTCATCATATATTTCTCAAGGCCTACGAAAAGATGTTGGCAGTAATCTCACTGGAGATCTGGGTCACATTCCTCCTAAATCAGATCAATATCTGGATGAACTTCAAAAGCTCACAGTGCAGCACTTTCTTGATGAAGAGCGACTCATGAAGAAAATCCACTATGTAGGTCTTTCAGAACATAAACGCGAACATCTGATGTTGCTGGCTGAGTTAAAGTCCTATATCAGAGATATTAAAAGTGCCACCGAAGTACTTGATATGAAAAATATTAATGCGTTAAAGAGTTGGTTTGTTCTGCATATTCGTAGCAGTGATACAGAATTTTCGAAAGCATTTCGTCAGGCAGCACTGCCTGAGCAGAGTGAGTCAGTAGAGGCAGAACTAAGCTCTTATTCTTAAACTTTTTCAGGTTTTCTCCAGCAACCGACCAAGAAGGCCCCTGTATTCAGTTTTCCCGCCTGACCTTGTTGCTCAATCTCAAGCGCTAAGCTTGGGTTACAATCCTTGGCAAAATGTATTGCTGTGTAGGTCTGCCCTAGCACTGGAGCCAAATCTAGCAGCATCTCTGGGCTGCGAAACCAGGCGTGATAAAAGAGTGAGACCGAGTTATTTTCCGCCTTATCTTTGCGATGTTTAGCCCAGGGGCTGAGGCTGTTAAGGGTGGCAACTACCACGAGACCACCTGGGCGAGTAACCCGGAATAGCTCAGCCAGCGCTTGCTTACCACTCTCGATGAACTCTATGGCGGTTATTGAAACCACCTTGTCAAAACTCCCATCTGCGAAGGGCAGGGCACCCATATCGGCCGCGAGAAAGGATTGTTCTGGCAGATGTATTTGGGCACGTTTGAGCATAGGCAATGATAGATCCAGGCCGGTAATCCGGCTTCCCCGTTCTAGCAGAGGCGCGGTAAAAATGCCGGTACCGCATCCGGCATCCAGAATATGCTCTCCTACTTGAGGCTGGAGCAACTTCAGTACTAACTCAAGCTCGACACTCTTTACCAATGCGCCGATGGGGGTCTCAAACCAGCGTTCATAAAGATCGGGCCAATTGTCGAACAGTTGTGGCATATGAAAGGGGCCTGCAATATTGGTAGTGCCTGTTGGCTATGCAGGGCTGCTCCTGCCATGAACCGCTGATGATCAGCCATTATAATGCTATTCTCATCTTCTCCGTGACATATTCACCACTCCGTTCAAAGTAAAAAACGTCGAATAACAGCAGTATTGTTCAGCGATACAGGGTATGAGAAAAAAACAGCGACTAGATTATTTCCCCTGGAGAGAGAGGAGCCAACTGGCATTGTTATTGGATGGCTCCAGTTTCTTTCCAGAGATTAGCTCTGCCATCGAATCGGCGCAGAGCTATATATGTATTGAATTGTATCTGATGAGATCAGGCAAAGTTGCAGACAATTTCATTCGTCTCTTGAATAGGGCTGCTGAGCGTGGTGTAGAGGTCTATCTGTTGCTTGATGACTATGGCTCTCTTGGTCTAAACGACGCTGACCGTGAGCAGCTTGAAAACGGCAAAATTAATCTGGTTTTCTACAACCCTCTAAGACCCCGCAGTAACCTTAGAATTCTCTATCGAATTCTCTGGCGCAAAGTGGGCTATGACCTTCACCGGGATCATCGAAAACTGGTTTTGGTAGATGGGCGAGTTGCATTTATAGGTGGCTTTGGATTTACGGATGATTTCTTACCCAGCAATAATGAAGCTTCAGGCTGGCGTGAAAATGTGCTCAAGATAGAAGGGGAGATCGTCACTGATCTGAATAAGCTGTTCACTCAGGCTTGGAGCCGTTACTCCTCCTTTCCAATAAACCTTTTCATACCCACTCCTCGTGTAGAACACCATGAAAAGGGGTGCCGAGCACGGGTGGCATATAGTGAAGGTGGGATAAATGATGACATTAAGCGCCAGTCACTCAATCGAATAACCAATGCCAAAAGTCACATCTGGCTCTGTACCGCCTATTTTCTACCTTCCTGGCGTTACCTGAGAAGATTACGGCATGCCGCTCGCAATGGGGTTGAAGTGAGGTTGTTATTACCCGGCCCCCTGACTGATCACCCTGTGGTGCGCTATGCTGGGCAGCGGCACTATTCTCGCTTGCTGCGTAATGGCGTGCGCATATTCGAATATCAACCCCGAGTACTCCATGCCAAATCCCTATTGTGTGACGACTGGGGTTTTTTGGGGTCAAATAACTTTGATCATTGGGGGCTCAATTGGAACCTTGAAGCCAACATCGAAATTGATGATGTGGTTTTTTCCCATAGAGTTAGGGGTATGTTCGAGTCAGATTTCCAGCAGAGCATAGAGATAACCCGTGATAACTGGCGTCATCGGGGCTGGTTTCACCGTGTAACAGAAAACATCATGGGGCGAGTGGATAAATGGGTTATTCTCATTACCAATCGTTTACGCCGCTAAGTGGTTGGATAGCTGGAATGTGCCAGAAGGGGAGGATAAGCCGTTGAAATACCCCCTCCTTTTTCGTGAATCTAGTGCTGTCGTGCTAACCAAGATCGACCTACTGCCACACCTCACATTCGATATTGCAGCCTGCCGCGATAATATCAAACAGGTCAATGCTGCTTTACCAATCTTTGAACTCTCAGCCAAGAGCACTAAAGGGGTATCTGAATTTGCCCAGTGGTTGTTGGACAGAGAGTGGTCAAAGCCCTCCTAGAACAGAGTGATGGAAGAGAGAATCCCAGGCTATTGCGCTTTATCTGTTTCACGCTGCGGCTGCATATCCGTTGTTAATGATGGTCTATTGACCTCGGTTGAACCCTTTCCAGAACATCCGACAGGGAAGTCACGCTGTATAAAGGGTAGGGCAGCCCCCTGAGCTGGTCTATAGACCAGAGCAACTTTAACAGTGAATTCACCGCTTACCAAGCATCGAACAAAAGCTTTACAGCTCTTGGATTAAGGCGATAAATGCCGGTAATTTCTTGCATTTACGTAGTGCCTTCCGTAGTTTGTGGAACCACTCGTCATGGATCAGGTTGATCACCTCTTTTAGCTTAAAGAGTACCTGAGTATCGCCACAGAAATACGGTTGATACCGCTGAAGCAGAGCAAGCAGATAGGCCCTAATTTCTCTGCACCGCTCTACTTGATCTATGACCATAGGGCGCTCACCGCGCAGGCGAGCAAACAACCATGGGTCGGCGATCGCACCGCGTCCCATCATCAGGCCTGCCGCGCCAGACTCACGTAACAACTGCTGCCCCTCTTCTGCCCTGTTTATATCGCCATTGGCGATTACAGGCAGTGAGGTCAATGCACACACCTGCCGTGTGACTTCATGGTCTGCTGCGCCGTCATAACGCTGTATAACGGTGCGGGGATGCAGGATTAGAAAATCTACCCCAGCAGCTTCAAACATTGGCAGCAGGTCATAGACCTCATCGTGCTGATCATGCCCAGCTCTGAGTTTTACCGAGAAGCTACCCTGGATGGAGGCTCGTAAGGCATCCAAGGTCTTGGGTAGCAAATCTGGCTGTTTTAGTAGAGCGCCTCCTGCAGAATTATTAACCATGCGTCCATAGGGGCAACCCATATTGATATTGATGTGTTTGGCCCCAGCTTGCTCCGCTGCCTCAGCGGCTTTCACTAGTGCATCGATATCACGGCCCATCAACTGGACCACAAGTGGTGTTCCCTCCGGTTGGGCGGTGATCTCGCGGCACTCATTGGGTTTTAAGGGGGATCTTGCGCCCGGTCGCACCTGTAGGAATTCGGTAAAGACCACATCAGGCTGCACCTGCTCAATAAATAGTTGGCGAAGCGCAACATTAGTTAGCCCCTGCATTGGAGCGAGCATGAGTGGAGTCGTCTGAGCGGGCCACGGTAGGATTTTAGACATGGACTCGGCTACCACACTGTCGTCTGATTTTTTTCAGGGTTATCTCGTTGATTGGAAACCGATGTGCCACATCATGAACACCCATCTCGCCAAAGGCGTCGACCAATGTTTGTTTAGCTTTGAAGTGATCGGTATGGGTGGTGAACAGGGTGATGACGCCATCATCATTTTTGATATCACAGTAGGGTGCGTTCCACGCACCATTGACGAGTTGATAATACCACATGCGCTCTACCAGCAATTAGCCCGCATGGAGTTTACATAATGTGGGATGATGAAACGCTGATCCCCGCACGGGCTACCCGCTGTTCTCTGGTTATTTACGGTTGTATCAACTGTGACTAATAGAATGTTCTTCATCAGAGCTCAAGAATCATGCTAGATTCTAAGTGTGTGGGATTGTAGCCCAATAAAAGAAACAAAATGTATGGAACACTTTATAGGTAAGCAGATATGGCTTTGATTTCTACTTCTGATATAGAACCTGAACGCAAACTTTTCCACAATGAGTGGCTTAATGTATATCAAACGGTTCTGTCTCTAGACCAAATAGATTTTTGGGAAGAGAATAACCGAACTATTTTTACATTTGAGAGATTGCTATGGAATAAAGGCAAGTCGGTAAGAGAGCTTAGCATTGATGAATTAACTAATTATATTGGTAACTACTCAGCGTCAGTGAACTCCGTGCTCACCGCGCACGTGCAAAATTCAGGCAGGAGTCCTTTGAACGCAAGGCCCATAGCCACAGCAGCACTGACGCCCTGCTTCCGACAAGTCGATAGATA
>JAKITT010000122.1 GCA_021647945.1 Candidatus Polarisedimenticolaceae bacterium
TGGTAGAGCGCCAGTGCGGTTTTGATCAGCCCAGCAGAACCGGCAGCCGTCTTGGTGTGACCAATCTGGGACTTCACACTACCAAGCGCAATGTGCTGTTTCTCATGCCCCTCTGTATCAAAAGCCAGTTTTAGGCCGTTAAATTCTGCCGCATCACCCGCTTTAGTACCGGTGCCGTGTGCTTCAAGCAATTTAATAGAGTTTTTATCAAAACCGGCATCTTCGTAGGCGCGATCAATCGCTACACTCTGACCTGAGGCACGCGGGGCATAGATACTCTTGAAGCGACCATCACTTGAGGTGCCAATTCCTTTGATAACCGCATAGATACGATCATCATCACGCTCAGCATCTTCCAGGCGTTTGAGCATCATCATGCCGACGCCTTCACCGATCACAATACCGTGTGACCCCTCATCAAATGGTTTAGGCACTTCATCCGAGGTGAAGGCCGGTGTTTTACTGAAGTTGAGGTACATGAAGGGTGAGTTGTCGGTATCGACACCACCGGTGATCATGGTGTTGGCTTTGAACTCCAGAAGATCGCTGATCGCCATCTTCATCGCAGCGAGTGAACCGGCACAGGCGGCATCGACCACACAGTTGGTTCCGCCCAGGTCAAAGCGGTTGGCTACACGGCCAGCAATTACGTTGCCCAGCATGCCGGGAAATGAGTTCTCAACCCACGGGATGTAGGCCTTTTTCATCTTCTCAATCAGAATCTGAATATCATCTTCAGCCACGCCACTGCTTCTCAGCACCTTCTCCCAAACCGGACCCTGAAGACGCGAAACAAGTGGAGTAATCAGTTTCTGACCACCACCGACACCGAGGATGACGCCGGTATTTTCACGGTCAAAATTGCCATCGACATAGCCACAATCTTTTAGCAGATCACGCGCAACCACGAGGGAGAGCAGCTGTGACGAGTCGGTCACCTCTAGGATGTTAGGTGGCAGACCAAACTCCATAGGATCAAAATCGATATCAGGGATAAAACCGCCGCGTTTGCTGTAGGTTTTATCGGGTGCAGATGGATCGGCATCGTAGAGATCATTGATCTCCCAACGGTTTGATGGCACATCAATGATGCAATCCACCTTGCCCATGATGTTTTCCCAAAACTCGTGCAAATCCCGAGACTCAGGGAAGAGAGAGGCCATGCCGATGATGGCGATGGGGGTCTCCTGCAAGCGAGAAGTGAGTTTTTTATCCGAACTATTTATGTCTGCCATCATTAAACCTGTTGTTTCAATCGTTTGAATTCTTTTGGACTACCGCCCATTTTAACCGCAGGATTATAGCGTTTTAGCCACATTTTCGCACCCATAATGATTCTTACCCATAGACTACTGGAGTAAAAAGTGATGAGACAGAGAAATAAAATGAATAATTCAACCTAACCACATGATGTTAAAGAGTAAAAATAAGAACCACTTTCCACCCAACACATTTTCCAATGAGGGAAGAATCACATGGCTATAGACAAGAATTTCATACGTGGCCTGCGCAGCAGCTAAAGGGGCATGGATAAAGGAACAAAAAAAGCCGCCAAATGGCGGCCCTAAGGAGGGTAATGTTCATGCCCGGTTAGGCTCGTGAAATAAATTTTCCGGTGGTCGTATTCACCTTCACCTGCTCCTCATTGCTCAGGTACTCTGGTACCTGAATTTCTAAGCCCGTCGATAACATCGCCGTCTTTGTTCGTCCCGTGGCTGAAGCACCTTTAATCGCCGGCGAAGTATCTGTGACGGTCAACACCACCGATTGAGGCAGCTCTATGCCTAAAATAACACCATCAACCAAGAGTGCTGAGATCCCCTCTAACCCCTCTGTTAAATAGGGCACCTGCTCAGCAATATCTGCACTATTCAAGCTGTATTGACTGTAATCTTCCAGATCCATAAAGGTATAGAGATCACCATCCAAATATGAGTATTGCACCTCTGTACGCAGACAATCGATATCCTTTAAAAAGTCATCACCCTTAAAGGACTCATCCAACTTCTGTCCCGTTTGTAGATTGGTAAAACGCACCTTATAGAGCGTTGACGCGCCTCGTGATGAGGGACTTTTTGCCTCTACCTGCCGTACCAAATGGGGCGCACCCTTGATATCAACAACTCCACCACGTTTCAGATCACACGCATTCGGCACAGCCCTACCCTCCATTAATAATAATTTAGATGCGCAACAGTATAAATCATTACACACCAAGGAATCTCCGATTAAGTCTGGTTGAAAATTGACAGAGGGGCGACTCAATCCCAATTTACAACGGAGTAAAATCCTTACCTTCTATATTCTTCAAAAAAACAGATGCCTGTCTATTCTGAACGAGAACACTTCAACAAAGCCATATGAACAGCCACATCAGGGATGATTTTCAGCAAGCTCAAGGGAAAACGGCATAGTAATGACCAACAAGTCCATATCAAAAACCAGACGATCCGCCATGATCATCATGCTGCTTTGGACTGTACTGATGGCAAGCATCGTAACCTGGACAAAATTGCGAGAACAGCAACAGGTGATCAATCTCGCCACAAAAGAGGCTCGTGCAAACTTCAATAAAGATCTCGCGTTTCGAAAATGGGCAACCGAACACGGCGGCATATATGTAAATCCTGATGAACGCACCCCACCCAATCCCTACTTGGCACACCTACCAAAACGTGATGTCACCACCAATGGGGATATGCTCACTCTGATGAACCCCGCTTATATGATGCGGCAACTAACAACAGAGTTTGAGGAGATCTACAACATCAAGGGCAACATTACTGCATTGATTCTAACCAACCCCATCAATGCCCCTGACCCTTGGGAAAAGGAGGTTCTTGAAAAATTTAAGGCGAGTGATACTAAGAGGATCATAAAAGAGGCGATCAAAATAACGGATATAGATCATGTACCCCATCTACGACTAATGAAACCCATGTATATGACTAAAGGGTGTGTTAAATGCCACGGTCACCTTGGCTTTAAAGATGGTGATCTACGCGGGGGGATCAGCGTATCCATCCCTCTGACAGCCTATTACCAAGACGCCGATAGAGTCACTCGAAACATGGCTCTAGTTGTTGTTGCCCTATGGGTTTTTGGCATCATCATGATTGTTCGCCACGTAAAATATCTGCACAAACAAAACCTAATGGAAGAGCGGCTGAGGAGAGCACATGACACCCTGGAGCAGCGTGTAACAAACCGTACCGCTGAATTAAGCAAAACGTTAGCGCAGCTTGAGTCAACCCAGGCTCAACTCGTCAATGCTGCCAAACTTGCCAGCATCGGCACCATGACAACGGGGATTGCTCATGAGCTAAACAGCCCTCTACAAGTGATCTCTTTGACACTAGAGGAGATCCAAGAGGCACTTGACGATGATGATATCGATAAATCAACAATTCTAAGCGACACTCACTCTGTAATGGGGAATGTGAAGCGCCTCACTAATGTCATTAGCAGCCTGAAAAACCTCTCACATAACGGTGAAAAAACAGATTATCAGCGCATAAATCCAGCTGAGTCATGTGAAAAGATCCTCACTGCGATGTCAGCCATTTTCCAGAAGAGTCACATCTCCATTAAAAAACACTACGCAGATAATCTTCCCGAGATAGATGCTGACAACCACTTACTTGAACAGGCACTCAAAAGTCTATTTGATAATGCTACGACGGCACTCGCAGAGACAAAACAGCCCACCATCGAATTAACTGTTGATCAGCAAAATGAGGAGATTATCATCCGCATCACAGACAACGGTTCGGGCATCCCAGAAAAAAACATTGAGCATATATTTGACCCGTTTTTCACCACAAAAGAGATCGGTGAAGGAACAGGGCTGGGGTTATCCATCGCTCACCATATCATCACCGATCACCACGGCACGCTGAAGGTATCATCCACCGTAGATGGCGGAACAACTTTTACCATCACATTGCCCATTCCGGCTGATAATTAAAAGTGAAATAGTAAGGCAGATTATCTACACCACTGAAAGCAGCATTTTACCGCCCAATAAAATCAACAGAATGGCAAAGACCTTCTTCAAAATGGGCACAGGGAGTTGGTGGGCTAACTTAACGCCATAAGGTGCCGTAAAAAAACTGGTGGCAGAGATAAGAACCACCGCTGGAAGATAGATATAGCCAAAAACAGTCATATCAGACTGAACATCAGACCAACCGTTTATTAAGTAACCTATAGTGCCGACGATAGAGATAGGAAAACCAATAGCCGCAGATGTACCAATAGCCTTTTTAATTTCAATATTTTGCCACGTCAGATAAGGCACCGTCAGAGAGCCACCACCAATAGAGACCAATGCCGATATAGCGCCAATGCCTGAACCCGCTAAAAACAGACCTCTGTTACCTGCCAGCCCCCTGGTGGGGCTTGGCTTTCTATTTAAAAACATTTGAATGGAGACAAAAACCATGAAGATAGCAAAGAAGGTTGCCAAATAGACCGAACTCAATATAGAGGCTAAAAAAGTGGCTGAAAAGGTGCCTAAGACAATACCAAGCAGCATCCCTTTAACAACCCCAGTAATGACTCCCCCCTTTGAATAATGTGCGCGAAAACTTGAAAACGATGTAACAACCATCGATGCCATTGAGGTACCAAGAGCCAAATGCACCACATTATCAACAGCCACCCCTCTACTCAGGAAAATTGATGTCAGGACAGGCACCATGATGCCGCCGCCGCCAATACCCAGCAGCCCAGCCACAAACCCCACAACAGCGCCTAAAACAAGAAATGATAATACCCACTCGACCTCTAACATCTACACCTCATTACAAAATCAGCTTTTCTCATCATTCCAAATATTAGCTTGAGGTGACAATAATTTATATGCCTATGAACATAACTCAGGTGCGGCAATGATGTGGAGTTTTTCATCCAGTTAGCAATCGCCAAACCAGTTGACTCGTATCAAAATGGTGTAAATTTCGTTAATAAGCACACTCAGGTGGTGTTTTTGAATATTAACCTGAGTTTCGTTCATAGCCATAATAATTTAAGTGATTAGCGCCCCAGCCTGCTCTGCACACCCACATCTGAGAGTAACAGGCTGAATTGAACGGATGGGGTTTGCCTTAGCCCGGATAATTCATAAATAAGGGGGTATCCACTTCATTGGCCTTTTTCCACTCCAGAGACTTTATGCGCGTGTAGGGTCGCATTTATGCGGCCAGCCGAACCTGCAAACATGCACATGAATGTGTACCTACCCTATTAGGCCAATGGAGTGGATACCTCTTTCATAAATTATGTACAATCTTGCTTGTCTATTGATTCCACAAGAAATATTCACCCCACAAGAGGGTACCGAGGTCTTCAGCCACCCGAAATCACCAATACGGGGTTTCTTTAGATTTAGATGCGATATCTACTGTGAATAGTGGTTACATTGAGCAACGAACGCTGCCATCAACAAACCCCTCTCAGCCGCCTTAATATGCCAACAGACGAATATAGGCAATCACATTCTCAATCTCATTTGGAGTCAAGATACCCTTCCACCCTGGCATCAACGAATTGTCGATACTGCCATCGCGAATAATTCTGAACAGATACTCATTGGGAAGACTCTCCATGCGCTCTGAATCAGTATGATCGGCTGGGTTCATGCCAATGACATAGGTCAACATTCCCGCCCCCTCACCATTATCACCATGGCAAACGGTGCAATGATCCTCATAGACCAGCTTTCCCAATCGAGGGTCACCAATCTGGGGGAATTTGGCATTGTGTAAAAACCGAATATAGTCAACCAGAGAGTGAATTTGCGATTCTGGTATCGCCAAGCCCCATCGCGGCATCGTTGCGCTCACGGTGCCATGAGGTGCGGTACCCTGAATAGTACGAAACAGCTCTCGATCAGTCTGCCTCCCCACCCTGTCGGAGTTCGCCAAATTAGCCGGTGACACAGGCAACTTATTAGCCAGCGGCCCATGCCCTTTGCCGTCCTTACCATGGCAGAGAAAACAGAAATGGTTGAATATCTCATACCCATCTAAAACCGAGTTATTATCCGTTTCAGCAAAGAGACTCTGCGTGGAAATCAGCCCAACAACAAGCGTGAAGCCGATCAAATGGGAGCGTAATTTATTCATAAAATATCCTTAATAGATCAACTGTCAAAAGCCCCATACAGAGGAAACCTACCAGGCAACTAGAGCACTGATTGTACTGATCTTTGATGCTGGATGACTGACCCTATAAAGCCAGTATCTGTTGAGTTTAATAGTGACAATTTCTCTCTATATCGGTCAAAAGCCCCTATTTTTTAATTTTATTGCTACGAACCGCCCTCCAGATCCCCAACAATTCATCAAAATAGCATTAGAGGTGCTTGATTGCGAAACCTAACATCCGAGCTTCCCACCCACACATCAACGATCAGGGTGCCAGGCTCAATGTGACTTTGTCACAGACAGATCAATAGTGAAATACCTATGATTAGCGCCAGTCAAGGCCGGGAGGTTACAGATGAATCACATAGATAGATTGGCAAACAACCATCCCATTATATTTTTCCTCACCGTACTGTTCATTGTTGCAGCCACATTTCTATTCCCTGGATTTTCAACTATTGATGAGCGAGACAACAAGGGCTGGACGCCCCTAATGCACGCCGCCAATCAAGGCGAGCTGGATAGAGTTCGCGATTTATTGCAACAAGATGCAGAAGTGGATGCTCGGGATAACTGCAAATGGACACCACTCATGCGCGCCGCATCTCAGGGCCATCTGTTGGTCGTAGACCTACTGGCCAATGAGTATGGTGCATCTGTAAACAGCAGAGACAAAGGCGGCTATACCCCACTTATGGTCGCCGCCTCTAACGACCATAGTGATGTCATTGATCTCCTCATCAATCGTGGTGCTGAGCTTGACGCAGCAGATAGCGGTTTAGGCTGGACCGCACTAATCTGGGCAGCAAAAGAGGGACATATCACCACCGTAAAGAGATTACTCAAGCAAGGTGCATCACTCGATCCGCAAGACCATAACAGTTGGACCGCCCTAACGTGGGCAGACCACAATGGCCACAAAGAGATAGCACAACTCCTCAAGAACCTCTAAACAGCATAAAACCCAGGCGAGTTACTCGCTTGATTGTTGAAGTGAAAAAAATGTTGGCAATGGACGTTTACCAAGTATCATTGAAAATAAATGACTTAATCCCACAAATCACAGTTAGGTGCACCTTGATGTCAAACGATACAAACGTCTCAGAAATGCTGCTTCGCGTAGGCGGCGACTTTTTAGAATCTATGACAAGTCGAGGAGAGTTACAGGCACGTGTAGACATCGTAAGAACCGCCTGGAATATCGCTCTCCTCCCTCTGAAAGATAGAAAAAACGCATTAAAAGCGTGCCTACAAAAATATAAAAAAATCGCCCCAAGCAAAGAGGCACTAAAAGGTCTAGAGAGTGAAATAAATGAACTCATCATTCAGAAAGACCTTTTGTACCCAGATGTCAGCAGTGAAATTGTCAACACAGATGTCTCTGAAAAAGGGCAGCACGATTACGTGATCAAAGCCTACTTCAAAAAAAGCGATGAAACCAAACATTGAAATGTACTAGTTCCAACTGGATCAGAGCCGCCCTTACTGTAGATATTTCACCACAGTAAGTAGCTTCATCTCCCTGAAAACCTGTTCATCGGCAGCACTCAGTACTTTTTATCCTTGAACCATTTGAAGAGCTTCTTAGAGGCTGCCTTGAGGTCGTTTGGTTTGGTAAAGTACATAGAATATGCTTCAGCGTAGAACTCTTCCGGCTTGTGGGGCCAGTTCTCTGCGGCATACGAAGTAATCGGGGCGATATTCTTCGACACGACAAACTTCACAAATTTTTGCACCCGTGCACTGCGTCTATGTGCCAGTGAATGAGCCATGGCAGCTTCAAACCAGCTGTTTTGCTTCTGCTCCACCGAGGCATAATCAGCCAGCGCAGGGTTGCTCTTATTCGTTGTGGTGAGAGCTATTTTCTCCTTGTCCCGCTCATTGGCTTTTGCCTGGACAGCGGTGATAAGCAGCTCCACATCATCTTCTGACATAGTCTGACTTTTGGTCTTCGTTGCAAAATCCTCAATCGAACTACTGGCCACCATGATCGTTGCGATGTATGCAGCTGCCTGCGCCTTGTCAGTTTTGTTCAGAGCCGCACCCTTTTTGTTGGCACTTTTTAAGCTTTTCTTATGCCTGCTCTCAGCCTTTATGGCTCTCTTTTTTATAGCGGCAAGATCCTTCACTGATATCATTGCTTTTTTGGCCACTTTCTCCTTTTTCTCTTTGACCCCTTTTGCTTTCTCGCTCGCCTTGTTAGCCGGCGCCCAAATCGCCTTCAGACGACCTACCTCCGTCTTCTTGGTATCGTATTCCTGCTTCCGCGCCTTGTAGGTGGCCTTAGCGGCAGTGATGCGCGCCTTATCTTTGGATTTACGTGCTGCACTGTAATCTTTTGGGCTCTTCCCCTGATCGAGTGGGTAGTTTTTATCTAGCTATCCCCTCAGGGTAGAGATTCAGTCCGCCAAGGTGGAAATATATTGCATTGGCAAACCGCTCTTTATTGCGGAATCCTCTGCTTCG
>JAKITT010000123.1 GCA_021647945.1 Candidatus Polarisedimenticolaceae bacterium
GGCGCAGCCATAAGTCGCTAGAGTGATGCAGCACGCCGAATTGGGGAGACCAAACGAATGCCTGCACCATCGGGAAAAATAACGAAAAACACTGTCAAGCACTTTTTTCGCTGAGTAGTTACCTATTCAGTACCCTTGAAAAGATCTCTGTAGGGCGGGATTTATCCCGCCAGCGGGGGTAAATTGAGCCGCATGGTTTTATTTCGACACCACAGGCGGGATAAATCCCGCCCTACAGCCGTGAGCTGAATAGTTACAAATGTATTAATAAGACGAGAGGTCTCATTAATACCGCTATTAGGTATCAATCAAAAAACAAGCATTGATCCCATAACGGGATCATACTATGCTTTGTGTATGAGAGTCATAGCAAAGCGAACATTGAGAGAGTTCTGGTCATCATCACCTCAGTATGCTGATGCAAAGGGGCCACTTGAGGCTTGGCATGCAGAGGCTCAGAAAGCAAAATGGAAGTCACCTCAAGAGATCAAAGCTCAGTTCAGATCGGCAAGTATCCTCAAAAACAGTCGAGTTGTGTTCAATATTGCGGGTAACAAATACAGGCTGATCGTTGCAATTGATTATGAAAGAGAGGTTTGCTTCATCAAATTTATAGGTACACACAAGCAATATGATTGTGTTGATGCAGAGGTAGTGTAATGGATATTCATCCAATTAAATCTGAATTAGATTATGAGCAAGCATTAACTGAAATTGAAAAATTATGGGGTGCTAAAGAAAATAGTGAAGAGGGTGATAAGCTAGATATCCTTCTAGTTCTCGTTGAAAGTTATGAGAGTAAAAACCACCCAATTGATCCCCCCGATCCTATTGAGGCTATACGATTCCGTATGGAGCAAATGAATTTATCAAGAAAAGATCTTGAAGACGTCATTGGCTCAAGAGGTCGAGTATCTGAAATTCTTAACCGTCGCAGAAATTTATCATTGAATATGATTCGCAAGTTACATGCAAATTTCCACATTCCATTGGAGAGTCTCATTGGTGACATGGAGAAGCATGCTTAACAACGGTGTAGTGGCTGCTGAGACAAAAAATACCTAAAAATGTTATGCGCAAAATTAAGGAGCCGATATGCCGGGTGAAGTTGGATTTTCAGAATGGGTGAATTTTACAGAGAGAAAGAACTTACAAGGATCATCATTACCAGGCGTTTATATGGTTTCCTGTGGAAAAATACAGCCAAAAGACTTCAGGGTAAATAATGAGAATATTATTTATATTGGCGAAACAACAGAACAAACGATAGGGGAAAGGCTAGGGCAATTTAATCGTTCAGCATTCAAAGGAAGGCCCGGGCATTCTGGTGGCAATACATTTCGAGAGTCATATTCCAAGGGCATCAAAGAAAATCATCTATGGATTTCAGCATGTCCAGTCGATATGGGTGAAGTATATACATCTGCCTATATAAAATATTTGGAACGTAGGCTAATTTGGGAATATGTTTGTACATATGGCGAGCTGCCACCCTGCAATAGTAAATAATATAAAGCGCATAACCAGGCGCTCCAGCCAACCTAGTACCGCGCCAATCATCCCTCCCTCTGCTGTACAAGTCGGCTGAGCTAAAACATTACCTGATTACCCACAAAGCTCAGCCATTGTATAGGCCGATATTACGTTGTTAGGCCAGTAAATACGCACGCTACCTATTGGCTGTGGTATCCACTTCATTGGCCTTTTCCACTCCTGACACTTTATGCTCGTGTAGGGTCGCATTTATGCGACCAGCCGAACCTGCAAACATGCACATGAATGTGCACCTACAGCCATATTAGGCCAATGGAGTGGATACCCCTTTAGTGAAAGGGGGGGTGGACACTTAGCCCCTCCTGACACCACATATAGTGAAATTAATGCAACTATAGTTGGTAGCAGCACAGCATATAGTGGGAAGAGGAGCTAAGTGTCCACCTCGCTAGTGAAATTTAGCCTGAATGCCCTTAATTTGCGCCACTTAAGAGGCAGTGCCGCCATGTGTCAATTGTCAACTATTGATATTATTCGTGATTATAATCACGTCATGTAGCTGAGCTTTGTACGTAATCAGGAAACATTATTCATCAATCTTAGCGTGTGCCACTTTGACCTTTTTGCGGATAAGGCGCACACCAAAAATCAAGATTCCAGCAATAATGGGGATCGAAATGCCCATCACCAGATCAGGCTTAAGCGGTAAGCCTGCTGCTTTTCCCGCTTTGGCCAAATACCCCACCAGACTGACGCTGTAGTAGGTGATCGCGGCCACTGATAACCCCTCTACTGTCTCCTGCAATCTCAGCTGTAGTTGAGCGCGTTTATCCATCGACTCCAGTAGGCTTTGGTTTTGGCGTTCGAGTTCAACATCAACACGGGTACGCAACAGCTGTCCCGCCTGAGCGATCCGCTTTGAGAGGGATTTTTGCCGAAGGTTAACCGAGTGACAGGTGTTCATCGCAGGGGCTAAACGGCGATCCATAAATTCACGAAAGGTCTGTAGCCCTGGGGTACGCACTTCGCGCAGATCTTCGATACGTTTATTGACCAACTCGATATAGGCCTGAGCAGCTCCTAAGCGGAAGTGACTTGATGAGAGGCTATTCTCAACCTCAGTCGCCAACTCGGTCAACTCATCCAGTAGCGCTGCTGGGCATCGGGCGGGATTATCACTTTCATTTTTTGACATCAAGCTTGTGATATCAACCAGACGTTTATCCCGTTTATTCAACTCAGGCAGCATCTTACGAGCAACAGGAAAGGCGAGCAGTGCCATCATTCGGTAGACCTCAATCTCAAACAGACGATGCAACAAACGCCCCGCCTGACGACTGCTATGGAAGTTGTGGTCAATAACCAGAATACGGCTGAAGCCGTCGGCATGAATACGGAAATCAGTAAAGGCGCTGGCATCCCCTCCTGCCACACCTGAGCCAATCAGCGTATTGCCCTCAAACATGGGGCTGATCACATCCAGATCAACCGGCTGGCGCTCATCTGCCGATTTACCTTTATATTTACAGCACATCATGCCGGCATGTGCCGCTACGATGAGCTGACCCGGCAAGCTCTCCAGCCAGGCATCAGGAACGCTACGCAGCGCTGTCTCAGAAAATGGGTCGGTACAGCTACCTTCGGTGTAGAAGGTGTAGGTAGTGAACTCACTATGCTGCTCCCAGCGCAGTTGAAACGAACCAAACTCGCCGTTGAAATGATCAACATCCGCTGCGGGTGGCGGAATAAGATAGCGCTCACACAACGCATTCAACGCCTCGCGATCTTCAGCCTTCTCTTCAGGCGTCAGCAGTATCGCAAGATGACTGGCTCGTGCTGGCACATAGATGTTCGCATAGGGGCGAGCATGCACCTCATTGGTGAGCTGGAAGCGTTGCGGATGATTGGCTGGAATTGGCATAACATTCTCTGGGTTCAGGATTCTGTGTTGAATAAAGATCCCTGCCGCAAGCGGACGGGGTATTCCATTTGTAGGTTCGCCTTTAGGCGAGCAGCGGGGAATCATCCCCATAGCGATTAAGCGCTATTGTAGAGCATATCAGATAAATAATTACCCTTTGATTACAGCAGGTAACAGAGTGTTCTTAAATTAAGCCATGACACCATGCTCTTGTAGTTTTTTGATCTGATCTCGTACCTTGGCCGCCTCTTCAAACTCAAGGTCTCGGGCATGCCGGTACATTGTATCCTCAAGCTGTTTGATGCGTTTGGCCATCTGTTTGGGCGTCATGCTGGCATATTCAGCCATCTCTTCAGCCACTTTTGCGTACTGTTTGGCACTCTTCGGTGAGCCGGGATAGGCCCCTTCCAGAATATCTGCCACCGATTTTTTGATGGTGGTTGGGGTGATGCCATGCTTTTTGTTGAAGGCGATCTGTTTTTCACGCCGACGATCTGTCTCATCAATCGCCCGCTGCATTGAGCCGGTGATCTTGTCGGCATAGAGAATGGCTCTACCTTTAGCATTACGTGCCGCACGGCCTATAGTCTGAATCAGTGACCCCTCTGATCGCAGAAAGCCCTCTTTATCGGCATCGAGTATCGCCACCAGCGTCACCTCGGGTATATCGAGCCCTTCACGCAGCAGGTTGATTCCGACCAACACATCATACTCACCGAGTCGAAGATCACGGATGATCTCAATCCGCTCAACGGTATCAATGTCAGAGTGCAGGTAGCGGACACGGACGCCATGTTCATGCAGATATTCGGTCAGATCTTCCGCCATGCGTTTGGTCAGTGTGGTGACCAGCACCCGCTCCTTTAGCTCTGCACGAACGGTGATTTCCGATAGCAGGTCATCAACTTGATTAGTCGCGGGGCGCACCTCCAACTCAGGATCAAGCAGTCCGGTGGGGCGCACCACTTGCTCAATCACCGCGCCAGAGTGCTCAATCTCATAGGCTCGTGGTGTGGCGGAGACGTAGATGGTCTGCGGTGAACGCACCTCAAACTCATCAAAACGCATCGGCCGGTTATCCAGCGCCGAGGGCAGTCGAAAACCATACTCCACCAGGGTGGTTTTGCGTGAACGGTCACCCTTATACATGGCTCCAATCTGCGGGATGGTGACATGTGACTCATCTAATACCAGCAGTGATTCATCGGGCAGATAGTCAAAGAGTGTCGGCGGGGAGTCACCCGAATCACGACCAGAGAGGTAGCGGGAGTAGTTCTCAATGCCGGAGCAGTAACCCAACTCCAGAATCATCTCAATATCAAAGCGACAGCGCTGCTCCAGGCGTTGCGCCTCAACCAGTTTATTGAGGTCACGCAGCCGTTCAAGCCGCTCTTTCAACTCCACCTTTATATGTTCAACCGCCTCAAGCAGCTTCTCACGTGGTGTGACGTAGTGACTCTTAGGATAGATGGTGAAGCGCGGCACCCTGCGCAGCACCTCACCGGTCAAAGGGTCAAACAGCGAGATCTGCTCAATCTCATCATCAAACAGCTCAATCCTCACCGCCTGATCGTTGGACTCCGCAGGGAAGATATCAATCACCTCACCCCGCACCCGATAGGTGGCACGGTGCAGCTCGACATCATTACGTTTGTACTGCAACTCAGCCAAGCGGCGCAGTATGAAGCGTTGATCAACCCGATCCCCCCGATCCAGATGCAGCACCATACTCAAATAGGAGCGCGGATCACCCAGGCCATAGATCGCCGATACCGTCGCCACAATGATCGTGTCGGATCGTTCCAGCAGCGCTTTGGTAGCCGAGAGGCGCATCTGCTCAATGTGTTCATTTATCGAAGCATCCTTCTCGATAAATGTATCAGAAGCAGGAACATAGGCCTCTGGTTGGTAGTAGTCGTAGTAGGAGACAAAATACTCCACCGCATTATTGGGGAAGAATGCCTTCATCTCGCCATAGAGCTGTGCGGCCAACGTTTTATTGTGCGCCATGATCAAGGTGGGCCGTTGAACCGACTGAATCACATTGGCGATGGAGAATGTCTTTCCCGAACCGGTCACACCCAGCAGCGTCTGACCCGCCTCACCATCATTCAAACCCTCAATCATACGGGCGATAGCGGTAGGTTGGTCACCTGCCGGGGCAAACTCACTGACCAGTTGAAATTCTTTGCTCATAGGGATTCTGTAATGCTGGCGAATTCGATATTATACGCCGTTCTAAATTTTTAAAGTTTTTGGATTGATGCAGATGAGCACAAAACTCTCCCACCGCGTAATGGCGGTAAAACCATCCCCTACTCTGGCCATCACCGCCCGCGCCGCTGAGATGCGTGCAGCAGGCAAAGATGTCATCGGCCTCGGTGCCGGTGAGCCAGATTTCGACACCCCGGATCACATCAAAGCGGCGGCCATTCAGGCGATCCACGATGGTCATACCAAATACACGCCCGTCGATGGCACCGCCACACTAAAGAAGGCGATCATCAAAAAATTCAAGAGAGACAACAAGCTCGACTACGCAGCCAATCAGATCCTAGTCTCTTGCGGTGGCAAACAGAGCTTCTTCAATATGGCTCAAGCGCTGATCAATCCGGGTGACGAAGTGATCATCCCCGCGCCATACTGGGTCTCCTACCCCGATATGGTGCTACTGGCTGAAGGCAAGCCCGTTATTGTAGAGGCAGACGCCGAGCAGAGTTTCAAGATCCTGCCTGCACAACTCGAAGCGGCCATTACCGATAAGACCCGCCTCTTCGTCATCAACAGCCCATCCAATCCCACTGGTATGGCCTACTCACATGATGAGCTGGCTGCACTGGGCGACGTGCTGAAAAAGCACCCACAAGTGATCATCGCCACCGACGATATGTACGAGCACATCCGCTGGTCTGATGAGCCATTCGTCAACATCCTCAACGCCTGCCCAGAACTCTACGACCGTACCTTGGTACTGAATGGCGTATCCAAAGCTTATTCAATGACCGGCTGGCGCATCGGTTATGCCGGTGGCCCTGCGGATATCATCAAAGCGATGAAGAAGATCCAATCACAGAGCACCTCAAATCCAACCTCTATCTCACAATACGCTACAGAAGCCGCGCTGAACGGCCCTCAAACCTGTATTGCCGAGATGATGGTTCACTTCAAGCAGCGTCACGACTATGTGCTTGAACGCCTCAATGCGATGCCGGACATCAGCTGCCTGCCATCAGATGGCACCTTCTACCTCTTCCCTGATGTCAGCAAAGCCATCGAAGCCATTGACGGTATCAACAGTGACAGTGAACTGGCCGAATTTCTCATTGAGAATGCCGGTGTAGCCATCGTACCCGGCAGCGCCTTTGGCCTGGATGGCCATGCCCGTCTCTCCATCGCCACCAGCATGGAGAACCTAACCAAAGCACTGGATAGAATTGAAGGTGTACTGAAGGGCTAAAAGCAAAGGTGATTAGGTACAAAAGCTCAGTCATTTAGATGATTCACTGTAGGAGCGGCGCCTCGCCGCGATGAATCCCGCTGCCAAGCCCAATCGCGGCGAGGGCGCCGCTCCTACAGACTCTTTACATAGACATGCTGAGCTTTGTACCTAATCACCAAAGCAAATAGATGGACGGTGGGCATAACGATTACGCCCACCGTCTGTTGGAGCTTACCCCGCTATAATTGACACCTATTTGTTAATTTCCCATGCGTAAGATTTAAACCTTCGCTTTTAAGGTGAACATATTTATCCCTCAGCGGTAGGAGTTGACCACTACACCTACAGGCATTGGATGAAGAGAAGAATATAGTCGTCGGCCAATTCCAGAAAAAAGATCAAGCAGGATAGCTGATCTGGTAGCGGGTACTCCGCCCACCGCCTGGCAACTTCTCAATACACCCCTTTGCCAACAACTCAGAAAGGTGACGTGTCGCTGTTGCCTTACTCACCTTAGCAACTGCTTTATACTGGGAAGCACTTATCCCGCCATCAAAGCCATTCTCACCCCCCTCAAGTAGACGGTTAAGCACCTTTATCTGCTCGGGTAATAAACCCGCATCATGGTGGCATTGCCAAAAACGTGTTTTTGCCAGAGTAGACTCGATCTTGTCCAATGAGGCCTGCAAGGTCACATCTAATATATTAAGGAACCAGACCAACCAAAGAGTGATATCAACCCCACCGCGCTGGCTCTGTTCTAAAACCTGATAGTAACCCTTACGCTGCGTCAAAATGGCCGCTGATAGGGTATACAAGCGAATACTTTCACTATCTGCCTGTGCCAATGCCATATCGGTCAAAGCACGGGTAATACGGCCATTGCCATCATCAAACGGATGCAAGGTGATCAGCCACAAATGACAGATGCCCGCCCGTAACAGAGGATCAAGCCGCGCATCATCACGGCTTTGATTGAACCAGTCGATAAAGCTGTCCACCTCATCTTCCAGCACATCGCGTGGTGGAGCTTCAAAATGAACCTGGGGTCGATCTATACGCCCAGACACCACCTGCATGGGGTCATACCCGCGCAACTCACCCACCTTAATACTCAATACCGAAAAAGCATCCTCAGGAAATAGCCACCGATGCCACTGAAACAGCCGATCAGAAGAGAGAGGGTTATCAAGGTTACCAACCGCATCCATCATCATCTCTGCCAAGCCCTCAGAGCGGCTAGAGGTTGGATAAGTTTGACCTGAAGCCAACCCTAAGCGTTTAGCCAAAGAAGAGCGCACAGACTCCACATTCAGCTGCTCACCCTCAATCGCTGAAGAGGTGATGATATTTTGTAAGAACGTATCCAGCGCCACTTTAGGATCTGTCTCACCACTCACAGCGCCCGCTTTACCCAGCAACATTCCTTGCTTCAGGCGAACCGCCTGCAACAGTGGCAGAATAACCTCATCAGCCCACTCAAAGTGTGGCCATTGGGGGTGATTCCATAGCCAGGTGGGTTGATTTGCATTCACGGTTACTGGCTCCAATGAGCCATTTGAAGGGGGTAATCGGCTCACATAATAAGCCTAATACTAGATCTATTCGGCTTAGACGGCAAACTCTTGAGTAACATAAACCTAAGTTGTTGATAAAACAGCATTTGAAATAGTCTCATTTTCTGCACTTGGCACCAGATCAAATCCCAAAGAAGCCGCTCTCTTCTTCAGGTTTTTGGTGACACGCT
>JAKITT010000124.1 GCA_021647945.1 Candidatus Polarisedimenticolaceae bacterium
GAGCAAAGCGATATTGAAGCGTAGAGCCAGTGACCAGGACGTCCGGGGCATATAGGCGTCGAAGATCGATTGCAAAAGGGTGACTGGGATGTCCCGTTTTGTATCATGAGATCAAAGACTCGCTTGCGTAAAAGTTTTATTACCCTTGATAATAAGATTTTTTAACGTAGGAGCAGCACTGCTTGTAATGGATATGCCATGAGTAACAGTGTTAGCGGAAGCACTATTATTAACCGTGAACCCATCGAGTAGAGTGCTTGATGTGAGAGCGCTATTGGCAAAGGTGACAACTGGAGCGTTTGACGTGTCACCTGTGATACTGGTAGTGCCTGCGCCATTTTCAGATTGAACCGTAACAACCTTCGCATTGAAGTTGATATTCTCTGGGTAGATTCCATCCTTTACCGTAATAACATCGCCATTGGTTGATGCATCAATAGCGGCCTGAATGGTTGTGAATGTACAACCCGAGGCACAGACAGTGGTGCCCGCAGCGACCGTTTCATAGGCACCTTTATCGTAGGCTGCACCCTGTGGACGAGTTATACCCGCAATATCATCTGCCGGTGCATTGGTAGCGTCACCCGTATCGATCGCATTAGATCCTGCTTGCAGGTCGTAGCTACCATTAATCGTTGGTGTACTCGCTGCGGCAGCACTGCGGCTAACAAAAAGTGGATCACTGGTAACTTCTGTCAGATAGAGGTTTTCAGTCGTACCATATATTTCAGCACTGCCGGTACCGTGGGCATATGAGTTACCCCAGATAATGCTGTTGTAGATGTTCTCAGTACCACCGGCATAGAGTCCACCACCCTGATTGTAGGAGTAGTTGTCAGCGATGGTACTGAAATAGAGATTGAGTGTGCCTGCATTAAAAATGCCGCCACCATCTGCCTGCCAAGCACCTTCAACCACATTACCAGCTAACACTGTATTAGTAATAGTGGCGGATGTTCCCACGCCTATTCTAATACCACCACCATCGGAGTTGTTATTTGGGCCAGATGAGCGGTTACCCAGGATATGACTTTTTGACAGATTTAGTACAGCGGTGCCATCCATCAAAATACCCGCACCACCCCAATCACCTGAGCTGGTATTGGACTTGATCGTTGTGCCGGTGATGTTGGCGGTGCCGGATGAAATGTAAATTCCACCACCACCATATTTTGGGGATGAGTTCGACTCAATGATACTGTCGGTGATGGTTAACGTACCGGAACCGGTGTAGTAGATACCACCAGCGCCAGTAGTGCCGCCAGTACCACTGGTATTAAGTTTAACAGCGGTGCCACTCAATGAAATCGAGCCTGATGTCCCTACAATGCCCGCGCCGCCCTTGTAGGCATAATTTGATTCGACACTACCACCCGTAATACTGAGCAGACCTGAACCAGCATGATAGATACCGCCACCTTGTTCACCGCTGGTGCCGGTCGTGTTATTACTGATGGTCGTGGCAGTAATCGTTGCACCACCCGTACCAGAGAGATGCATACCGCCACCAAATCCAGGGCTATTATAGAGCGCCTCATTACTGTCGATGATGCAGTTTTTTATGGTGGGAGTGGCGTTGACAATGGTGATGCCTCGAGTCTCCGAGGCAGAGGTCGTATTATCGAGGGTAAAACCATCTAATACGGTAGCAGCAGTTTCACCCGTTATAAACTTAACGACGGCAGCATTGGTGTACCACGTTGTACCCTTTATAAAGGTGGTTGCCGCACCATTTTCAGACTGAACGGTGATCTCTTTACCAGAAAAATTGATATTCTCATTGTAGGTGCCATCAGAGACGGTAATGGTCTGGCCTGTAGTAGCGGCATCAATCGCTAGCTGAATGGTTGTATAGGTGCAGTTTGCTCCAATACAGATCGCCGCTTGGCTGGTGCCAGAAAAGAGTAACAACAGCAAGAAAACAGCAGGCAATAGAGAAGAGAGAGGCGCAAGAGGCCCTGCCTGCACAATTTTTGTTTCAGCTTTATTCATACGTAAACAGTCAACTTATCTAAATGCTTCAGCCACAACCACCGTCATTTTATAATCCCTGACTTCAGTTATCGGCCAGATGACGGTGATAGTTTAACGATTGCGCAATAGATAAAAATTTAAAGCGGGCAACACCCCCTCTCTGCTAACAGACTATCCACACCTGTCACTCATGTTTGAGATAACCGCTTTCATCTGGCGAGAGAAGAAGTAACGCTCACCATAATTGCCATACTCCCCCACAGAGGTCACCGTAAAAAGCTCAAAAGTGCAGCCATTCTCTTCATGCTGAGTCCAGCTACAGGTGACATCTGCCGAGAATTCATTTAGAGCACCCGCAGTAAAATTAAGTGTTGTGCTCTGTGGGCTTGAGGCGATTAAGCCACAATTATTGAGAGGATCACTCATCGCTTTATAAACCGCCCACTGCAAACCTGCCAGAGATGCCTTGTGCGCTTTCGCCCCCTGTAGCGCCTGTAGGCTAGTGGTATTTGCCACACCGGTAATGGAGACTAAGAAGCCACCCAGCATGCCCAAAATAACCACCACAAATATCGCCCCAACAAGGGCCACACCCGCCTCTCTACGAACGCGAGTTAGCTTACTCATGGCACATTATCCACATGAATCTGATGCAGTAGATTGACCGATTCACCGTTATCAGGGTCTGTCACCGTAAGTGCCATTGAAATGACCCCTGAACGCTCAAATACCCCCTCCACACTCTGAATCGTACAATCAGACAAATTGATCGCCAATGCCGCCACATTGCCATTTGTGAAGTTGGCCAATGCAATCGGCTGATTGGCACTCCAGTCATAGCCCCATATGTATGAGAGCGTGCCAGTAGTCTCATCACAGTGAAATGAGACTGGACTATCGACAATATAGAGTCGCTGTTCAGATGAGCGCAGTGCAAACTGATGTGCCACATCAAGGGTTAACAGATCTTCTTGTAGCGTCGCCCCCCCCCCGGAGCCAGTGTAATCGTGGTGGTCAATGGGGTAGCCACATGACTATTAGCAGGAGGATAAGGGCCGGGCGCAGCAGCCGTTGCATAGATATTCACCCCTGCTTCCGGCACACCAAGCGCCGTCACCGTACTCTGGTTATTGATCACCAACCGAGCATTAGCTGTATTCACCGAATCAAACCGGCCAAAGCTACTGAATGAGCTATCAGCCGTGGAAAAATCCAACTGAAATGCTGCATTCTCTCCACCCGCTGGGGCACCTTCACGGTATGGAAGACCACCGAGTACAGTGACCATCTCAATTACCGTAACCGTACCTGCACCATCAACCCGAACACTATTGGGCAGCGCCGCGCGAATATCCCGCTGCATACGCCGCAGGGCCGTCTCTGCCTGATCAACCAACATCGCCCGAGACGCGGCATCTTGGTAGACCTCCAACTGTCGACCAACAATATTGGATGCAAAGCTGGCAACAATGGAGAGAATGACAATGGTTAGGACCAGTTCAACCAGAGTAAATCCATCTGCCTTGGCAGCAGAATTTTGGTAATTATGCTGTCTCATGGTGCAGGGTCAGGGAATTTCAGCCGATAACCACTCAACGGCATTCTGAGATTGGGATCAACATCAGAGGTGACGGTAACGGTTATCAGCACACTTTCTGCCAGTGGAATGGTGTTGTCATAGCTGTTGTCGGTGACAACCGTCACAGCAACATTGAAATTATTTAGACCAGAAACCGCCGTGCCATTGAGGTTAGTAATACCTGTATCTACCCAGCCATGGTAATCATTCACATCATCAAACAGTGCCCGACTGGTTTCACCCGTATCTGGCCCAAGGACTCCCTCTGCTTCGCCACTCGCCTCATCCTCATCAAACGGCAGGAGCAACATCTCCTCTATGTAGGACTCGGCAATAGCCACCGCCTGATGTTTAATCATTGGATCAGCACTGCTCATAGCCGCCTGACCAAAAAGCTGACTCACCGCCACAAAGCCGATAGCGATAATGATAATGGCGACAATCAGCTCAATCAGCGTGACGCCACTCTGTTGCCGCCAAAGACTCATTGAACCAACCCTGTCGCTGCAATCACCTCAACATTCCGACTGCCCACCGTGACGGTGACATCTGCACCCTCAGTCACAACACCTCGGGCATCAAAAGTGATGGGAGATACGCTACTGGTCAAACCCACCTCGGCATCAATCGTATTGCTATATTCTGTCGCCGATGTACCTGGATGAAACACCTCTCTTGTAAAGTTGCCGGTTGTACAGTCAACACTGAGTTGATTCAGCCTATAGGTGTTCGCCACACCATCGATGCTCACCTGAACCGCACAACCCGACGAGATCGCCAACTTCTGCGCATAACGCAGCGCACTGGCGACATCATCTGCTGCCCCGCGCTGCCTGTAACCGATATCACTGAAAAAGCGAACGCCACCCACCCCCGACAGGATACCGATTAGCAGAATCACAATGATCAGTTCAATGAGTGTAAAACCCTGTTCATGAGACGAAAAAAAAGGGCGTGGTTGAGACACCACGCCCTTTTCTCTCAATATTAAAGACTGTGTTTTAGCTCTATTCACACCTTTCATAAATTTTCTAAATACAATCTTAAATGTACGCTATCACTTGATTTGATTAACAACCCGTAGTGACCGACGAGATAGTTGGTGCATTGCCCATCTCAGTACAGAGTGCTGGCGTGCCTGTACCATTAGCAGCGACATATCGTACATAACATGATGCTGGAGTTGTTGCATCCGCTATTCGCCATTCAATCACACCTGATCCCGTCGCATCAGCCGCCACATCTATTGTGTCTAGATTACCTGCAATTTGAGCGGCTTCAACGATACCTGCAGCATCAGCAGTAGGATAGCCATTACAGGCGGTGATATTAGCCCCCTCCATTGGAATGTCGCTGGCATTGGTAATACTTTGTGCAAAACCCGCAGCCCGCGCCAATTTGGTGGCCATCTCTACATTGCCTCTAAGACCCTCAATGGCCGCTACACCCGCATCATCGGTCACATCAAAAAACCGTGGCAGCGCCGTGGCGGCCAATATGCCAAGAAGAATAATCACTACGATGAGTTCAATAATGGTAAAACCTGTCTCTCTCTGTCTCATTTTTTGTTCCTCAATACCTTTATTAATTCTGTCTGCCTTAGGGTTGGCAAGAGCCAGAAAGCCCCTTTTGCCACAATTCACTAACAACTCTATCGCTAGCTAAGCCTGTAGAGAAATATATTTATAATATTTGCTTTGGGCTTGTCTGAGGTATCGTCAAACGACCAATTTTCTTTAGGATTTGGTTTCACTTATTAACAACTAATAACCACTATCGGATCACACCGGTACTGAGGTCCCACATCGGCAGAAAGATGCCCAACGCCAGAATCAGCACCATAATACCCACCACAATGATGAGTATGGGTTCAATGGCGTCACTGAGGGTCTTCAGATCGTAGTCCACTTCACGCTCATAGAAGTCAGCCACCTCATCCATCATATTGTCGATCTCACCCGTCTCTTCACCGACCGCCAGCATCTGTATCACCAACGGTGTAAAGAGCTGACTGGCGACAGCGGTTTTGGTCAGCCCTTCACCACGCTCAACGCTGTTTTTCATCATCTGTATACGCTCTTCAACATAGCCGTTATCCAGCGCATTGGCGACAATAGTCAGGGCCTGGGTAATAGGCACGCCTGCGCGTATGGTCATGGCAAATGCACTGGCAAAGCGGCCCAAGGTGATGCGGGTGATGATGCCACCAAATATAGGGGTACGCATGATTAACCGCCCCCACACTATCCGCCCCTTTTCCGTTTTCACGTAGGTACGGAACGCAATAAAGAGCACCACCGCCAAGACCAACATATGGGGCCAATAGTTGAGTGTAAACTCAGAGCTACCCATCAATATTTTTGTTGGCAGCGGCAACTCCGCCTTTGCCTTCTCAAACATGCGACTAAAGGTGGGAACCACTAAAACATTCATCGCCGCAATTGCACCGATGATGGTGAACATGACGAACATCGGGTAGCGCGTGGCGCTCTTGAAACGCTCACGCGTTGTTCTCTCCTGCTCCATATATTTAGCGATACTGTGAAACGACTCCGTTAATCGCCCAGTCTGCTCACCAAGGTGAACCATATTGATAAAGACGGGAGAGAAAACGTCTTTGTGCCTCGCCATTGATGAGGAGAGATCACGCCCCGACTCAAGGCTGGTAGTCACCTCTTTCAACACATTGGCCAAGCGTTTATTTCTGGTCGATTGGGTCAAGCCATTAAGTGCTTGAATGATCGGTACACCCGCCTTGCTCAGCGAGAACATCTGGCGGGCAAAAAGCTGTAGATCGGTCAGGTTGGGCTTTTGCTGGAAAAGCCCTTGCAGGATATCATCTTGCTGATCACCCTTTTTTTTAGCGGTCGGCTTAATTGTGATGGGCATAATGCCACGTTGATGCAACGCGCTGGCAGCAGCATTCATATCACTACCATCCACCTCTCCGGTTACCCGCTGCCCTCGTTTATCCTTGCCATCATATAAAAATGTCGGCATCACCTACCCCTCACTCTGTTTCAGCTGCAGCTCCAATTCATGCTCCAACAGCTCTTCAGTGGCCGTATCACTATCTTTAATCTCACCCGCAATTCGGAACACCTCATCCAACGTGGTCATTCCTGTCGCGACACTATCCAGTGCGGCTCGTAGTAACGGACGATAGCCTGGGCTTTTTTGAGCCTTGTTAGCAAACATTTCAAGATCACCCCGGCTGAGTGCATCGGCTAACTCCTTATCAATTTCGAGGATCTCATAGATGCCAAAACGCCCTCGATAACCTGATTGGTTACAGTATTGACAACCTGCCCCCTTCATCATTTTAAAGCCCTCATACTCCTCCTCACCTAGCATCGTTTTTAGCCAAGCCTGCTCATGTGCATCTGGCTCATAGGGTTCAGCGCAGCCATCACACACCTTACGCACCAGGCGCTGTGCCACAATACCGAGCAGAGATGCGGCCAGAAGATACCCTTCAGCCCCCAAGTCAAACAGGCGATTAGCCGTACTGATAGCATCATTGGTATGCAGTGTTGAGAGCACCAAATGCCCCGTCATCGCAGCACGCAGACCAATCTCTGCGGTCTCCTGATCACGCATCTCACCTACTAGAATAATATCGGGATCTTGACGAAGTGTTGCCCGCAGCACAGAGGAGAAGGTGAGGCCAATGCCACTATTTACCTGCACCTGATTGATACGAGGAAGACGATACTCGACAGGGTCTTCAACGGTGATGATCTTGGTATCGGGCTTATTGAGTTCATTGAGTACGCCGTAGAGGGAGGTCGTTTTACCGCTACCCGTTGGGCCAGTCACCAACACCATGCCGTGTGGATGGTGTACTAAACGACGTAACTGTTTGAGAAAGCGCGCGTCAAGCCCCATGTTGTCGAGTTCGATAATGCCAGACGACTGGTTTAGCAGCCGCATTACCGCCGACTCGCCATGCTGAATCGGCATGGTGGAGAGACGTACATCAATCTTCTGATTTTTCACTCGAATATGGAAACGACCATCTTGTGGTAGGCGCTTCTCTGAAATATTGAGACCACTGATCAGTTTGAGACGCAGAATCAGTGCCGGGGCGATCTGCTTCTCATTCATCACATGCTCGTGCAGTACGCCATCCACCCGCTGCCGAATACGCAACACCTTCTCATCGGGTTCGATATGGATATCAGAGGCACCCACCTGTACTGCGTCTTCAAACAGTTTCTGGAGCAGTTTTACCACGGGGGCATCGGTCACCTCATCTGATGAGACCAACCGGGCAAGATCAATATCGCCCTCGGCCAGCTCATCACCCAACTCACCCGCGAGATCCATAATCTCATCGGTACGCCGATAGAGCATATCGATTGAGCGTAATAGATGCTGTTCACACACCAGGGCAGGTTTGATCGTCCGTTTGAGGATGCGGGCCAGCTCATCATGGGCAAACATATCCGTTGGGTCGACCATGCCAACAATAAAAGCTGAGGGTGTCTCATCCAGTACAATGACGCGAAATCGACGCGCACTCATTTCAGGCAGTTTCTGCACCACCTCGGTTGATAGTTTGTGTTTGGTTAGGTCGATAAAGGGGATGTTGAGCTGGCGGCTCAAAAAGTGGTTAAGCTCACTCTCATCAATATAACCGAGGTCGATGAGTGCTCGGCCCAGCTTTCGCCCACTCTTCTTCTGGTCAACCAACGCCTCTTCAAGCTGAAGATTGGTGATTTTCCCCTGCTGGACCAACAGGTCACCAATACGTATCTTTTTCATCTGCGATTTCAGCATTTTTATGACCTGTTTATTGAACGATGTTACCTATCTAAGAAGGCCGCAATATCAACGACCTTCGTAACTACTCAGCGAAAAAAGTGCTTGACAGTGTTTTTCGTTATTTTTCCCGATGGTGCAGGCATTCGTTTGGTCTCCCCAATTCGGCGTGCTGCATCACTCTAGCGACTTATGGCTGCGCCCA
>JAKITT010000125.1 GCA_021647945.1 Candidatus Polarisedimenticolaceae bacterium
ATTGGGCGCAGCCATAAGTCGCTAGAGTGATGCAGCACGCCGAATTGGGGAGACCAAACGAATGCCTGCACCATCGGGAAAAATAACGAAAAACACTGTCAAGCACTTTTTTCGCTGAGTAGTTACATTTTCCTTAACGATAAAGTTGTCTAAAAACGTCGTAATGTTGTTTGATCCAGCGGCCATATTTCTCTTTCTGCCCTGAGCCGTTGTAGCTCTTTGCAAAGGCTACGAAGTTCTGCGTACGCAGATTGTTTAGCATCGATTCTGAAAAGAAATCGAACAGCCCATTGATCTGACCGGCAATGCTTTTGGAAAAACTTTCAAACATCTCATCAACTGATTGATAGCCAATCCGCTCAAAATGGAAGCCCATAATTTGTGGTGCTCCCATGCTAATGGCACGCATGGCACCCTCGGCATTCAGACTTTTTGCAAATTCAAAAACCTGCCACTCTTTGGCTTGATTGCCATGGAAAGGTTGCCATGAATCGGTGGTTGATGCGCGCCATTTGTGCCCCGTCCACACCTTGTTGGCGTTGTATCCAAAATGGTCACGAAATGCTGCTGTATTGTAACGTCCCCAGTATTTCCAAAATTTATGGTTTTCAAAACGAATGATCATGCGGTTTTGATTGTTCTGCTCAAACCCTTTGCCGGAACTCTCAACGCAGAGCACCGCCACAGCACAGGCGGGTTCGATACCATTTTTTTCACATAACTGCTCAAGCAGTCCACCAAAATTATTCCAAGTGGTGGCCACTTTTCGTTGCCTTGAATCGCCTGAAATAGGCAGCTGCACGATGGGTCGAAGTGGCTCTGTATGAGGGGGTGTGACTTGGGGGATGGGTGAGGCGTTACTATCAATATCGGTCGGAGGTTGCGCCTCTTCCGTGTCAGCCTGTTTTTTTAGGTATGCCGTATGGGCAAAACCTTGATTGCCATTGAACGTTAAGCGTGCCCAATCACCCAATGTTGAATCGATATTGAGTGATGTGCCTTCGGCTACTTGGCCTATGATGGGGGCGGTCAGATTGGCTGCTGAGCGGATGTTTAACAGAGGGGCAGTGACGATGGCCCTGTAGTGATTCGTAGGGCTAAATAGCTGCACGTAGCGCTGTGAGACAAAGCCGAAACCGTCATTAAACTCGATCTCTAACCAGCGGTTTTGTTGTGATCGTATATTGAGCAGACTCCCCCGGTGCAGGGTGCCCAACCGAGCGCCAGAGATGGCAGGTCTATCCCTAACATTGAGGATAGATGTCGTGACTATCCCGCTGAACTGCTGTGTTGGGTTGTCTGTTTCAAGATAGCTTGTGGCGACAAAGCCAATGGTGTTGTTGAAGGAAATTTCGGCCCAACGGTTATTGGCACCTCGGAGATCAATAACCGTGCCTTCAGTCAGTACACCTAAAACCTTGCCTGTGATGTTTGGAAGTGATCGTACATTGAGAGTAGTGGCTGATACGGTTGCCAGCATGAGATGACCTCCCTAGTTGATAGAGAGAGCGTAGCGCTTTTTGATATAACAATCGAGCGGGGACTTAGATTCTTTTTTCGTAGCTATTCAGTTCACCTGTTGTTTCAAGCTGTAGGGCGGGATTTATCCCGCCAGCAGAGGTAAATTGAGCCGCATGGTTTTATTTTGACACCACAGGCGGGATAAAGCCCGCCCTACAGAGATCTTTTCAAGGGTGCTGAATAGTTATCTATAGCCACTCTCGCTGTGATGAATCTAGCAGTGCGGGTCAGGGGGGGCGGATGAACTGCTATTTGGTACGGACAACAGAGAAATCTGCCAGTGCAGCCAGCGCTTCACGGTAGGGTGACTCAGGGAAGACCTTGAGTGCCTCTTTCGCCTTCTCCGCCTCCTGCTGTGCCATCTCAATGGTGTAGGTTATGGCGCCGGACTTCTCTATCGCCTCCATCACCAGATCGATCTTATCCAGACCGCCGGTTTCGATGATGTGGCGCAGTATTTTAGCGGTTGCCTCATCGGATTTTTTGATCGCTTGGATCAGTGGCAGTGTCGGTTTGCCTTCGGCCAGATCATCACCGATATTTTTGCCGATATTTTCATTACTGGAGTTGTAGTCGAGCGCATCGTCAACCAGCTGGAAGGCGATACCGAGATGCATACCGTAGCTGGCCATCGCCTCTTCATGCTCTTTTGAGGCCTCGCCTAGAACAGCGCCGAGACGTGAACCGGCTTCAAATAGGGTGGCGGTTTTGCGAATAATCACCTCCATGTAGGCCTGTTCGGTGGTGTCGGGATCATTGCAATTGAGCAGCTGTAAAACCTCACCCTCCGCGATGCGGTTGGTGGCACTGGAGAGGATATCCATGACGCTCATCTGACCCACTTCAACCATCATCTCGAATGAGCGAGAGTAGAGGAAATCACCCACCAGCACGCTTGCTTCGTTGCCCCAGACAGCGTTGGCGGTCTCGCGGTCACGGCGCATATCGGAGCCATCCACCACATCGTCATGCAGTAGCGTGGCGGTGTGAATGAACTCGATGATGGCGGCTAGATCGATGTGGCGGTCACCCTTGTATCCACAGCAGTGTGCGGCCAAAAGAACGATCATCGGACGCAGACGTTTGCCGCCACTGTTGATGATATAAGCGCCGACTTGGTTGATCAGCACCACATCAGAGTGCAGCCGTTTCAGGATCAGGCTGTTCACTGCGCTCATATCGTCCGCAGTAAGCGTACGGATCTCTTCTAAATTCATGGGGTATAGCCAAATAGTACAAAGACCCGGCATGCTAGGTGGCAGCTACTGGTGTGTCAAGTTTGGCGCGGGTTGACGCCGGTGAAACTCAGATGATTAATTGTAGGAGCGGCGCCGCGGCGCGATGAATCCCGCTGCCGAGCCCAATCGCGGCGAGGCACCGCTCCTACGGACTCTTTGCATAGACATACTGAACTTTGTAGCCACGCTGCACTCTGTGGTCTATCTGTCAGCGTTGGCAGTGGCCACAGAAAAAGCTGGAGCGCTGGCCGATTTTGCATTGGCTGATGGGGTTGTCACAGATTGGGCAGGCTTCGCCGGTGCGACCGTAGACATTGAGTTGCTGGGCAAAATAACCGGGCTTGCCGTCACTCTGTTGGAAATCTTTGAGGGTGGTGCCGCCCAGTTCAATCGCCTTGGTGAGGACCTGTTTGATGGTGTTGGTGAGCTGTAGATAGCGTGCTTTTGAGAGGCGGTGGCAGGCGCGGTTGGGGTGGATGCCCGCCAGAAAGAGGCTCTCACTGGCGTAGATGTTGCCCACGCCGACTACCACTTTGGCATCCATGATCAGGTTTTTAATCGGCAGACGCCGCGTATGACCCACTTGATAGAGCAACTCACCTGAGAAGGCTTCGTCCAGCGGTTCAGGGCCGAGGTGGGCGATCAGTGGATGGCGTTCAGGGTGAGGGCCACCCCAGAGGACGGCACCGAAACGGCGCGGATCACGTAGTCGGAGGCGTTTGCCGTTGCCTATCAGCAGATCAAAATGGTCATGTTTTTCGGCAGGGGTCTCTGCATCAAGCACCCGTAGGCTGCCGGACATGCCGAGGTGCAGAATCAATGTGCCGATATCGGTGGTGATAAATAGATATTTTGCCCGACGGGTGATGGAGGTGATTTTTTGTCCGCTGAGCAGTTCAGGCAGATCGCTTGGAATCGGCCAGCGCAGTTTTGGCTGGCGGATGGTGACACCGCTGATGATCTGCCCCACGAGATGGGGGGCGATGCCACGGCAGCTCGTCTCAACCTCTGGTAGCTCGGGCATCGCTACTCTCCTGTAGCGCTAAAGGCGGATGGTTTTGCCAACAGATGGTGTTGGAAACCGTCATCAATCAGATGTATCTGCCCAGCCACTTTGACATACCGGCGCTGGTAGACCGGATCGTTATCACCGAATAGCAGCTGTAGTTCATTGAGTTGCAGCACAATACGGGGTGGGCTTAGACCATATTCAGCCAGCTTTTCATCCTCGGCAGGGAAGCTGAGGTGGCTCTCAGTCTGGCTGATACCAAGCAGCTCGTTGATCCGTTGGCTGTTGGCCGCGCCCGGTGTGGGCGACTGCATCATCCAGCCGCCACTCTCTCGCTGCAACTTGATCAATGTGCCACTCTTCTTGCGGATCTGGATGGTGTTGATCCTGTCGGCTGGCAGCTGGGTGAGGGGGTGAATCTGCGGCTTGTCCAACCCCGGTTGAAACCAAGTGATGGCGACCAGCAGTGGAAGCAGGAGCAGCAGTAAACGCTGTTTATTGATCAACACCGCCGTCTGCGCCAGGGGATGAAGAGGGCGAGGCCCAATAACAGGAGCGGCAGGATGATCAATGTACCAAAACTGATCACCCCTTTGGCCGTTTGTGACAGGTGCAGTTCGCTATCGGCACGTTTTAGCGTGGGGATCACCAGTTGCCGGTCATCTGCGGAGAGCCAGCGGATTAGGCGTAACCCCAGCTCTTGGTTGCCCGCATTGGCCAGAAAGGCGTTGGAGAGGAAGTCACCACCGCCGATGATGATGATGCGCTGTTGCAGTGGCCCCTGCGCTGTCTGGCGTTCACGGCTGAGTGCGAGGCCTAGTGTCAGCGGGCCAAGCTGCTCATCGGCCTTGGCATCATGGCTGATCTCACCTTGTAGTTGGCCGGTCTCATTCCAGCTCTCATGCTGAGTGATGAGTAGCGCCTGATGCTGCCAGATATTGGATGCCAGAGGCTCTAGTGCCTTCGCTTGTGGGAAGAGGGTGAGCAGCCTGAAACCATCAAGCGCGGCATGTTCTGGGTAATGGGTGATCACCGCAATCGCGGGGTTCTCCAAGCCAAGTCGGCGACCATTGGTATCGACAATGATGCCCGGTAACAGGCCCATCTGTAGGCGGTTGAGGATGGGCTCTAGAGCGGTTTCGCTGCCACTATCGACCAGCAGCAGCAGGTTGCCACCACGGGTCAGGTAGTCATCAATCTGCTTCAGCTCTTCCGTGGTTAGTGTGGTCCGAGGGCCTGCAATGATCAGCACGCCGGTATTGTCGGGGATGAAACCGGTGGTGGTCAGGTTCAGATTGTGGCTCTTATGGCCATTGGCTTGCAGCGCCCGGTTAAACTCACTCAGATCGAAGTTGGCCTTGCCCTTCAGGGTGCGTTCACCGTGACCATCCAACGATAAAATCCACGCCTCTGGTCGCCCTAGCAGACGCAGAATGGCATTGCTTAGTGTGCGCTCATTGAGCTGTTGCAACTGCTCGAGGCGTCCCTCATATTCAAGCCGCAGCTCACCCGCCAATGTGATGCCCTGCTCACGCGCCTTACTGGGTTCGGTCTCCGGGTTGATAAACTGTAGTTTGATATCGGTACGGTGCTGTTGGTAACGACCAATCACGCTACTGATCTGTTTTCGTAACGCTTGGTTCTCTGGGGCGAAGGAGGTGATCGTTAGTGGTGATTTAAGCTGTGTCAGCAGCTGAATACTCTGTGGACTCAAGCTGTTTCCAGCGGTGGCGGTATTGTCCCACTGCACACGATATTGGCTACTCAAGCCAATGATCAACGCTGCGGACAGTACCAGTAGCAGAGGAAACAGGAGGTGGTTGAATCGGCTTTGCAGGGATCGCTGCCAGTTGCCTGCCGCTGCCAGATGATGGCTCGCCAATAGCAGTGGCAGGCCGATCATTAGTAGGAAGTAGATTAGATCAATGGAGCGGATCTGGCCCAGCTGGAACTGCATGAGATGGTCAGACCAGGTGAACCATTCGAGTAGTGCCGGCCAGCCGAGAGCGCCCCCAGCATAGCCAGTAAGTGAAAGCAGCAGGAGCAGTCCATAGCTACTGATGGTCGCCATGCTTGGTTGTTGGCAAAGAGTAGAGAAGAGCAGCCCAATCGCAGCAAAACTGGCGTTGAGTAGCAGCATGCCGAGTAGCGCAGTTGAGAGTAGCCCCCAATCGAGTCCGGTGCCAATACCGATGCTGGTGATCAATAGTGCCGGGATCAGGCTGAGCACCACTAAATAGACCAATAGGGCGAGGTACTTGCCGCCGATGATGGCGTTGGCCGATATCGGCGCGGAGCGCAGCAGTGTGAAGCTGCCGTTGTGATACTCCTCACTCAGCAGGCGCGTAGTGAGGAGTGGGATAGTGAAGAGTGACACGATCGACGCTACGCCAAATAGACGCAGGCTAAGCAGGGAGGTGATGCCCAGCTGCTGTTGTCCTGAGGTGAGGCCGTTAAATTGATCAAGCGTGACCAGAAACTGCCAGCTCAGCAATAGCTGGAGTGTGGCGAGAATGAACCAGCTTATGGGTGAGATGAGCAGTCGTCTCAGCTCATGTCGGGCGATGGTGATGATCACTCTTTGACCTCGCCACTCGTCAACTGGATAAATATCTGCTCCAAACTTTTCTGCTGGGGGCTCAGCGTTTGCACACCCCAGCCGACGAGTTGGCTGGCGATCTCCTGGGGTGTCACCCCCTGTGCAGGTTGTAGTAGAAAGTGGCGCTCTTCAAGCGGCTCGATAGTCTCGATGCAGGAGAGCTGTTGCAGACGCTCCAATGTAGGCGGTTCAGCCAGCTGGATGTCGAGCATTTTGCTGTCTGGTTGTTGCAGCGCTTCACTATGCAGAATCTCCCCGTGATGCAAAATTTCAACCCGCTGACAGAGACTCTCCACTTCGGGCAGAATGTGGCTTGAGAGGATGATACCGTGCTGGCTGCCCAATTCTCGAATCAGGTCGCGCAGCTCGTGGATCTGTATTGGATCGAGGCCGATGGTGGGTTCGTCCAACACAATCAGGTCAGGTTGATGAATCAGTGCCTGAGCAATGCCAAGGCGCTGTCGGTAACCCTTTGAGAGTTGGCCGATCAGTTTTCGTCCGCAGCTGTTGAGTTCACACTGTCTCTTGACGCGCGTCACCGCGGCGGTGACGGCATTGCGGGGGATCTGATGTAGCTGTGCGCAGTAGGTGAGGTACTCATCCACCCAGAGATCGCCGTAGAGGGGCGGTTCATCCGGCAGATAACCGATCTTCTGTTTGGCCAGCTGAGGCTCTTTGAGCAGATTGTGGCCTGCTACAAAAATCTCTCCTTCAGTTGGGCATAGATTGCCGCTGATCATTCTAAGGCAAGTCGATTTTCCCGCGCCATTCTGGCCGAGTAGGCCGACAATCTCGCCACGTTTGAGGCTGATTGAGACGTTATTCACGACGCACTGCTGCGCGTAAGAATAGCGCAGGCTGTTGGCACTGAGTAAGTTCATTTTAATCGCTATGGGTCTAATTTCCCGCTGCTCGCCTAAAGCGCCTACTGTTGGTGCAGCAAAAAGTTTTTGTAGGTGCGGCTTCAGCCGCATACGTCCGCCTTACAGGCATTGTTCCCAACAATTCCACTGCATTTGTTCCATCCATGGAGGTCAAGGCGAACCTACCAATGGAATACCTCGTCCGCTTGTGGCGGGGATCTTTATCAGAGTGGTGAGCACAGTGATCTGTTATGTCATGACTCAACGTAGCCTGGATGAAGCGTAGCGGAATCCGGGAGCCCCTGATTGTTGCAATCACAAAACATCACCGTTGAATGCAGAATAAATCAGCATAAGCGATGCTCAGTGTTGCTGACAAGCACTCAAAAAATAACCCCATGCGCCGAAGCGATGGGGTTCTCAGATCTTTGCTGTTATTCGGTCTGAATTAAGCGGCGTGTAGCAGTGCTGCGACCTGTTCTGCGGAGGTGCCACTCTGTGCCTGCATCGCTTGGGCAGGGTTGTCTGCTAAGCGCTCTTTTAACTGCTCCAGAACGCTGGAGGCCTCCGCTGCTGTAGTGATTGTGGATTCGCTTGAAGCGTTGGCCTGACGCGTTGAGCTGCTATAGACCTGGCTAGCCCGTTCAATATCAACCTCTGTCGATGCATGGGGTGGCTCAACAGGTGTCGTCTGGTTGGCACCCGCGGTGGCGTTGCCGCCCTTGCTGCTGGAGTGCGTGCCTTGGCTGTTACCGTTGTTGAGTGTCAGAGGCTTGTCGCCTTGAATGGGTGCGCTCATAATCCTACTCCTTTGCGTCAATAAATCGACGCAACTATTGCGTCTTTCATGCTTATCCTAATTGTTAGCGAAAAATGTGCCAGTTCTGAATGATGGTAATCTAATTATAGCGTTAGGTGATTAGCGACCCAGTCCGCTACGCGGCCACAAATCAGTGAGTAACAAAATCAAATACTTACGTTTAAGTTATTCAAGAGGTACAAAGCTCAGTATACCCGTAGGAGCGGCGCCCTCGCCGCGTGGCGCCGTACAGATAACAACCTTCATACCTCTTGAGTAACATAAACCTAAGTTGTTGATAAAACAGCATTTGAAATAGTCTCATTTTCTGCACTTGGCACCAGATCAAATCCCAAAGAAGCCGCTCTCTTCTTCAGGTTTTTGGTGACACGC
>JAKITT010000018.1 GCA_021647945.1 Candidatus Polarisedimenticolaceae bacterium
TGAGCGTGTCACCAAAAACCTGAAGAAGAGAGCGGCTTCTTTGGGATTTGATCTGGTGCCAAGTGCAGAAAATGAGACTATTTCAAATGCTGTTTTATCAACAACTTAGGTTTATGTTACTCAAGAGTTGTCTGTTGAAGATGATATAGGGATGTTATGGGAACCCTATTTAGAACCCGTTTTAGGGGAGCTCTAAATAAGTTTCACATTTCCAGGTAGTTTGATATCAGATCTTGGATTACCACCCGTTCACAGCTCGAATAGATTTTTGGTGTGTGCTAAATTAACCGCTGCAAATAGTTTAAGAGCTCCCTTCGCTTCTATAGAAATTTGTTATTCAAGTGGAAAATAGAAGTGACGAAGAGCGTAAGGATTCGAATTATAAAGCAGTTACACGGCCGCAAAGGCGTGGACGGCGGTTCGGTTTTGCCCTCTGTCTCCACACATATGCTGTTTAATGCCACACGGCCACCTATCTGCTCACTGGTTGATTATTGGGGCGTGTCCACATGTGACTCCATTAATTCATTTAGTGTTTTGCCTGAATGCAATAGTTCAGCAAATGCTTCAGCCGCTAACGGGCGGCTAAAAAAATAACCTTGCAGGGTGTCACACCCTTTGTCGCGTAGGAGTTCTACATGTGCGGCTGTTTCCACCCCTTCAGCGACGACGGTAAGACTAAATTCATGAGCTAAATTGATAATGGTACTGACAATGCTTGCGTCACTGGGATTGCTATCCATGTCTTTAATAAAAGATTGGTCTATTTTTAGTGTGTCTACAGGGAAGCGCTTGAGATAGGAGAGGGAGGAGTAACCGGTACCAAAATCATCAATGGATAACTTAATGCCGATGTCACGTAGTGTTTGAAGTTTAGAGATGACATCAGAGACATCACCAATCACCATACTCTCAGTTATCTCAAGTTCCAGTGCATGGGCAGGAAGGTTAGATTGTTTAAGAGCAGATGCGACCCACCGTAACAGTTTAGGATGACCGAACTGTAACGCAGATAGATTGACGGCTATCTGAAGTGGGTAGCCGGCATTGTGCCAGCTTTGAGCCTGGATACATGCTTCATTAAGAATCCAGTGGCCCAATGGGATAATCAAACCTGTCGATTCAGCGATGGGGATAAAATCGGCGGGTGAAACCATTTCATTGCCAGGCTTCAACCAACGAACTAGTGCTTCAGCACCTGTGATGCGCCCAGTTGTAAAATCGACTTTTGGTTGGTAGTGGAGGATGAATTCACCACGTTGTAATGCAACACGCATGCTGTTTTCAAGTGCTAGATTCTTGGTGACTTCAGTTCCCATTGCCGTATCAAAACACTGATATTTTTTATCTCTGTTTTTCCTGGCATGTTGCAGGGCCACCTCTGCCATTCTCATTAGAGAGTCTATGTTTTGACTATCTGTTGGATAACATGCAACGCCACAGCTCATCTTAAGGTGGAACTCATTTCCTTTACTGTATATGGAATTGACTAAGCTTTTCTGCAAGCTATCGAACACCCCGACCAGATTACTGTTTGATGCATAATCTTTCATCAGTATCGCAAACTTATTTCCAGTGATACGGGCGAGAGTTGCCCCACTAGGTAGCACCTCAAGAAAACGTTTAATAACGGTAAGCAGAATTTGATCCGCAGGTTCATGTCCGATGATTTCGTGTACACGGGATAAGCCTTCTAACCTTAGTAAGTAAACTGCAAAAGGCCGTGATCCTTTGGATTTATCTATCACGTGACTAAGGAGTTGCTGGAATGAGGCGAGGTTGGGTAGGCCAGTACGTACATCAAGTGTGGTAAAACGGTTTAGATCTTCCTGAGTCTCTTGGAGAGAAAGCAGCGCAGTATCATGTTGATGAGCTATCTTTATTGTTTGGAGGCCAAAGGCTAGGTTTGATGCCAAGTGGAGTAAGAATTCGTGCTCCTCATGGTCAAAAGAATCAGGCTCATTGGCATATATAACAAGCACCCCAAGGCACTTTTCTCCATATATTAACGGTAATCCGAGTACTGAGTTAAAACTGTGTTGTGTCGCAGCTTTACGCCAAGCTGAAAACGTTGGGTCTTCAGAGGTGTTATGGACAACACAGGGTTGTTTCGTGCGAATTGCGGTACCGGCAGGCCCTCTTCCTAACTCATCATCGCTCCAGGTTACGAGGATATTATTGAGATACTCTTTGCCAGAACCGGCCTGAGCCATAATTTTTATGGAGCATTGAGCATCGTCAATAGGGAGACCCACCCAAGCAAAGGGGTAGCCCGCGATCTCCACCACGACACGACACGTCTCAGTCAACAGTGCTGTCTCATCATCTGCAACACGTATAGCCTCATTGCAAGCACTGAGTGCATTCAGTGCACGCGTAGCACGAGCTAGGTCATGCTTTTTTGCATCTGGAGGCTGTTCTGGGTTTTTCTTCATATGAATTTTTTGTCAGTTTCATGAAGTATATATCTAACTAACTATTGCGGATAAAATAGCAAAAACTTTAGGTGATTAGCGCTCCAGTCTGCTCCCAATGCCATTAACTTAGGTGATTAGGTGCAAAGCTCAGTCATTCAGATGATTCACTGTAGGAGCGCGCCTCGCCGCGATGCATTCCGCTGCCAAGCCCAATCGCGGTGAGGCGCCGCTCCTACAGACTCTTTACATAGACATACTGAGCTTTCTACCTTCCAAGTAACAAAACTCTATATGCCTATGAACATAACTCAGGTGCGGCAATGATGTGGAGTTTTTCATCCAGTTAGCAATCGCCAAACCAGTTGACTCGTATCAAAATGGTGTAAATTTCGTTAATAAGCACACTCAGGTGGTGTTTTTGAATATTAACCTGAGTTTCGTTCATAGCCATAAAACTCTAAGCCATTGAAATATCAGATAGCAATCCCTTGTTTTCTGTTGCAGGGGTTGAGCAATCTCTCGCTCACTCCGCATACAGCGCCCATCCCGATACGCCGCAAGCCTTTCAGGATTATGCTCACCTCTCAGAATGGCGTGGATGATAGTCATCCCTGTAATATCGCTGACAACATTATCCAGCAGCACATTCATTCTTATAGGCTCAGATGGGTCAACAGGTGATGGAAACTTTATTCGGTAGTCCCGGTAAAACACAAGATGTAGTGTTTGAATGGTTTTGGCTAAAACAGCTTACCCACACAGATCTAGCATAGAGCCCTTTATCTTCGATCACACCCAGCCTGTGCGTAATGTTCCTAGTAGGGATGGAGACAATTTGATAGCCTAAGTAGGTATATCAGAAGTGACCGGAGCAATCTCTTTTCTCACATCCATGCGGCTGAAATCACACCCGCATAAGGTATGAGATTATGTAGGTGCTAACCTTGAAGGAAGAGTATGGCTGGCGAAAAGACTATCTACCCCCCGAAGATTACTCAGCCCCTCAATAATAATATCCTTGAACGTAAGCGATTGTTTTCAGCACTTGATGAGGCATGTGATAGTGCTTCGCTTGTATGGCTCTCTGCCCCGGGTGGTTCGGGTAAAACGACCTTAGCTTCCAGCTACCTAGCGCAACATAAAGCCAAGTCTATTTGGTATCAGGTTGATGAGGGAGATGCTGTCCTTGCTACCTTTTTTCACTACATGGGCCTCGCTGGCAAAAAACTCTCTCCTAGACGAAAAACCACGCTTCCCGCACTCACCCCTGAGTATTTGCAGGGTCTCTCTATCTATGCCCGCCGTTTCTTTGAGGAGCTTGCCTCACGTTTAGGTGAAGGCGGGATTATTGTGCTGGATAACTTTCAGTTGCTGGGTGAGAGCAGTGAGCTTGAGAAATTGTTGGGTGTGATGGCTGAGGCCATTGCCGGACAGGCGACGCTGCTCATCCTAAGTCGCAGCAACCCACCCTCTAGCCTTGTCGGTCTGCGCGCCAAAGGGCTGTTGCTAGAGATTAATGCGGACTCTGTTCACTTCAATGAGACTGAGTGGCTTGCAGCACCGCAGGGGATCGCGATGGGGAGTGATCGGCAGCGCCTGCTTCAACTTCATAAAAAAATGGGGGGGTGGATTTCAGGACTGGTGCTTTGTCAAAATGTTGATATTGAGCAGTTCGATAACGATATGGAAATGCAACTTGTTAATGAGCCACTGTTTGATTACTTCGCACACGAATTTTTTCACCAGCTTGACCAAAAGAGCAAGCAACTCCTCACCCACTGCACCTATCTTTATCACTTCAATAGCTCATCGGCGGCCAGCGTCTCTGGCATCGCATCATCAGCAAAGATATTACAAACACTGCTAGATAAAAATCACTTTATTCAACGTCAAGGCCAAGGCTTTTATACGCTGCACCCTTTGCTCCAGGCCTACCTGCAAAATGAGGTGACTAAAACACTTAGTACGGAACAGCACCATGCTTTGATGGCTGATAGTGCCCGTATACTTGCCTTACAAGGTGAGCATGAAGCCGCCGCAGATCTCTATATTGAATTACACGAGTGGGACTCACTGGCTGAACTTACGGTACAGCACGTGGAAGCACTCTTTAACCAGGGTAGAACGGCTACCCTGCATAAATGGTTGGCCGCTTTGCCTCATGATGTGAAAGCGGCTAACAACGGGTTGTTATATTGGCAGGCAACACTTAAAAGCTTTACCAACCCAGCCATGTGCTTAGATGAAATGTCGGAGGTATTTGATCGTTTTATCGAGCAAGATGATTTGCTGGGGGCATTGAAAAGCTGGATATTTGCCATGCAGATGATGAATGGTACCTGGATGGAGACTCAGCGGATATCTGAGTGGCTGCATAAATACCAAAGTTGTAAAATTGTCCCATCTGCTTTGCCTCTTCATATGGAGGTGCAAATTATTGCCTGCCTCAGCATGGGCTATTTCTTGTACGGAAAGTCCCCAGATGACACCACCTATTGGCTTTCTCAGATTGAAGAGACGATTAATAAATGTGAGGACCAAGCATTAATAGCAGTGCTTGCCAACAGCGGGATGTTTGCGAGCTTGATTTTAGGTCATACCCATCAAGCTAAAAAATACCTTGCTCAACTAAATTCATTGACAGATTTAAATGCCTTTCCTCCGATGCTACAGATGCATATTCTATGCAATAAAATGATGGGTGAAAGTTTTGTTGGTGATCCGAGAGTCTGTTTTGATCTGTATCAACAAGGGGAAAAACTCGCTAATCAATTCGGCATATTTTTATTTGACGGCATATTTCATCATGCGACGATAGGGGCAGCATTTATTGCTGCTGATGAAGAGCAGGTCATATTTCATCATCATAAGTTTGAACAGATTCCGCCTTTTCCATTGATTAACACGATAGGTCGTTATTGGGCTGAGGCTGGGTTGCGAATGGTTCAGGGGCGACATATTGAATCAGAGGCCGCCTGCAGTCACGCCATCAAAATGCTGTCTGATGAATTAAAGATACCTTCTTATGGATTAATCATCAGACTGACGCATGTTGAAACAATCTATGCACAAGGAAGAACTGAAGAGGCGTACCGGTTACTGGATGTGGCTGCCAATGATGCGAATGAATTACAAATACCGGCAAGCCAAATACGGGCGCACCTGCTAAAAGCTCGCTTTGCAATGGATGCGGGGGATGTGACAGAGTCTAATTTACAGCTGATTAATATGTTTAAACTCGCTAAGCAGCATGATTTGCATGCCTATCCAGGCTGGTTATCAGGTGAGCTTATTTCATGGGCGTGTCATAAGGCACTAGAGTGGGGAATAGAAACGGACTTTGTCATACGTTACGTGCGCACGCTTGCGCAATGGCTTACGCCACCTGGGCCAAAACAGCTGTCATGGCCTTGGCCTGTACGCCTCTATACCATGGGTGTTCCAAGGGTTGAATTCGATGGCACTGAAGTGATGAGTGAAGGCAAACAGAGTAAACGCCCGATACAGCTGCTGTTTCAATTGGCACTCCATTCTGGCGAGGCCAATGCGATTGAATTGAGTGAACAACTCTACCCAGAGCAGAGCGATGAAAAGCGCTCCTCTTTACTTCGTAATAACCTACATCGCTTACGCACGTTGTTAGGAGATGAATCCACTATCATACGTGAGGGTGATGTTTTACGTATCAATCGAGATTTATGCTGGATTGATGTGCATGCCTTTGAAATGCTTGCATTAGAAAACAGACAGCCCGCTATCGAACAAGCATTAAGTTTATATAAGGGTGAATATTTTTCTAAGATTAGAAATGATAGTTTTGAGTTGTTATCACGACGAGAACAACTGCGAGGCACCTATTTACGTTTAGCACTCACACAGTTAGAACACTTGGATAATAAAGCCGCTATCGAGCTATGTCACACTGTGTTGAGTGTAGAACCGCTCTCTGAAGTGATGTATCAAAAATTGATGCAGCTTTACCAAGCAAATAAACAAAGTGATTTAGCCCGTGCTACCTTTGAGCAGTGTCAGCGTATTTTTCAAGCTGAGCTAGGTGTGGAACCGATGGAAGAGACTCGGCGTATTGCATTAAGCGATCTTGCATAACTATAACGCCATACGCGGCCGCGATAAAAATTCATACTATACAAACAGGCCACCCAATCGAACGGTTGGGTGGCCTGTTTCATCTCAAATTTAAAACTACCTTATACCTGACGACTTATCGCTCGGTTGATCAGGGGCTCCTTAAGATAGACGCTTATTTAATCGACGCTTAAGAAGGAGGGGCAAGCCGGCCAACAGTAAGACTAGTGTAGCAGGAGCTGGGACAGGAGTAGGGGCAGTGACAGCTCCTCCGTCAGAAAACAGAAGCGTGTCAAAACCAATGCGCATGGTGTTATAACTGTTACCAAAGCTATCATTGAAATTGAGGTACATCAACGCGTAGGCAAAATCATTACCAAGTGCATCTCGAGAGATATTATTGGCCATATTGGCAGGGTTAGAATCTGGGAAAAAATCTGCTGCAGCACCTCTAAAATCATACGTCATGCCAACAAAGTCATACCCATTATATGAACCAAAGGTCGAGCCAAGTGCGTTATTTAACCTACCCGATAAAAAGCCGCCCGTGCCATCTCCATTGGTGAGTTGTCTGTGCCGACCATCGGTACCACCAAACGTCTGACCATCAATCGTGATTGAGAAGTTATCGAGGGCGCCATTAAAGTCATTTAGAGTCCCAATCGGACTAACGGTGTCATCAAGCTCAAAGCTACCAGAAAAACTATCTGCCCACCCAAGAGGACCTCCAATGGCGGTGTTACCTCTAGTGTCGAAAGAAACCACCACTGTCGCATGGCTGTTAAGTGATGCACCGGCCAAGAGCAGTAGCATCAAAATTTTCAATAGTAGTATTTTTTTCATCTTATGTAGTCCTGCTGTTGATAGTGCGCTGACGCTAAATTCTTGTTCTTAAGCGTGTAAGACCAAGTGCCAGCAATACTATCAGCCGGGTGTCGCAAAACCGTCTCAAAATGAAGATTTCTATCTATTTCTGAAAATATTCCGCCACAAATCTGCGACGGTTTTGCGACGGCGGCTTGTTACCGTTCAATAGACTCACGCGGTAGCCCCTGCCTGAATCGAAAACAAATTTTGGCAGCCAGTCACAGCCGCCGCAGCTGTGCCAACGCTCGCCAAGCAATTAAAACTAAAAGCAGGTGAATTATGCATACATCAAACTTACGACGTCTTGCGCTGTTAAGCAGTGCTGCTGTTCTCGGACTTTCTGTTAGTGCCTGTGGAGGAGGTGGCGGTAGCGGCGGAGATCCAGTAGTTACTGATGCAGGTGACACCAAATCACCTGCCGTCACGCTCAGTCCGGCAGACGGCGCGACAGGCGTTGCGCGAAATGTGGTTATCACCGCTACATTTAATGAGGACATTCTGAACACCTCTATCGATAGCGGTAGTGTGACCCTGACGGATGACAGTGATGTCGCAGGCACAGTGGCCTTTGATGAAATCAATAATATTGTCACCTTTACCCCCACTAATGAACTGGCTCGAATAAGTGAGCATACTGTCAACATCAGTGGCAACATAACCGACCTATCGGGCAATGCACTGGTCGCAGACAGCATGACGTTTACCACTCGCGATGGCGTATGGGGTGATGCCGCACTGCTAGACAATAGTGCTGAAAATATGGGGGGAGGGCCAGAGTCACTGGCTTTTGATGCCGATGGTAACGCCATTGTCACGTGGATACAGGTATTGAACTCTCGCTCAAGTGTTTATGCCAGTCACTATGTTAAGGGCACTGGTTGGGGGGCTCCACTACTCGTTGAAACTGATGACACAGGGCATGCCTCAACGTCTCAGGTTGCGATGAATGATGATGGTGAGGCTATTATCGTATGGAATCACCACGATGGTACGCGCCATAACATATGGGTCAGTCATTACAGCAGTGCTAGCTGGAGCAACCCCGAGCTGATTGAAACTGATAATGCGGGCACCGCCCTTAATCATCAAATCAGCATGGATAACGCAGGGAATGCCCTAGTGGTTTGGAATCAGCATGATGGCACACGTTATAACATTATGGCTAATCGCTATTCTGCAGGAGGAAGCTGGGCGGTGGCAACCGTAATTGATACCGAGGAACTAGGCCATGCTGAGTATCCACAAATTGCAATGGATGCGAGTGGTAACGCCTTAGTGGTTTGGAGTCAGCATGACAGTATTAGGACCAATATCTGGGCGAATCGATTTAATAGCGGAAGCACAAGCTGGGAAGGTGCCGCGTTGATTGAAACTGATGATGATGGTGCTGCAGATCAACCGATGATTACGATGAACCGCTCGGGTAATGCCGTTGTGATCTGGAGCCAGCAAACGGCGACATTCATCCGTAACGTCACTGCCAGACCCTATATTGCAGGTACTGGCTGGGGGGTGGTAGAGATTATTGAAAATAGTGACGTTCCCATTCCAAGGGATCTAAATGTTGCCATTGATCCGTCAGGTAATGCATTGGCAGTGTGGCAACAGAGTCATAATGAGAAAGAGAGTATCTATAGCAACTATTACACCGCTGGTACGGGGTGGAGCAGTGCTGAATTAATCGAAAGCAACGATGTGGATGCATCCTATGGCGATCCAGTTCAAATTGCCATGGATGCACGCGGCAATGGTATTGCCACCTGGTCGATGGAAGACTTCGTGGACGGTAACTATAACAATATTCTTATTAACCGCTATGTTGCAGGCATTGGTTGGACAGGTGAAACCATCGCACAAGACAATACTGGGACGTTCGATTATGCTGAGACACCCAATATCTCTATCGATGAATCGGGTAATGGCATATTAACATTCCAACAACCTACAGTTTCAGGTGGTGTCAAGAGTCTTTGGGTCAAGCATTTTGACTAAAGGCCGCCTCTATTAATTCATGGATGAGCCGCTTGAACCTATAATCCCCAATGGCAGCGTTGTTAAGTGCTTGTAATAGTTATTCTATTGCAAGCACTTAACGCCTTGCGCTTGAAAATTATGGGCCTCAGTCTGTCTCACTCAGAATTAATAGAGGTGCCCTAAAGTGATCTATCTAAAGCTATGTTAAGCAACTTCATTTGTTAGTTGTAAATATAAAGGGGCGATATAAATCGCCCTTTTTTTATTTAAGGAAATGCTGCGGAAGAGCCACCAAGCATAGCTCCTTACGGGAAGATGATCACACGGGACTGAACACATATCAGATGCCGGTAATTTGTTGGTACTGTCTGCTGAGAGCCATGTGAGAAGTTGGTTATTTTTGTTGCAGCATTTAGATATTGCTCCTAGTCCACCTTATCCTACACCGCCTATAATGGTGTTCTATAAATTCAATGATTCAAATGGAGAGTAAAATGAAACAGATCGCGATGGTGGTGTTCACATTTTGCCTGCTTGTGACAGGTGTGCAAGCGGGAGAAAGTATCTGGATTGATGTGCGTACCGTGGGTGAGTATCAGCGAGGCCATAAGGCGGATGCGCTCAATATACCTCACACCATAATCGGCCAGAAGATTGCCAATATAACCACTGATAAGCGTGCTGAGATCCACCTCTATTGTGCGGCTGGGGTTAGGGCGGGTATGGCTAAAAGAACACTGGAGAGGATGGGGTACACTAATGTCTCGAATGATGGTGGCCTCTTAGATGTTCAATGACTAAATTACAATGTCATCTCATCTACTCATTGGGTGAATGGGCAGAGGTTATTGGAGAGATATAGAAAGCGTCAACGGCTGATGAGTGATCAGGCAATACTTGAATTTAGAGAGAAAATTAGGAGCGTTCCATGGAGATATCGACAATAGTTGTATTGGTGATTATTGCTGTTCTGGTGATCTATGTGGTGGCCATTTTCAATCAGCTGGTGGCACTTAAAAACCGCTATGAAAATGGTTTTTCACAGATTGAGATTCAACTGAAGCGCCGTTATGACCTGATTCCCAATCTGGTCGAGACGGCGAAGGGTTATCTCAAACATGAACGTGAGACGCTAGAGGCGGTTATTGCCGCAAGGAACTCTGCGGCCGATGGCTTGGCTCAGGCGGCGGCTAATCCGGGTAATGCTGATGCAATGCGTCGTTTGGCCAGTGCTGAGGGGGGGCTTGCTGGTGCGATGGGCAAACTTAATATCGTGATGGAGGCCTATCCTGATCTAAAGGCGAGCCAGAACATGCAGCAACTCAGTGAAGAGCTGACCAGTACGGAAAATAAGGTGGCCTTTGCACGCCAAGCCTTCAATGACCAGGTGATGACCTACAACACCTACAAACAGTCCTTCCCACAAAACATGTTGGCTGGCCCTTTTGGCCATGTGGCTGATGCTGAACTACTGGAGTTTGAAGATAGTCAGGCGATACAGGCTGTGCCTAAAATTGCATTTTAATGGATTTTTTTACCGCCCAGGATAAGGCTCGAAAGAGTACCACGCTGCTGGTGTTCTACTTCATCTTTGCCATCATCTCACTCATTCTCCTGACCAACGTGCTGATAACAGGGGTGGTCACTTGGATGGGCATGGGCACACATGATCTGCTCTCTGTTGAGCGCATCAAATCGGTCTTTGAGTGGCGAACTTTTGGCTTGGTGGGGGCGGGAGTGACGGTTGTGGTGTTGGTTGGCAGCCTCTATAAAATGGCTCAACTCAATAGTGGTGGCAGGGTAGTGGCTGAGTCATTGGGTGGCAAACTGGTCAGCCAGAATAGCCAAGATCCACTGCAACGCAAACTGTTGAATGTGGTTGAAGAGATGGCGATTGCGGCGGGGACGCCGGTGCCGCCTGTCTACATTCTGCAAGATGAAGTCGGTATCAACGCTTTTGCTGCGGGCTTGAGTCCGAGTGATGCCGTGATTGGGGTTACTCGGGGCTGTATCGAAGAGTTGAGCCGTGATCAGTTGCAAGGAGTGATGGCGCATGAGTTTAGCCACATCTTGAATGGTGATATGCGCCTCAATATTCGCTTGATGGGGGTGCTGCATGGCATTCTGATTATCGGCATTATTGGCTACTACATCCTGCGTTCTATGGGCTACTCACGACACCATCGTAGTAGTAGAAATAGTGGCAATAGCGCGGTTGTGCAGTTGGTTCTAGGTGGCGGATTGGTGGTGATTGGTTATGTGGGAACTCTCTATGGTAACCTGATTAAGGCCTCAGTGAGTCGTCAACGTGAGTACCTCGCTGACGCCTCTGCGGTACAGTTTACGCGTAACCCAGAGGGTATTGCGGGGGCCTTAAAGCGGATTGGTGGTTATAAGGCACATGCCTATATAGAGAGTTCAGCCGTGAGTGAAACCAGCCATCTCTTTTTTGGTACAGCAGTAGACTCTTTTTTTGGCGCTATGTTTTCTACTCATCCCCCTCTTGAGAAGCGAATTCGCACTATTCAGCCCCATTGGGATGGTAAGTTTGACAAACGTGTTAGTGAGACAAAGCAGGCCGCTGAAGCAGAAACTTCAACTAATAAAAGAGCGGCTAGCAATGTTGCTGTAGTCACAGTGGCTGCTGAAGCGATGCAGGCGTTAGGAACCGTTGGACAGCTGGATAGTGCCCATATTGATTATGCTAGGCGGCTGATTGATGGCGTGCCTGCGGCTATTCAGACGGCGGTGCGTGAACCATACAGTGCCAGAGTGGTGATCTATCTGCTGCTGATTAGCCCTGTCAATGGAACCAAAAAGCAGCAGCTGGCCCATCTACATCAGCATGGTGATGAGGGGGGCTATCAACTGACGTTAAAGCTTTTGCCGTTGATAGACTCACTGGAGATTAGTGCGCGACTGCCATTGATTGACCTGGCGATTGCCTCGTTGCGCCAGCTTTCAATGCGTCAATATCTGCTCTTTAAGCAGAATCTTGCTGCATTGATTAAAGCAGATAGTCGCATCAGCCTCTTTGAGTGGGCGCTACAGCGTATTTTGCTACACCATCTGGACGCTGATTTTAATAAACGCCCTGCACCTCGGGCTAAATATGGTTCTTTGCATCGACTGAAAGCGGAGAGTGAACTGCTTTTATCACTGCTCGCCTATGCTGAGCAGAGCGCATCGGCAGAAGAGGCATTCAATGCCGCTAAGGAGATTATGCAGCGAGAAGATCTCTCACTGCTGCCCAAGGCTGATCTCAATCTATCTAAACTCAATAGCGCCATCGACCGCCTGGCCCAACTGAAACCGTTAGCTAAACCACAGCTGCTTAAAGCTTGTGTCACCGTGATAACGGCAGATGGCCAAGTGACTGCCAAAGAGACGGAGTTGATTCGGGCCTTTGCCGCCGCGTTAGATTGTCCGTTGCCACCTATGTTGGTAGTGGAACGCCATTAAAAAATTAGAGGTATGCGATCTCTTCGACAGGCTGGGGTTTGCCAACGCCATAACCTTGAGCGAAATCGACACCCAGCTTTGTAAGTTGATCAATGGCCGCTTGATCTTCTGCCCACTCTGCAATAGTGCGTAGACCGAGGGCATGGCCCACTTGATTGATGGAGTTGACCATCGCCTGATCAACGCTGTCGGCGGTGATGTTTTTGACAAAACTGCCGTCAATTTTTAAGTAATCGATGGGCATATCTTTAAGGTAGGTGTATGAAGAGAGTCCGGTGCCAAAATCATCCAGAGCGAAGCGACAGCCCAGTTTCCGAAGCTGTTTAATCAACTTCATAGCCTGTTTCATGTTGGTGACGGCTGCCGTCTCCGTGATCTCAAAACAGATGCTGGAGTAGGGGATTTTGTGCTGCGTGAACTGCTTTATAAGGAAGTTTGGCAGCGCCTCATCGGCGAGTGAAGTGCCAGAGAGATTGATGGCAAACAGGAAGCCTTTCTCATCGTGATTTTGTTCTGCCCAGCGACGAAGATTGTCAGCCTGATGGACAAATAGGTGGTTGACTACCCACCGATCAATCGCTGGCATTAGAATGAATTGCTCGGCTGTTTTGATGAATTTGTTGGGGCTGACCGGACGCCCTTTCTCATCCCGCATCTCTACCAAAATTTCGTAGTGGTGATGTCGATGTGAAGGTGTGTTTTGCAGGGCCATGATGGGCTGGGCAAAGAGCTTGAAACGCCCTTCATTGAGTGCCTGATTGATCTTTGAAATGAGCCGCATATTGCCATACTGTTTGATCAGATCAATGTCGCCTGTATGGTAGATGTGGAGCTGGTTGTGCCCCTTCTCTTTGGCCTTATTGCAGGCGATATGGGTGGTACTTAGCAGGCTGGAGATGCTCTCATTGGTGGGGTTGAAGGCTGTCATACCGATGCAGATGGTGATGTCGAAGGATTGCCCCTCCCAGGTGAACTGGAAGTTTTTAATGGTCTGCAGTAGTTTTTTACAGCGCTGTTCGGCCAGTTCATATGAGCAGTTACCGAGTAGAAGTGCGAACTCATCGCCCCCTAGACGACCGATAAATTCAGCCTCATGAAGCTCCGTTTGGATCAGCGTGGAGATTTGCAGTAGCAGATCGTTGCCTGCGGCTTGGCCACAAGTGTTGTTGATTAGACCAAACTTATCGATGTCGATATAACAGAGTGCTAACGTCTCATCATCGGATATCGGGGTGACCAACCGTAGATCGAGTCGCTGTTCAAATTCCCGGCGATTAAGCAGGCCGGTGAGTACATCATGTTGTGCTAGATAGGTCAGACGGTCGGCATTTTTCTGCGATTCAGATCGATCCTGAATCAGCGCGACGTAGTGACCACACTTATTGATTTCAACGGTACTGAGAGAGAGTCGAAGTGGGAAGTGTTCACCGTTCATGCGTCGACCGATGAGTTCACAGATGCCCCCTGCCATGCTGGGTAGCCAGCTGTTGATATCGCTCTGTGGTGATATGTCATTCTGGTGGAGAAATTTTGCATCGAGTAGATCGACAAAGGGTTCACCCAGTATGAACTCAGAGGGGTAACCGAAGATGGATTGAGCGGCTGGATTGTAGAATTGAATCTTACCCGCCGGGCCGATCATGATGATCCCTTCACTTGCGGCCTCAACAATGCCTCTAAGCTTCTCCTCGTTATCGTGAAGTGCGCGTTCTGCGCTGAGCTTCTCAGTCACATCTTGGATCACTAGGTAGAGCAGTTGTTGATCTTTGATGTTGATGGGGCCAGCCTGGATTTCAGCATCCCGAATTTCGCCGGATGCCAGCTGTTGCTTCAGCAGCTGGAAGGGGTGCTGCTCAACGACCAAACGCTTTAATGGTGTCTCTTGTGCACCATCGGGCATTTTGAAAAGTGTATTGATGTTCATGCCGATCAACTGCTCTTCTTCATAGCCGTAGTAACTGAGGGCGGCACTGTTGGCTTCAATGATGTTTCCATTGCTGCAATCAATGATTAACTTGATGGCCTGATTCTGCTCAAACATCTGCCGATAGCGGTGCTCTTTTAGGCGAAGTACCTCCATTGAGTGAACCTGCTCAGTGATATTGTTGGCAGTGCCTGTGGCACCAATAACCACCCCTTTTTTATCTTGGTGTGGGATGGAATTGATATTGAGGTTGACCTGCTTACCATCGACCGAAATAAATGGGATGGTGAAGTTGTTCCAGGAGTCACCATCCAGCAAGCGTGTGAGGGCGTCGTTGAATCGATCTTGCTCCTCAATAGGAACAAGTGAGATGAGAGGTTTGCCAACAATCTCATCCGCGGATAAGCCGAGAATGGACCAAGAAGCCGCGTTGATTTGGGTAATGGTGCCGACGCTATCAATGCTCCAGATTAACACCTCTGAGATCGTTAATAGGTTTTGGTAGTGTGCCTCTGTTTTAATTTTACGGGCCATCTTTTTAGCGGATAAAAAGCAAAAGAGCGCCGTAAAAACAAGCGCTGAACCAAAAAATATGATGAATCCAGTGAGGGTCTCATCCATTGGGATTTAGAGCTTTCTTTGATGTTGGTGTGGGTTTGATGAAGGTCATCGGCATAATAATCGCTGTTTGATCGGTCTCTATAAAGTCTATGGGCTGAGGCGTAAATGCAGCCATCAATAACGACGCTAGGCACGCCTCAGCACAATGGGCCTTGTGGCCAAAACCCATTGTGGTCTGTTTAGTAACTACAGTTTGGGCAGGTTACCCATCAATTTTTTTGTATTTGATACGGTGTGGTTGATCAGCATCGGCCCCAAGGCGATGTTTGCGATCCGCCTCATAATCGGCGTAGTTGCCCTCAAACCAAGTGATCTGGCTATCGCCTTCAAAGGCTAGAATGTGGGTGGCGATTCGATCCAGAAACCAGCGGTCATGTGAGATCACAACGACACAACCAGGGAAGGTGAGAATCGCCTCTTCAAGTGCCCGAAGTGTCTCCACATCAAGGTCATTGGTTGGCTCATCAAGTAGCAACAGATTGCAGCCACTCTTGAGAAGTTTGGCTAGGTGCAGGCGGTTACGTTCACCGCCAGAGAGATCGCCAATGCGTTTCTGCTGATCACTGCCTCGAAAGTTGAAGCGCCCAACATAGGCTCGAGAACTCATCTCAAAACGCCCAACAGTGATCACCTCAGAGCCTTCAGATATCTCCTGCCAAACGGTGTTGTCGTTATTGAGTGCATCACGGCTCTGGTCAACGCAGGCGACCTGAACACTCTCACCGATACGCAACTCGCCTGCATCGGGCTGTTCTTCACCCGTAATCATGCGGAAGAGGGTGGTTTTACCGGCACCGTTGGGGCCGATGACACCGACGATGCCACCCTTAGGTAGGTTGAAACTTAGGTTGTCATAGAGCAGCCGATCACCAAACGATTTACGCAGGTTGCTAGCCTCAATCACCAGATCCCCGAGACGCTCACCGGGTGGGATATAGATTTCGTTGGTCTCATTGCGCTTCTGGAACTCTTGTGAATTGAGCTCTTCATAGCGTTGCAGACGCGCCTTGCTCTTGGCATGACGTCCTTTTGGATTAGAACGCACCCACTCCAGCTCATGTTTCATGCTCTTGAGACGGGCCTGCTCTTGCTTAGCCTCACTCTCCAGTCGGTTCCCCTTCTGTTCCAGCCAAGAGCTATAGTTCCCTTCCCAAGGGATACCGTAGCCACGATCTAGCTCCAGAATCCAGCCGGCAACATTATCGAGGAAGTAGCGATCATGGGTGACAGCTACTACCGTGCCAGGGTAGTCATGCAGGAAGCGCTCCAGCCAGCCGACAGATTCAGCATCCAGGTGGTTGGTAGGCTCATCAAGCAGTAGCATATCGGGTTTTGAGAGCAGCAGACGGCAGAGCGCGACACGTCGACGCTCACCCCCAGAGAGGGTGCTGACATCGGCATCCCAAGGGGGTAGACGCAGGGCATCAGCGGCCACCTCAAGCTGTCGCTCCAGATTGTGACCATCGGTCGCCTGGATGATGTTCTCATACTCCGCCTGCTTGGTGGCCAGTGCATCAAAATCTGCATCGGGCTCAGCGTAAGCGGCATAAACCCCATCTAGCCCTTCCAGCGCCTCCTTGATATGGCTCAGAGCCTCTTCGACATTGCCCCTGACATCTTTCTCAGGATCAAGCTGTGGCTCCTGCGGCAGATAGCCTACTTTGGTGCCTGGTTGTGCGCGCGCCTCACCTTCAATATCGGTATCGATACCCGCCATGATACGAAGTAGCGTTGATTTACCCGAGCCATTCAGACCTAGCACACCAATTTTTGCACCGGGGAAAAATGAGAGGGAGATGTCGCGGAGAATAACGCGCTTTGGCGGTACGATTTTACCAACGCGATTCATTGTGTAGATGTACTGGGCCATAAATAACTCTTATTAAATAGGCTGGCTAAAATGGTCCCTACTTATTCCGAAAATTGCCGGCTGCTCATTGGCATCCGGCCATTGCAGCACTCACGCATCTGTGTGCAGAGCAACTATTTTGGCTTGCTTCGAAACAAATTGACCGATTTTAGGGGTAAGCTGAATAGTGACCGCTATTCTTGCATATTCTTAGCCCGGATATTTCATAAATTTGTGCATAGATTGCGCAGGATATTGGTTTCACAAGGAAATTTCTGAAGAAATCCCGTATCAGTGATTACGGGAGACTGAAGACCTTGGTACCCCTTGTGGGATGAATATTTCTTGTGGAATCAATAGACAAGCAAGGTTGTACATAATTTATGAATTATCCGGGTTAGCAACAGGATAAGGCGGATAGAGAGTAGAGTTTCAACGGAGAATTACGTGGATTCTTCGCATTGATGCTTGGCTAGTCTCTTTTTATATCTGCCAAAAACCCGTCTTTGTATCATTATAAGTGTGCGCCAATATTCTGGCATGCTCTCTGTGTGATCTAGTAAGTCATTGAAATAATGATTCTATTTTCTTGTATTGCCTGTGGCATGCCAGTTGCATGAAGATACATATTAATTGAGGTGTAATGAGCATGGCAAAAGAAGATAACGAAATAGAAGATGCAGAAGATGACCTGGATTTGGGTAATGAGAAGGCACCGGGCAGAAAGAAACTCATCATCCTTGTTGCCGGGGTGTTTTTGCTACTCAATATTGCATTAGGCGCCTATTTTTTCTTTTTTCTCAATGATGAAGAGAGTGTTGATGGCGTAGAGGGCGTAGAGGGCGTAGAGGGTGAAGTGGTAGAGGAGGTTGTCGAAGAGGATGACACAAGACCCACCTTCTACCATGCCATAGATGCGTTAGTGGTCAGTTTGGAGGGTAAACCAAGTCTATTGCAGATAGGCGTGCAGGTTCGGGTGAGAGGCGAAGATATGGCCGACTTCTTAGCACACAATGACCCGATGATTCGCCATGAATTTCTCGGCATATTAGGTGTCCAGGATGGCAAAAAATTGAAAAAACGCGCCAATAAAGAGGCGTTGCAGCAGGCCTTGCTGGTGAAGTTGCGGCAGGTTGTAGTGGAGCTGAGCGGCCCTGATCCTGAAAGGGATATTGAGGCCATCTATTTTGTCTCTTTTGTAACACAGTAGTAAATAATCATGAGCGTTAGTGATCTATTATCACAAGATGAGATCGATGCCCTTCTACATGGTGTAGATAGTGGCGATGTTGCAAATGAGGCTGAGGCAGTAGAGCCTGGAACGGCCTCATCATATGATTTCGCCAGTCAGGATCGTATTGTTCGTGGTCGTCTGCCGACACTTGAGATGATCAATGAGCGTTTTGCCCGCCTCTTTCGAACCAGTATTTTTAGCATGCTGCGTCGGAATGCCGATATCTCTGTCTCCGGTATTCAGATGCTCAAGTTTTCTGAGTTTATCCATAGCCTGTTTGTCCCTACCAGTCTCAATCTTCTCCAAGTTCCACCATTAAGAGGAAAAGGGTTGTGTGTGATCGACCCCAAAATGGTGTTCAGTTTGGTTGATAATTTTTTTGGTGGCTCTGGTCGCTTCCACACCAAAATTGAAGGGCGTGATTTTACCCCAACAGAACTCCGAGTCGTGCAGCTGTTGTTGAAACATATCTACGCAGATCTGCAAGAGGCTTGGAAACCGGTGCTGGATTTAACCTTTACCCCCTGTGGCGCGGAGGTGAATCCGCAGTTTGCCAATATTGTCAGTCCCAGTGAAGTGGTCGTGGTTTCAACTTTTCATATTGATTTTGAAAATGGTGGTGGGGATATGTATATCTGCATGCCTTACTCCATGCTTGAACCTATCCGAGACCTGCTTGATGCAGGTGTACAGAGTGACCGAGGTGAGCGAGATCATCGCTGGGAAAAGGCATTATTCAATGGCTTTCAGGATGCAATAGTAGAACTCTCTAGTGAGTTGACGACAGCGGAATTAACACTTGCTGAATTGGCTCAACTAAAAGTGGGTGATGTGATCCCTATTGTGATCCCTGAGTTTATTGAGATCAATGCTGCTGAAACTCCCATCCTGAAAGGGACATTAGGCAGTAGCAGCGGTAACTATGCCATTAAAGTTGATGGGTGGCTGAACCATGCAGCACCCCGTACAAATCTTGCTCTTCTTGAAGAAGAGAGCCTTACCTGAATCTATGGAGTTTAGACGATGAGTGACGATGATAAAGAGCCCCAGGCAGATGAGGCGTTGGCTGATGAGTGGGCTGCTGCATTAGAGCAACAGGAAGAGGAGGAAGATCTCGCTGCAGATCCAACGGAGGTGGCTGAGTTTCAGGCATTAGAGGAGGAATCAGTGAGTTCGACCTCGACTGGTGATGTCAATATGGATGCAATCCTCGATGTGCCGGTGACTATCTCTATGGAGATTGGGCGTACCAAAATTGCTATTCGTAACCTCTTGCAACTCAATCAAGGCTCTGTCGTAGAGCTTGATCGACTAGCGGGTGAGCCGATGGATGTGCTGGTCAATGGTACGTTGATTGCGCAGGGTGAGGTGGTGGTGGTGAATGAGAAATTTGGTATTCGCTTGACCGATATCATCAGTCCATCTGAACGGGTAAAGAGGTTGCAGTAATGCGGCGTTTTGCGGTCATCCTATCTATTTTTCTACTACCAGCCACCGCCTATTCTGTGGTTGAAACAGTAGAAAAAACAGCACCAAAAGTTGCTGTCTCCCCCATTAGCATGGAGAAAATCTTCTCCACAGCGGGTGGTCTACTGCTGATATTGGTGCTTATATTTGGTCTGGCATGGGCCTTTAAACGCTATACCCATCTGCCTAAAGGGAGTGGCCAGCAGGTAAAAGTTATTGGTGGTGTATCGCTCGGGCCACGGGAGCGTGTGGTGGTGGTTGAGGTGGATGATACTCGCCTTGTGCTGGGTGTTGCGCCGGGCCGTGTGCAGATGCTGCATGTGCTGACTGGGAAAGGGGGAGAGCAAGAGAGTTTTGCTAGCCAGCTTAACCATGAACTGAAAGAGGAGCAGGTATGAAATTTCTACTCCTTCTGCTGTTGCTATCGTTTGATCTCTTGGCAGCGCCTGGGCTGGATGCGGTGACAGTCACTGCCAACGAGGCGGGTGGACAGACCTATACGCTGAGCATTCAGATCTTGCTCTTCATGACCGCGCTGAGTCTGCTGCCTGGGGCGTTGATGATGATGACCTCGTTTGCGCGCATCATCATTGTGTTGGCTATTTTGCGTCAGGCACTGGGTACACAGAGTACGCCAAATAATCAGATTCTGGTCGGATTGGCACTCTTTCTTACCTTTTTTATCATGGCGCCGGTGTTTGATGAGATTAACTCATCTGCATTAAAACCCTATTTAAATGAACAGATTACAGCGGGAGAGGCGCTTGAATTAGCCACTGATCCGATAAAGAAGTTCATGCTGGCTCAGACACGAGAAAATGACCTTGCCATGTTTGCCCGCATCGGCAATTTTGATGATATGCAGACAAGTGATGATGTGCCGATGACCTTGCTGATGCCCGCCTTTGCTACCAGTGAGTTGAAGACCGGTTTTCAGATCGGCTTTATCCTCTTTATCCCCTTTCTGGTGATCGACATGGTGGTGGCCAGTGTGCTGATGTCGATGGGTATGATGATGTTGTCACCCATGATTATCTCACTGCCCTTTAAAATTATGTTGTTTGTGCTAATTGATGGCTGGGCGCTGGTGTTTGGGACACTGGCAGCCAGTTTCTACTAGGTCTGTTCATATGACGCCTGAAGCTGTCATTACACTCGGTATCCAGACCCTTGAAGTGATCACCCTTCTCGCAGGGATAGTGCTGCTGCCTGCGCTCATGATCGGCCTGTTGGTAGCTACTTTTCAGGCGGCTACACAGATCAATGAGATGACCCTAACATTCATCCCAAAATTGGTGGTGATTGTTATTGTTTTGATGATCTCGGGACCGTGGATGTTGCAGGTGATGATGACCTTCACCATACGTCTGATCGAGAGCATACCGGAGTTGATACGGTGAGTTTCACTGACGCACAGCTGAGTGCATGGCTGGCGGCATTTCTCTGGCCTTTTATTCGTGTGGTTGCGCTCTTCTCCAGTGCCCCTATTTTGAGTGCGAGACAGTTTCCTGTGCGTATGCGAGTGGCTTTGGCGCTATTCATTACCGTGATGATCGTACCCACCCTGCCTCAGCCACCGGTGGTAGATGTCTTTAGCCATGCGGCATTTCTCATCATGCTTCAGCAGATTCTTATTGGTGTGGCAATGGGCTTTGTCTTGCAGATGGTCTTTGGTGCACTGGTCTTTTGTGGCCAGATCTCTGCATACAGTATGGGGCTGGGTTTTGCCTCAATGATTGACCCTCAAAATGGTACCCAGGTGCCAGTGGTCTCGCAATATTATGTCATTTTAGCCACTCTGATGTTTCTACTACTCAATGGCCATTTGACGCTCATTGAGATGGTGGTTGATAGTTTTCACACACTGCCAGTGGCGACCGATGGTATCAGTCGTAACGGCTATTATGAGTTGGTTGCATGGGGCAGCCAACTCTTTATTAATGGCCTGCTAATGGCACTGCCGATTATCGGTGTTTTGCTGTTGGTCAATCTGGGTATGGGGGTGGTGATGCGTGCCGCCCCGCAACTCAATATCTTTGCCATTGGCTTTCCCATCACCATCATACTCGGTTTGATGGTGATGGCCGTTACCCTGCCCAATATGCTGGCACTCTTCTCTGATATGTTAGATGACTCATTTCAGATGATTAGAGACACCTTGTTGATCGTGAGGTGAGCGGTGGCTGAGAACGAGACAGGCCAGGACAAGACAGAGGAACCCACCACCAAACGGTTAGATGAGTCGCGAAAAAAAGGGCAGATAGCTCGTTCTCGTGAACTCAATACCATGGCGATAACACTGGTGGGCACCCTCTCTCTGGTGCTGATGAGCAGCCAACTGGGTGAAGGTTTATCTCAGTTGATGAGTGATAGTTTCACCATTAGCCGTGTCGATATATTTGAACCCAGAGTGATGTTGGAACGCCTGAAACAGGCGATTATTGATGCTTTTATACTGCTCGGCCCGTTCTTTATTATCATGCCTGTGGTGGCTATTCTCAGCTCTGTCATCCTGGGAGGAATCGCTTTTAGTACGGAGCCGATGGCTCCCAAACTGAGCAAACTGAGTCCATTGAAGGGTTTAAAACGAATGGTCTCTGTTAAAAGCCTGGTCGAATTGTTGAAAACACTGGCAAAGTTTGGCTTGGTGGGAGGGGTGACTGCGATCCTGCTCAACTATTTGATAGATGATTTTATTGTTCTCAACACCATGGAACTGCATCAAGGCGTAAGCCGAATGAGAGACCTAATCGGTTGGTCGGTGGTGTTGATTGCATCAACCTTAATCTTGGTTGCGGCGATTGATGTTCCATTCCAGATATGGGATCACAAAAAACAGCTGAAGATGACGCGGCAAGAGATCCGCGATGAGATGAAGGAGACCGATGGTCGTCCTGAGGTCAAAAGCAGAATTAGACAGCTGCAACATGAGATGGCACAACGTCGCATGATGGATGAGGTGCCGAAGGCGGATGTGATTGTCACCAATCCAACGCACTATGCCGTCGCACTGCGTTATGACCAAACTTCGATGGGAGCGCCCAAGTTGGTTGCCAAAGGGGCTGATTTGGTTGCTGCCAATATTCGCAATGTTGCAGCAGAGGCCAATGTACCCATTATTGAGTCACCTATCCTGGCGCGTGCGATCTATTTTAGTACCGATTTAGGCCATACAATACCGGCCGCTCTCTATCTGGTTGTAGCCAAACTGTTGGCTTATATCTTTCAACTCAAGGTCTATACCGAACATGGTGGCACTACCCCAGGGCAGCCCGAGCTCTCTGTGCCAGATGATTTTAAGGGGGGCAAATATGATGGCTAAATATACGAGAGAGTTGAGGTTGAAGTGATGGATTTGGCTGCTACTCTAAAGATGATTCGGCGCGGCATGCGTGATGGGCTCGGTGCGCCGATAATATTGGTGATGTTGTTGGTGATGGTGATTATCCCACTGCCGCCTATTCTGCTGGATATCTTTTTTACCTTTAATATCGCGCTCTCCCTGGTGGTGGTGTTGGTGGTGCTCTACACCACGAAACCGCTGGAGTTCAGCGTGTTCCCTAGTCTTTTGCTGGTTGCTACGCTGCTGCGTTTGGCGCTCAATGTCGCCTCAACACGTATTGTGCTGTTAGAGGGGCACAATGGCGGTGATGCGGCGGGTAAGGTGATTGAGGCCTTTGGTGCCTTCGTTATCGGCGGTAACTATGCCGTGGGTTTGGTGGTCTTCTTTATTTTGGTGATTATTAACTTTGTTGTGGTGACCAAAGGTGCCGGACGTGTCTCAGAGGTGAGTGCAAGATTTACCCTTGATGCAATGCCGGGCAAGCAGATGGCGATTGATGCGGATCTCAACGCAGGCATTATCGGCCAAGATGAAGCAAAGATGAGGCGAGAAGAGATCGCCAGAGAGGCAGACTTTTACGGTTCAATGGATGGTGCCAGTAAGTTTGTCCGGGGTGATGCGATTGCCGGTATTTTGATCCTACTGATCAACATCATTGGTGGTCTGTCGATTGGGATGGCGCAGCACGGTCTCGATTTCTCAACCGCCATACGTTTTTATGTGTTACTCACCATTGGTGATGGGCTTGTAGCGCAGATTCCATCGCTACTGCTCTCAACCTCTGCTGCCATCATTGTTACCCGCGTAAGTGGTGGTTCTGAGGATATGGGTGGTCAGGTCATCTCCCAGCTCTTTAAGAATGCAAAAGCACTGGCTATCTCATCAGCCATATTGGGCATGATGGGGGTTATTCCTGGCATGCCAAACTTCGCATTTTTAACCCTCTCTGCCTTGTGTGGTTTTGCCGCATGGCGAATTGCCAGGAACAATGAGGTGACAGCGGCGGCTGTAGCGGCAGCACCGCCACCGCCACCACCCGCCGAGATCAGTCCGGAGCAGCGTGACCTTAGTTGGGATGATGTGCAGCCGGTTGATGTGATCGGCTTGGAGGTGGGTTACCGCTTGATTCCTCTGGTCGATCGCACGCAAGGGGGGGAGTTATTAAACCGTATTAAGGGCGTTCGGCGTAAGTTATCGCAAGAGCTAGGTTTCCTTATTCAATCAGTACATATTCGCGATAATTTGGATCTCTCACCCAATGTCTACCGAATCTCTCTCAATGGCGTTACCGCAGGTGAAGCTGAAATTCATCCAGACCGTGAGTTGGCGATCAATCCTGGGCGGGTTTTCGGTACGTTGAAAGGTATCGAAACCACCGATCCCTCTTTTGGCCTAGAGGCGGTCTGGATAGATACTACACAACGGGAACATGCTCAGACATTGGGTTATACCGTGGTTGATGCAAGTACGGTGATTGCGACCCATCTTAGCGATATTTTGCAGAAACATGCCCATGAGCTACTGGGACATGAGGAGGTGCAACAACTACTCGATTCACTAACTAAAATTGCACCAAAACTGGTTGAGGAGTTGGTGCCGAAAGAGATCTCAGTGAGCATCCTACTGAAGGTGTTGCAGAACCTGCTGGAGGAGCATGTCTCGGTGCGTGATATTCGGACAATTGCCGAAACATTGGCGGAGCATGCACCAAGGAGTCAAGACCCTGGCGTTTTAACAGCAGGGGTCCGTGTTGCTTTATCGCGTAGCATCGTTCAGCAACTTGTTGGTTCTGAACAAGAAATTCCTGTTGCAGTGCTGGATCCAACTCTGGAACAAATATTGCAGCAAACATTGCAGAGCAGTGAAGGTGGTCAAGCGGGTTTTGAACCTGGGTTGGCAGAACAGATGCAGACAGCATTGGCTGAGACCGCCGCAAAGCAAGAGGCAGATGGACAAGAGAGTATATTGTTGGTGGCCGCGCCTATCCGAATCTGGATGGCTCGATTTGCCCGACACACCGCACCAGGAATGCGCGTCCTCTCTTATAATGAAATTCCAGATAACCGCCAGATAAAAGTGGTGGCAACAGTGGGTGGTACGGCAGCTATCGAGTAACGATCTGCATGCCGCATGAGGAAGGTAAGGTATGAAGATCAAACGTTTTTTTGCGCCAGATATCCGTCAGGCATTGCGTCAAGTAAAATCGACGTTAGGGCCTGATGCGGTCATTCTCTCAAACAAAAAAGTGGATGGTGGCATTGAGCTTGTTGCTGCGATGGACTATGACGAATCTGCTATTGCAGAGAGTGAAGCCCAAGCAGAGGAGAGCTACTCGCATCGACGGACGCCTGCTGATCATACACAAAACACCCCGTCCACCGCTGCAACGCAGCCCCGTCAACGCCCCGCTGCCGCAGCAAAAAAAGTTGAATGGAGTCAAGACCCTCTCTTGGCTGAGATGCGCAAAGAGATGCAAGAGCTTCGTCGTATGATGGAGAATGAACTCTCTGAATTGACATGGCGCGACATGGGCAAACACCGCCCGATCACCCAAGATAACTTTCGGCGTTTGATGTCGATTGGTTTGGATGCAGATATTTGCCGTAGATTGGCACACTATGCAGAGGATGCCTGTACCATAGAAGAGGCGTGGCGACGTGCCACCTCTTGTCTAGCACAAGAGCTTCCTATACTTAAAGATGAGCTGATTGAGATGGGCGGTGCTTTAGCCCTAGTGGGGCCCACCGGGGTGGGTAAAACTACCACTATTGCCAAACTTGCCGCGCGGTTTTGTTTACGGCATGGCAATCGACAACTTGCATTGATCACCACCGACAATTTTCGTGTGGGTGCTCAGGAGCAGCTCAATAACTATGGCCGAATTCTTGATGTGCCGATTCGCAGTGTCAGTAATGTTGATGAGTTGAATGCAGCGCTCAACAACTTCTCTAGAAAACGCTTAGTCCTAATTGACACAGCTGGAATGAGTCAACGTGACCTGCAAATTAGTGAGCGGTTGGCGCTGCTCTCGCAAGGTAACCACCCTGTGCGCACCATTCTTACACTCTCAGCTACAACGCAGCGCTCTGCATTGGGTAATGCCGTTAAAGCCTTTAGTGTGGCGAGTCCTGAAGCATGCATTGTTACTAAGATGGATGAGGCGGGCTCTTTAGGTGGGGTGATTTCAACGATTATGGAAGCAAATATTCCACTCGCTTACACGACAGATGGTCAGCGCGTGCCAGAAGATATTCATCGTGCAAGGACACTTAGTATGATCAGTGCAGCTGTTGATATGGCGCAGGAAAATGTCAGTGATGATGTTTTAGCGCTGGCGTTAGGAGGGGGAGGTGGATGCGCCTATGTCTAAAATAATTGATGACCAAGCAGCAGGGCTAAGGCGTATGGTGACGCCACGGCCAGTACGAGTCATTGCTGTTACTGGTGGCAAAGGGGGCGTTGGCAAGACCACTGTTGCAGTTAATTTAAGCATTGCATTGGCCAATATGGGGCGACGCGTGATGCTGCTTGATGCTGATCTAGGGCTGGCCAATATTGATGTTGTACTTGGCTTACATCCTAAATATAACCTCTCTAACGTAATGAATGGGGAGCGTAGTCTGGATGAGATTGTATTGAGTGGACCTGGGGGCATTCAGGTGATACCTGGTGCATCTGGGCTATCAAGCATGGCAGAATTAACGTCTGCGGAGCATGCTGGTTTGATTCATGCGTTTAGTGACGTTGCTAATGATATTGATGTCCTCATTATCGATACCGCTGCTGGTATTTCAGACCAAGTGATCAGTTTTAGCCGTGCTGCACAAGAAGTTGTTGTTGTTGTTTGTGATGAACCTGCGTCAATTACCGATTCTTATGCCATTATTAAGCTACTTAATCGTGATCACGGCATCCAACGTTTCCATGTGTTGGCTAATACGATTCGTAGTGTGCAAGAGGGAAGGGATCTCTATAATAAGATGTGTCGAGTGACGGACCAATACCTAGATGTCATGTTGACCTACATGGGTGGTATTCCCTACGATGACAACCTGCGTAAAGCGGTTAAGTGTCAAAAACCTGTTGTTGAGGCGTTTCCTCGCAGCCGCTCTGCACAGGCATTTAAGAATTTAGCAAAGAAAACAGACGGTTGGCCAAGATCTTCAGGGGTTAATGGGCAGCTACAGTTTTTTGTAGAACGCTTGATTCAATATTCGAGTCAATATGAGGATATGGAGAGGTGAGCGGATTGGCAACTACCTACACCGCCGTTGAAAGAAAGGTGCACGACGATTTAGTTATTCGCCATGCACCATTGGTAAAGCGTATTGCTTACCACTTAATGAACCGTCTTCCGCCCAATGTTCAGGTCGATGATCTGATTCAAGCGGGCATGATCGGTTTGCTTGAAGCGAGCAGAAATTATGATCCCACTCAAGGTGCTAGCTTTGAGACCTATGCTGGTATAAGAATCCGTGGCTCAATGCTGGATGAGATTCGGCGTAGTGATTGGACACCACGATCAGTTCACCGCAAAGCGCGCATGGTGGCTGATGCGATGCGTACCATTGAAAATAGACAGGGTCGTGATGCACGTGATGAGGAGGTGGCCGATGTCTTGGGCATGTCGCTTAAAGAGTATCACCACATATTAAAAGACGCGTCTGGTTGTCGTGTCTTTAGTCTTGATGAGTTAGCTGCCGTTGGAGAGATCGCCCCCGATCTTGGCCAAGGGAGCTCTGCTGGCCCGTTTGAAGGGTTGCAGAAAGATGCTTTCAAACAATCCCTAGCCGAAGCGATCTCGGGTCTGCCCGAGCGGGAACGTCTTGTAGTCTCAATGTACTACGATGATGAGATGAACTTACGCGAGATTGGATTGGTACTCGGTATTAGTGAATCACGTGTCTGTCAGATCCACAGCCAAGCGACATTAAGGCTTCGGTCAAGGCTTTCTGAATGGTTAATTGTTTCTCAAGAGTAATTTAATTCAGTTCTGTAAAAGATGGTCGATATAGAGTTTTAAGGGACAGATGATCTTCGTTAAAACATAAGTAACATCGCAGGGTAGCTCGAAATTGGGAGGTTGAATTGGATAAAAATATGAAAATCCTCATCGTGGATGATTTTTCCACAATGCGGCGGATTATAAAGAATTTACTGCGTGATCTTGGTTTTTCTAATACCCAAGAGGCTGATGATGGTCTGACCGCGTGGCCAATGCTACAGACAGGGAATTTTGATTTCCTGGTGAGCGATTGGAATATGCCAGGGATGACCGGTCTTGACCTCCTAAAGAAGGTTAGAGCAGACCCAGCACTTAGTTCACTCCCTATTTTGCTAGTGACCGCAGAGTCGAAGCGTGAACAGATTATTGAAGCTGCACAAGCAGGCGTTAATGGCTATGTTGTTAAACCGTTTACTGCGGGTACACTCGAAGAGAAAATAAATAAAATTTTTGAGCGTGTAGGCTAACTCAACAGTTAAATAGTAAAGGACTGATCAGTATGGCTGAAGTTTCAGTAGTAGAAAACGATAGGCTTGCAAAGGCCCGAGAACTTGTAGCTCTTCTTGAGGCAGGTAAAGATGCCAAAGCAGATTTGATAATTGAAGAACTTTCAGAAAATTGTGGAGATAATGAGCTTTTTCAAGAGGTTGGTCGGTTAACCCGTGAGCTTCATGAAGCTATCAATGGCTTTATTTTGGACTCATCAATTGGTGATTTGGCTGAGACAGATATTCCCGACGCATCAGAACGTTTGCAATATGTCATTACAATGACGGAAAATTCGGCCAATACAACATTAGGTGCGGTAGAGGCTTGCATGCCGCTACTTGAACACCTTGAAAAGCACTCAGAAGAGCTAACGGATGAGTGGAAAAAATTTAAGTCACGCCAGCTCAGCAAAGATGAGTTTTCTGTATTAAGTTTGCAAATTGAAGAGTTCCTGACAGTTGTTTCGAGTGACTCGAAAGCGTTGCATGGGAAAATGTCTGAAGTACTAATGGCTCAAGACTTCCAGGATCTGACAAGTCAGATAATTACCAAAGTAATCGCTCTTGTTCATGATGTTGAGGATAAGTTAATTGGCTTGATACGTATCTCTGGCAATAAATCACCTACAGATAAGAAGGAGCACGGTAAAGAGGTACTGGAGGGACCGGTTGTTCCAGGCATTGAGCAGGGTGATGTCGTTAATAGTCAGGATGAAGTAGATGATCTGCTCTCTAGTTTAGGTTTTTAGCTTAAATCGAACTGATTTAGTGAAGCATTTTCATAATGTATGGAGTTCTCTTGGAAGAGAGATATTCAACCAATCTGGAAAAACGTAAATTATATGCATAATCTCACTCAACTATTGATCCAACATGAGATGTTTACCCTGCTGTCGGTCACTACAGATGCTAGACACGTAGGACAATCTCCCTGTAAAAATGATGACCAAACCGGTCTATGTACAGTGTCATGAAATTACTGGGTCAATATATTAAAGAGCTGTGGTTGGGAGTGTTTAGATGGCTTTAGATCTAAATGATGAAATCCTTCAAGACTTCTTGGTGGAAGCGGGAGAGATCCTTGAGTTGCTGGGTGAACAATTAGTCGATTTAGAGCAGAGCCCAGATGACTATGATCTGCTAAATGCCGTTTTTCGTGGTTTTCATACCATTAAAGGTGGTGCTGGTTTTCTCGCTATTGATGCATTGGTAGGCGTATGCCATCGGGCAGAAGATGTTTTTAATGTCTTGCGGCAAGGACAGCGCAAAGTAGATGCCACCTTAATGGATGCTGTTTTAGAAGTTGTCGACATTGTCAATGATATGTTTGCTTCTATTCGGGAAGGTATCAACCCTCCGGCAGCTAGCCAAACGTTGCTAGACCAATTAGCACTGCTTGCCCATCCAGAAAGTGAAGGAGAGCAAGATGAAGCTGCCGTTGAAACGGCCCCCGCTGAGCCTGCTGCTGAAACAGCACCGGCGACTAAAGGCGATTTGACCGATACTGAGTTTGAGGCGCTTCTGGATGCTGTCCATGCCCCAGCGGCAACGCCTGCCCCAGCTGATAACGGCGAAGACATATCAGAAGATGAATTTGAAGCGCTGTTAGATGAGCTACATGGAAAGGGCCAACATGGTGGCACCGTCTCGGCGGACACGCCAGCTGAAGCAGTGGCAGAAAGCAGTGCCGCAACAACGGCTAATGGCGATGATATTAGTGAAGATGAATTTGAATCGCTGTTAGATGAGCTGCATGGAAAGGGTCAACACGGATCGCTAAAGAGTGAAACGTCCACGCCAGCATCACCCGTAGAGCCATCCTCTGCCCCAACTCCAGCAGAAGAGCCGGCGGCTGCCCCTGAGCCAGTAGAAACACCAAAAGCAGCAGCTCCCCCCCCCCCATCTCCCGCCAAAACGGCCAGCCCGAATGTTGCAGAGGCACCTAAAGCCCCGGCTGCATCTAAAGCTAAACCACCTGCTGAAACTACGGTTCGTGTCGATACGCAGCGTCTTGATGACATCATGAATATGGTGGGTGAGCTCGTTTTGGTTCGAAACCGACTCTCTACACTTAAAGCCGCTGTCAATGATGAAGATGTTGCAAATGCTGTTGGTAATCTTGATGTGGTTACGGCAGACCTTCAGTTAGCTGTGATGAAAACGCGTATGCAGCCGATCAAAAAGGTGTTTGGTCGCTTCCCACGCGTGGTTCGAGATCTTGCGCGCAGCTTGAAGAAAGAGATTGATCTCAAGATGGAGGGTGAGGATACCGATTTAGATAAAAATCTGGTTGAAGCCTTGGCTGATCCACTTGTCCATTTAGTTCGAAATGCCGTTGATCATGGCATTGAGATGCCTGATGAGAGAGAGGCTGCCGGTAAACCTCGTCAAGGTAGTGTACTTCTGACGGCTGCTCAGGAAGGTGACCATATTTTGCTCTCCATTACCGATGATGGCAAAGGGATGGATGCCAATGTGTTGCGTCGGAAAGCAGTTGAGAAGGGCATGATGGATGAAGAGGCTGCTTCACGCTTAGATGACCGAGACTGTTATAACCTGATCTTTCACCCAGGTTTTTCGACCAAGGATGAAATTTCAGATGTCTCAGGTCGCGGTGTCGGAATGGATGTTGTAAAGACCCGTATCTCACAGATGAATGGTTCTGTTGAGGTTGAATCAGTGTGGGGTGAGGGAAGTCGGATCGTCATCAAATTGCCGTTGACGCTCGCTATTCTTCCGACATTAATGGTCATTCTTGGTGAGCAACCCTTTGCACTACCCTTAGCAAGTGTTGTTGAAATATTTAATCTTGACCTTCGTCGTACCAATGTTGTTGATGGTCAGCTGACCATCATGGTTCGTGAGCGCGCATTGCCTCTCTTCTACTTAAATAAGTGGCTGATTGAGAATGCCGCCACCCATAGTGAGAGAGAAGAAGGTAAAGGCCACGTCGTTGTCGTCAATGTTGGAAACGTTCAGATAGGCTTGGTGGTCGATTATCTGATTGGTCAGGAAGAGGTAGTGATTAAACCGTTGGGCGCATTACTACAAGGTCTTGATGGTATGGCGGGTGCCACCATTACAGGTGATGGAAAAATTGCACTCATCCTGGATATTCCTGGCTTGATGAAAAAATATGCACGTTAATATGGTGGACTCCCTGTCTCCACTCCTTCTGACAATATAGGGAGGAAGGGGAGCCTGAATAATCTACGGTAGTAGTGAGTATGCAGATTGGCTTGACCGAATGAATGCAAAAATACGAGTACTAGTTGTAGATGACTCCTCTTTTTTTCGTCACAGAATAATTGATATTCTGAAGACGGAGGAAGATATTGAGGTCGTTGGTGAGGCCAGCAATGGTGCAGAAGCGGTAGAGCAGGCTGCAACACTTTTACCTGATGTGATAACAATGGATGTTCAGATGCCAGTTATGGATGGCATCACCGCTGTTAGAAAGATCATGGCGAGCAACCCATCCCGCATTATTATGTTCTCCAATGTAACGAGCCATGGCGCTAAAGAGACGTTGCAAGCACTTGAAGCTGGGGCGATAGACTTTTTACCGAAGCAGACTGAGTCCAAAGTAGGTGGAATGCTGTTTGATGCAGCAGGAAGCCGCTTGATCAATCAACTACGGATAGTTGCCAAAAGCCGCATTCCACTGGTGAAAGTGGCAAGATCCGCCACACCTTCAGCCCCGCCGGTTCGTAAACGAGCGCTACCTCAAAAAGGTGTCACCAAGCTGATTGCAATTGGTGCTTCAACGGGTGGTCCCGTTGCACTGCAAAAGGTTTTAGCATCGTTACCAAGTGATTTTTCACTGCCGTTAGTTCTTGCTGTCCATATGCCCGCCAATTTCACAACGGCATTTGCTGAGCGAATGAACGAGTGCTCTGCTATCAGGGTACGTGAAGCTTCAGATCGTGATCGACTTGAACCAGGTTTAGCCCTGCTGGCTCCCGGTGGAAAACAGATGCTTGTGGATACAAGAGGCAGTGTGCAAATTGTTGATAGTCTACCTGAGCAGATCTACCACCCTAGCGTAGATGTCCTACTAGGTTCAGCCTCAGCCTCTTACCCCGCTGCTGTGTTGGGGATTGTATTAACGGGGATGGGCTGTGATGGAAAGCAGGGTGCTCGCCTACTAAAAGCATCTGGGTCTGCGGTATGGAGTCAAAATAAAGAGAGTTGTGTCGTTTATGGCATGCCGCAAGCCGTCGAAGCGGCAGGTTACTCTGATCGAGTAATGACGCTTGAGGATATTGGAGATGCCATGAGTAGGTTGCAATGAGACCAGACTTTCTCAGCCTCATCGGTGTCGCACTCGCCTTTGGCACCATTCTGGGTGGAAACTTTCTTGAAGGTGGCCACATCAGCGCGCTCGCGAATGGACCCGCAGCAGTCATTGTGATTGGCGGTACTGTGGGTGCTATTTTGTTGCAAACGCCCATTCCTGTCTTTAAACATGCTCTGCGGATATCATCGCAAGTCTTTATATTTCAAAAAGATGAGCTGCAATCATCAATAGCCAAGGTTGTTCGATGGAGCAACGTCGCCCGTAAAGAGGGGCTGCTTGGATTGGAGAGAGCCTCTGAACAAGAGGCAGACAGATTTGTGCGTAAAGGGGTGCAGTTACTGGTTGATGGTACTGAGCCTGGAACCATCCGCTCTATTTTAGAGGTAGATCTTGATAGCAGTGAAAAGCACGATCTACAGGCGGCTAGAGTCTTCGAAGCGATGGGTGGCTACAGCCCAACCATCGGTATTATTGGTGCGGTTATGGGGCTTATTCATGTGATGCAAAATTTAGCTGAACCTGAGAAATTGGGTGCAGGCATTGCAACGGCATTTGTGGCAACAATCTATGGTATCGCCTTAGCTAATCTCTTTTTTCTACCCTTTGCAGCAAAGCTCACCGCACAAGCAAAATCGCGTAGCCATTATCGTGAAATGATGATTGAGGGTGTTGTCGGTATTGCAGAGGGTGATAACCCTCGAAATATTGAGTTGAGATTAAGAGGTTTTCTAAACTGATTTAGGGAACCTCTTAATCAGTCATGATTGCTTTAGACTGACTAAAACTGCCCCGATTCGCCCCGAAAATCGCTGCAATAGAATGACTATTACCGCTCACTTCGAAACAAATCGGAATAGTTTTATTTCAGCCTAAATGCAACCAGACTTAATCAGAGGTTTCTTAGAACGTTTGCTGGTAATAAGTGAATTTCTCTCCTGTTGTTGGCAAGAGTGCTACAGCGGTAGTAAGAACAATGTCGAATTGAGTCGCCTTGGCTAAAGAGTCTTATCCTATGTTTAGAATATTGTACAACGATAGATTTAAGAGTTATGGCACGTAGAAGAAGAGTCGATGAAGAGCCTGTAAATCATGGACGTTGGCTAGTCTCCTATGCCGATTTTATCACGCTGTTGTTTGCCTTTTTTGTTGTGATGTATTCAATCTCATCTGTTAATGAGGGCAAATACCGGGTGCTTTCTGACACCTTGAGTCAGACTTTTTCTGAGGCAAAATCGCCCGATCCAATTCAGATAGGGGAGGTTAGTCGTACTATAGTGGCTACCAAAGATATTGCGGTGGGGCGTGGCAGTGATTCTCCTGTGGCTGAAATAACAGATGACTCTAATCATCAAGAGGAGATGAAGGCGCTGGATAATGATCGGCAGTTAGCGGCCATTGCGGGAGATCTGGAATCAGCGATGAGTTCACTCATTGGTGATGAGTTGGTTGAGATCCAACATAATCAGGATTGGGTTGAAGTAACAATGAAGAGCAAAATGCTGTTTGAGAGCGGTAGTGCAAGGCTTTCACGGCGAGCGCTACAACTGCTGCGTAAGGTTACTCGAATTATTAAACCCCTAGCCAATTCGGTTCATGTTGAGGGATATACTGACAATATACCGATTGATACCCTCTTTTTTCCGTCAAATTGGGAGCTTTCTGCGGCGAGAGCCGCCAGTGTTGTCCATCTGTTTACCCGCTTTGGCGTTGAACCATCAAGGCTGGCAGCTATCGGATATGGTGAATACCAACCTATTGCTGAGAACAGCACAGTGGAGGGACGATCAAAAAACAGACGCATTGCATTGATTATTCTGGCAAAAGGAGAGCGTGAAGGGAGGGTGTTGCCCCGGGTCTTAAACGATGCAGGTGTGAACGTAACCAAGCCAGAGGTGGGGCAGTGAAGGTTTGGACAATTGCCAATCAGAAAGGGGGGGTCGGTAAGACCACGACCGCTGTTGCATTGGGTGGTCTGTTGGCACAGTTGGGGAAGCGTACGTTATTGCTCGATATCGACCCACACGGTTCACTGACAAGTTACTTCCGTTATGACCCAGATGTGCTTGATGATAGCGTCTACAATTTATTCAAAGCGGTTGCCGATAAAAAAACAACTGATCCAATAAAATTGCTCTATCAGACCGGTACTGTAGGGCTAGAGTTGATGCCAGCTGTGATGGCACTGGCCACCCTGGATAGGCAAGCGAGTAGGCTTGAAGGCATGGGGTTGGTTCTGAAAAATGCACTACGAGAGCTTGAAGAGAAATTTGATTATGTCTTGATCGATTGTCCACCCATGTTAGGTGTACTGATGGTCAACGCATTGGCAGCCTGTGATCGTTTGATTATTCCAGTACAGACAGAGTTTCTCGCACTAAAAGGGCTAGAGCGCATGATGCAAACGCTCTCAATGATTCTCCGGGCGCGCCATATTGAGCTGCCATACACCATCGTCCCCACGATGTTTGATCAGCGCACCCGTGCCTCTGTCGACAGTTTACGTGTGTTGAGAGAGACCTATAGCGACCATCTTTGGGCAGACATGATTCCGATTGATACACAGCTACGTGAAGCGAGCAAAGCGGGTATTCCCCCGGCTCAATACAATGCTAATACACATGGTGTATTAGCTTATGGGCGGCTGTTAGATAGCTTATTGGAGAGTGATCGTATGCCTCATCAGCTTGATGTCCAGCCATGAAAGATCGTCAGCAACAAAAGGTTGCCGATGCTGACTCCGCTATCGATAACTATCTACAGGCCTTGCTGAAGGATGTTGATGAGTATGTTCCTAGTGAGCCAGAGGTCGCAGTTGAAACGCAGCAGTCTGTTGATCAGCCGCCTGTTGCTGCGGTGGTTGATAGTGAAATTGACCAAGAGGCGTGTGCTAACAAGGAAGGTGAAATCATTCCACCTTGGGCCGAAGCTCCTTTTCAATGTCTGATGTTTAAACTGAATGGCATCACTTTGGGCATCCCGCTTGGCTGTTTACAGACCATTGTTGAATGGGATCAAGAACCCAGCGTTGTACCTGGGCAACCAAAATGGCATCTCGGTATTATGTTGAATCGTGGCATGAAGGTGGGCATTGTTGATACGGCAAAAATTGTAATGCCAGAGCGTCTTAGCGCACGTGTGCATGGAGAGCGCCAAACGGGAGGGTTTATTCTAATAGTGGGTGACGGGCGTTGGGGCTTAGCCTGCGATAGTATTGCCTCTACAGAGGTATTTTCAAAAGATATGGTGCGCTGGCGAACAGGAAAAGGGACACGCCCATGGTTGGCCGGCACAGCAAAAGATCAATTATGTGCAATATTGGATATTGATGCATTTTTGGGCATGATAACTGCTTAGTTAATGTTGAGTAGATACAAAATAGTTTGCCTGGTTTTTTAACCAGTTATGAGGATAAAGCTCGCAACTTAGTGTTAAGTTGTGACTTTATTGGCCGATCTAACTGTAGGGCCGCCCCATCATTTTGAATGAGGTAGTTAGTGCTCAAAATGCTTGTTCATGAATTAATAGAGGTCTCCTGTGGCTATGGGGCGCATTTTATGGATATCCATTCAACTTAAGAATTAAACCAGGAGCAAGTTAATGAATTCTGCTGTTGATGAAGATGTAAGAGGCAATGATGAGATTGTCCAGCTTGTCACCTTTAAATTAAAAGGTGAGTCATACGGTATTAACGTAATGAAGGTGCAAGAGGTGCTGCGAGTGACAGAGATTGCTCCCGTCCCTGGTGCGCCACCTTATGTGCTGGGTATTATCAACTTACGTGGTAATGTAGTTACCGTAATTGATTCGCGTAGTCGTTTTGGGCTCCCTTCCGCTGAGCAAGATGACTCAAGCCGCATTGTTATTATTGAATCTGAGAAACAGGTTGTCGGCATACTTGTGGATGCAGTGGCTGAAGTGGTTGATCTGAATGTGAATGAAATTGATTCTGCTCCCAATGTGGGTAATGAAGAGAGTTCACGTTATATTCAGGGTGTGGCGAGTCGAGCAGAGGGACTGTTGATTTTGGTTGATCTGGAGAAGCTATTGACAGATGAGGAGTGGGCCGAAGTCAGCATGTTCTAAAGGGTGCTGGAACTCTTCATTCTACCGCCTCCATATCTACAATAAGATCAAGGTGGGTGGTGTATGGCAGGTATCGATGGTAATAGTTCGCTTGGCCCGTTACTGCCTGTTACACGGACAAAAAAGTCTGACCGACGCGAAAAACCTAACGCATCTCAAGAGAAGAAAAAGAGAGTACATCGAAGTAAAATTGATGATCAACTGGCTCCACAGCTAGATCAAAATGAGCCTGAACAAAAAACCACTAAAATAGATGACTATGTCTGATGAATAACCTATTTTCTTCAAATTTGATCGTGCTGATTGGTGGTGCAATTGTGTTGTTGGTCGTGATTGCTCAGTGGCTGGCTCATCAACGCTATAAAGTAAAATTAGAACAGCTCAATCAAGATGTTGAAAAGCTAAGAAGCACCCTAAATGCTCTCTGTAGTAGCGCTGTTGGCGTTGATCGCCGCATGAACAAGCTGGAGCAGGACAAGATTGAGTTGCAGCAACGGCAAGAGACGATTGAGCAACACAGCAGATCGGATCGTCCCTATGCCGAGGCTATTCGCCTTGCTCAGCAGGGAGCCGCCGCTAGTAAGCTAGTTGATGAGTTCAATATGAGTAGTAATGAGGCTGACCTGATTGTTATGTTGCATGGTGTAAAACAGGTGAGTTAAAGAGGCGCTGAATAATTTGTGCGTTATCAATTTGACCAGGAGTAGACTGCAACCACTTTGTTTCCTTTCTCATTATGCTCCAGTGATTCGCATAACTCTTCAATTAGCATGAGACCACGACCGCACAGTGCGGTGTTGGATGTACAAGCCCTCTCTTTCTTATAATCAAAACCCGCGCCGCTATCTTCTACGCAGATGATGATTTTCCCACCCGTTTTATTAGGTTCTATTCTCAAGCCAATGGTGATTGATCCCTCGTTTAGTACAGAGAGAAGGTGTTCACGCTCTTGTAGATAATGTGTAAATCCATCACTGGTCTCTTTTATATCTGAGCTGAGGCCGAGGACACCATGATCAAGTGCATTGACATAGAGCTCTGTCAGCAGAGTAAATAGTGTGGCGCGATGTTCATCAAGCCCTGCAGTCTCCTGAATATAGCTAATCAAGAGTGGAATGGGGTTGGCGTCTCGAAGACGACCATGGCGCAGTGTTAGGTTGAAATCAACGTCATCACCAATATTACTGCTGTGGACGTGTTCGGCTGTGTGAGGTGTTTCAGAGGCTGATCTTGTGAGTTCTTTTTTTGGAAAAAGTGCACTGATGCATGGGATTTCTGCGGCAGTAATGTCGTCATCTTGAGGTGCGTTGCCACAAAACTCCTCCAGCTGTTTTGTGATGGTGTCTAATACAAAGCTGTCACTATTTTGTGTTTTAACAATCTCATCAATACGGGCCTGCCCAAATAATTCTCCATTGATATTTCGTGCTTCAGAGACGCCATCAGTAGCCAGCAAAATACGATCACCGGGTTTGATGAAGTAGACCTTTACGTTGTCATGGAAGGCAAGGTTGCTGTCAATACCCAGTGGTAATGCGCTTGAGATAACACGATGTTTAATGCTGTTGTTGTCACCATCAAGAATCAGAAGATCAGGCATGCCACAGTTACAGATGGTGATGTGGTCAAGGTCATGAGAAATGGTGACATATTGCGCGGCTAGGAACATGCCGGTTGGTAGCATGTTAGCTAGTTTTTCGTTAATGGCACTTAGAATTCGTGCTGGGGAGAAACCTTTGGTGCTCATGGAACGGAACACTTCAGATACCGGTAGCGCGCCTAATGCAGCGGCTAAGCCGTGGCCGGTAAAGTCGCCCATCAATACATTTAGATCATTTGAAGGTGAGAAACTGGTCAATAAAATATCACCGCTGAAGATATCTGCTGGCCGAGAGAGTGAGTGGATATGTTCGAAAGCGACATTACCCGCTAGAACGGCATTACTGAAAACCTGTTCGGCAATCTCTTCATCACGCTGCATACGGCCGTAAAGTTGATAGAGATCGCGATGGAGATCTCGAATGCGCTCCATGGCGAGAATCTTTGCGCGTAGCAGGGTGTGGTTGAGAGGTTTTGTTAGAAAGTCATCACCGCCAACTTCGATGCAGTGGGCCAGTGCATCCTCATCTGTCATTGCGGTAAGAAAGATGATGGGTATGAAATGCTCTCCAGAGATCTCTTTGATCTTTCTTGCGGACTCGTAGCCATCCATTATGGGCATCATGACATCCATGAAAACCATATCGGTGGGTTTCTCGCTGAACTTGTGCACAGCATCGGCCCCATCAACAGCCTGGATCACCTCATAACCGTTTTTTTTCAGTAATGATTTTAGAATGATGCGATTTGACAGCTCATCATCGGCAACCAGTGCTGTGCCGCGATGATTGTTATTTGTTTTTATTAGATCACGTGCTGCCAAACTCATAACTATTTTATGTCCATAAATTGAGAGTCACGGCAACATATCGGCATTAGAATAAGAATCTTGACCCTATTTTGATTTTAGAACGTTGCTTAGAGCTTAGTATTGTCTGCATACCTTTAGTTTACGGTTTTTGATGGCACCGTGATGTTACTGCTGCTGGGTTGCTCGGTCACTATATCGTTATTTGTGGCGGTTGCTTCTAGCTTATCTGTGGCTTGTGGGATTTCATAGCGCCGGGCAATGATCAAAATACTCATCAATGGATGATCAAGATAGTGTAGCTCTTTACTACGCATACGGCGGTGCATCTGCATCCGGTAGGCTTGGTAGTGTGGGCTGAGTGTGGTTAATGTTCTCTCCTCTGTGGGTGTGCTAAGAGGGGTGATTAACCGGCGTAGCACCATGTCGATATCGATATGAAGATACCGCTTAATGCTGATTTTTATGCTGCCCTCCAGTTGGGGTAGCTCCGTCTGATCGGGTAGACCCGGCGTCTGTTCAGCCTCGTCTGTTGGCAAGATGAGGTAGAGTGTTTCGGCACTTTCGGGTGGCTTGACCTGTTGACGCCACGCCATGTGAACCAGGGGTTCGATACGCCCATGGATTTTACTCAGTTTGCTGTAGACCTCGCCCAGTTCTAGTAGTGTGTCAGGCAGCTGTTGATAGGCAATGGGGAGGACTATTTTGTCACTGCTCTCCTCATCAGGTTCGATGGGTAGAGGTGCTGGCTCTCGGGTGAGTGGGTTCGTCTCATCGGTTACTGTTTCAACAGTTTCATCAATGGACGGCACCCTCTGCTGAGGCGGCTCTGGCCGCTGACTCATCTTAAAATAAGCCATTTCAGCCTTTCTCTCTTGTGCTGTTTTATAGGCTAACGGCACGGTATTGAGTGCGCTGGGCTGACCTGGATCACTGCTCCAGAATTCGTTGCTGTTCTGGCTTGTCTGTTGGTTGGTGTAGATGATCAGCTCAAACTCATACCAGGGTGGGGCCTCTGCTGGTTCTTCATCGGCCCATAATAGAGCCGGTGTGAGCAGGAGCAGAATGGCTGGAAGATGCAGATAGTTCATTTTTGTTCTCATCTGTTCAGTCTACCTTGAGCAGATTGATGATGTCAGTAACCTGTTCGATCCGTTGGTTGGGTTCTTCCATATCACGGTAGAAACGAAGTTTATCACCCCCCTCTAATCTGAACTCTTTTGGGCGGGTCTGAATTAGCTGAATCATGCAAATGGGGTCGATTTTTGGTGTGGTATCAAAGAGCAGACGGCCACCTTGAGGACCCGCTTCGATCTTCTTGATGCCGAGTGGATGGGCCATCAGTTTCAGCTCTGTAATCTCAAATAGGTTCTTGGCTGGATCAGGCAGTAGGCCGAAGCGATCGATAATCTCCACCTGTAGTTCACGTAGATCAGCTTTATTCTCACAGCTGGCGATACGTTTATAGAGCACCAGACGACCATGTACGTCGGGTATGAAATCTTCAGGCAGCAGGGCGGGAATGGAGAGATCCACCTCGGTGCCGTGATCAAGCGGCCGGTCGAGGGTCGGCTCTTTGCCTGATTTGAGTGCACTGACGGCTCGCTCAAGCAGCTCACGGTAGAGGGTGAAGCCGATCTCTTGAATCTGTCCGCTCTGATCATCACCGAGCAGTTCGCCGGCACCACGGATCTCAAGATCATGTGTGGCTAGGGTGAAGCCTGCTCCCAGGTCTTCCATCGACTCAATGGCCTCCAGACGCTTTTTAGCATCGGGGGTGATGGTTTTGGGGGGGGGTGCAATCAGGTAGGCGTAAGCGCGATGGTTGGATCGACCGACCCGGCCTCGCAACTGATGAAGTTGTGCCAGACCCAGTTTATCGGCGCGGTTCATAATAATGGTGTTGGCTGTGGGCACATCGATGCCACTCTCAATAATGGTGGTGCAGACCAGGATGTTAAAGCGGTGGTGATAGAAGTCACGCATGATCGCCTCAAGTTCACGCTCACGCATCTGACCATGTGCCACCTGCACCCGCATGTTGGGCATCAGTCGCTCAAGCTTGGCCGCCATATTCTCAATGGTGGCCACTTCATTGTGCAGGAAATAGACCTGACCACCACGTTTCACCTCACGTTCACACGCCTCGCTGATCAGGTTGTCACTCCACTGGCTGATGAAGGTTTTGATCGGGTGGCGATTGGCGGGTGGTGTGGCGATGATTGAGAGGTCGCGCATTCCTGACATCGCCATGTTGAGGGTGCGTGGAATCGGTGTGGCGGTGAGGGTGAGCATATCTACCTCGGAGCGCAGTGACTTCAGCTTCTCCTTGTGACGTACGCCAAAGCGGTGCTCCTCATCGATGATGGCGAGACCCAGGTTTTTGTACTTTACGTCGGCCTGAAATAGCTTGTGGGTGCCGATGATGATATCGACTGTGCCACTGGCAAGTCCCTTCAATACCTCTTTCTGCTGTTTTGAGGTGCGGAAACGGGAGAGAGACTCGACCATGACTGGCCAGTCGGCAAAACGGTCAGCAAAGTTTTGGTAGTGCTGCTGGGCGAGTAGGGTGGTTGGCACCAAAACAGCGACCTGCTTGCCCGCTTGGGTGGCCATAAACGCGGCGCGCATGGCGACCTCTGTCTTACCAAAACCAACATCACCGCAGACAACTCGATCCATCGGCTGTGGTGAGGCCATATCGGCCAACACACTCTCAATGGTTTTCTGCTGATCAGGGGTCTCTTCAAACTCAAAGGCGGCGGCAAAGGCGGCGTACTCTTCACCTGGTTGCGGGAAGGCGTATCCTTGGTTTGCTGCACGGCGGGCGTAGATCTCCAGCAGTTCAGCCGCTACATCACGTGCCTTCTCCGCTGCTTTGCGTTTGATCCGTTCCCACTGATCACCACCGAGGCGATGGAGTGGTGCTTTGTCAGGTGAGACACCGGTGTAACGGCTGATCAGATGCAGTGATGAGACGGGCACGAAGAGTTTGTCGCCCTTGGCGTACTCAAGGGTTAAAAATTCAGTCTGCATGCCGCCTGCATCCAGGGTCTGAAGGCCGATAAAACGACCGACACCGTGCTCCTCATGGACCACAGGTGAGCCTTCATGTAGCTCAGTGAGGTTGCGGATCACCTGTTCCGCATCGCGTGTGGCCGATTTGCGGCGGCGCTCCTGGCGTACCCGTTCACCATAGAGCTGGGTTTCACAAATCATGGTGATATTTGTGTCAGCCAGCCATAAGCCTTGCTCTAGTGGGCCAACGGTGAGCATCAGTTTATCGCTGCTTTGTAGAAAGTTGAGCCAGCTATCGACCACCTTTGGCGAGATGCCAAAATCACGCAGGGTGGTGAGCAGCATCTCACGTCGCCCAGCACTCTCGGCGACAAACAGGATGCGTCCGGGCATCTCGTTTATGAAGTTCTGTAGTGCCTCAGCGGGTTGTGCTTGGCGCGCCTGTAGCACCAATTGTGGTGGGCGTTTGCTGGGAAAATTATCAAAGCGGCTGTAACCCTTGCGGCGTGACTCAATCTCGCTGTGTTGAATACGCACGGCCGGCAAGGTGTTGAGTTTGGCTGCCAGCTCATCGGGAGGGAGGTAGATCGCCTGGGGTTTCAGTAGTGGGCGCTCTATGTCGTGGCGTCGTTGTTCGTAACGCTCCTGCACATTGCTGAAGAAGGTTTCAGCGTGATCCCGTGTCCCTTCCATGCGCACCAGTAGGGTGGCTGTCGGCAGATAGTCAAACAGTGTTGCCGTCTGTTCGAAAAAGAGCGGCAGGTAGTATTCGATACCGGTAGGGGCGTTGCCATCGGAGACTTCGCGATAGATCAGGCTGCGTTGTGGATCGCCATCAATCTCTAAGCGATAGGCCTGGCGGAAGTGTGAAATGCCCACTTCATCCAGTGGAAACTCACGTGCAGGCAACATGTTAATTTTTTCGACCTGCTCAAGCGTACGTTGGGTCTCCGGGTCAAAGGTGCGAATGGTATCAACCTCATCATCAAAGAGATCGATACGAAAAGGGACACTATTGCCCATGGGGAAAATATCCAGCAGGGAACCACGTACACTGAATTCACCGTGTGACATCACTTGTGAAACATGGTGATAGCCCGCCTGCTCTAATGCTCTGCGTGTTTCACTCAGTGAGAGTATCTGGCCGCGATCAATGATCAGGCTGTTGGCATCAAGATAGGCTTTTGGGCAGAGCCGCTGCATCAAGGTGTTGACCGTGGTGATCAGCACCCCTTTTTTGACCTTTTGCAGGCGGTGCAGGGTCAATAGCCGTTGTGAAATGAGCCCCGGTAGTGGTGAGAAGAGGTCGTAGGGTAGGGTCTCCCAATCATCAAAGGTGAGCACCGGAATGCCATCATCTAGAAAGAACTGGATCTCATTTTTGATCCGCGCCGCCTCTTGAATATCGGAGAGGATGACGATGATCAGACCATCATACTCTTGTGCCGCAGTCGCTATCGCAAGCGAGGGGCTATTGCCATAGAGTTGGCCCCACTGAATGCGCTCGTTAGCATGAGAGGGTAGGGAGATCGTTAGAGGTCTGTTCACGGTTCGCTTATCTGGATGTTAAAACCACGCATTCTCTCATAATCGCAACAAAACAGCATGGGGGTGTGGCAAAAGGTGATATTTTTCACCACTGGTGATTTGCTACAATAGCGCGATAAATTTATGGCGAATATTTTGGAAAATATCAGATGAAGAACCTTCAACGCCCAGCTCTGTTACTCGTGCTATTAATTGCGCTGCTTCTCCAAGCATGCCAGACCGTTGGTAACAGAGCGGGTGAAACGCGCGTGGATGGTGCCACGCTCTATACGAACCATTGTGCCGCTTGTCATGGCGTCAGGGGGTGGGGTGGAGTAGGTGTGCCACTGGCGCTGGCTGACTTCCTGAAATATAGCAGTGATGAATATCTTGCAATGACCATTCGGGTAGGACGGCCTGGGCGTGTGATGCCCAGTTTTTCCTACCTAAAAGAGTCTGAGGTGCAGGCTATTGTCAGACATATTCGTGACTGGGGTCCTAAATCACCCCCCTATATCGATAAGGTTGTTGCGGGTGATCCAGCCAAAGGTGGCCTTCTCTTCGATGAGTATTGCGCACACTGTCATGGTAAAGAGGCGGAGGGCGGTGCAGGAACCGGCGTCAGCTTCTCGCGGCCGCGCCATATGATGATTATTCCGCCTGCACTCAATAACTCCGGTTTTTTGCTCTCCGCTACCGATGAGATGATCAAACACACCATCACCTTTGGTCGTGCCGGTACGCCGATGAAATCTTTCCGACGGAAAGGGCTGAGACGGGATGATATCAACAATCTAGTCGCCTACATTCGCTCTTTTCAGCGGCAGTTGCCGCCAGAGGCTGGGGTCATCATTGACTCAACATCGCCAGTGCTCAGTGTTGAGTCACCCTACTCAATGGATGTGACTATTGAACGGATCAAGCGGATATTGGCAGACAATGGCCATGTGATGATTGATGATTGGCCAGCCGACCGGAAGATGGCGGATAGGGATCAGGTTTTTTTTGTAATCAAGGATATCTACTTTGGTAACCTTGATGCCATCAATGGGCCATTGAGCCTCGACCCGAGAATGGGGCTGTTTCTTCCCGCCCGCATAACCCTCATGCAGCAGATGGAGGGTAAGGTGAAGGTGATGATGCCCAATCCAGAGCAGTACAGCGCTATTTTCAATAATAGCTCGCTCAATAAGATGAGTAGAATCATGTATGAACAGTACCAGGCCATGCTGAGTGAGGTGGTGAAATGAGCCGTCAATTTCAAACTTTTATCAGTATCGTGTTGCTGATGTTCACCGCCTCGGTTTCGGCAGGTAACCTCATTATGGTACGCACCGTGCTGCCGTTTGAATCGGCGGTAGAAACGCTGAAAGTGGCTATCGCTGAGGCGGGTTATACCGTTTTAGATGATAGTTTGGTCGATATCTCACTGGTTTCAGCGAGTTTCTCAACACCAAAGTACAAAGCCATCATGTTGGAGAGTAGAGTCGGCACCGCAGAGTTACTGGATCGGCATCCGATGTTGGCATCGTTCCTACCTTTGCGTATCACCATCTTTGCTGAGGACGAGAGCAGTGTGTTAGTGAGCCTCAACCCCGTTTATCTTGAAAACTACTATCCCGATGAAGAGCTGGCAGGTTTTTTCTGGCAGTGGAATAGAGATATACAGCAGATTTTGTCCTCGGTAATGATGGCTAGGCCCTGAATGTGTAGATTTAGCAAAATAAATAACGATATATCGAAATGGGCTATTGACCCGCCGAGAGGTGGACATTAATATACGCGCTCTTGATTATTCCCCGGTAGCTCAGTTGGTAGAGCGGGTGACTGTTAATCACTAGGTCGGCAGTTCGAGCCTGTCCCGGGGAGCCAAGTGTATAGGCCCTAGCAGATGATTCTGCTAGGGCCTTTTTTTGTGCCTATTCATCTAGGTTCAAGCAGGTCTTAAGCTCAGTTCTTGAGTGATTTCACCTCTGAAAATATTATCTTTCGCTTGATCTGTTACTCGTTCAGCACACTTCGATTTATTGGAGCTATTCCTCCTGACAGGACACATCAATAGCCGGTTAGTGCCCATTGCTGCCTTTAGAGCTTGAGTCTATGAAGGTCTGCTATAGAGTGAACGGCAGGCGTGTTGTGCAAGCAACCACTACAAAGCAATAAAATCACTCAATAGCAACTTGGATTCAACTAGTAAGTGCAACTCAATATTTCTGGATAGAGGGCAAGCTGCGTTAGCATCGGTGTCTTTCTTTCCGGCAAGAATGAGAGGCAATGATGAGAACCTACACGCAGCTTACCCAA
>JAKITT010000126.1 GCA_021647945.1 Candidatus Polarisedimenticolaceae bacterium
GACGGCGCCGGCGATGAACCAGCAGATGTGGGCCAATGAGGAGACACAGGCCAATGTGGCGACGTTGGTAGAGCGAGGAGTGAAACTGTTTGGCCCTGCGACGGGTGAACAGGCCTGTGGTGAGGTGGGCGCTGGGCGCATGCTGGAGCCTGATCAGATCGTCGAGATGAGCGGCGCGCTTTTTGATTCAGGGCGGCTCGCGGGGCGGCGTGTGCTGATCACGGCGGGCCCGACCCAGGAAGATATCGATCCAGTGCGTTATATTTCAAACCGCAGCTCGGGCAAGATGGGTTTTGCAATGGCGGTGGCGGCGGTGGAGGCAGGGGCGCAGGTGACATTGGTCAGTGGGCCAGTATCGTTAACCACCCCAAGCGGCGTGTATCGAGTTGATGTTGAGAGTGCGTTAGAGATGGAGCAGGCGGTTATGCATCAGGTTGATCAATGCGATCTGTTTGTTGGCGTGGCTGCTGTGGCTGACTATCGCCCCATTGTTGTGGCCGAAAATAAGATTAAGAAAAGCAAAGATCAGATGACCATTACACTGCAGCACAACCCTGATATTCTTGCGGGCGTTGCTGCATTAGAGGGTGGCCCATTTACCGTCGGTTTCGCCGCCGAGACGGAACAGCTTGAACACTTTGCAGAGAAAAAACGACTAGAAAAAGATATTGACCTGATTGCGGCCAACCACGTTGGCGCAGTAGCAGGCGGATTTGAAAGCAGTGACAATGCACTGTTATTGCTATGGGATGGTGGTAGAAGAGAGCTACCCATGATGCCCAAGCTGCAGTTAGCAAAACAGCTCGCTACCACTATTATCGAGAGATACCATGAGAAAAATAGAACTTAAAGTACTTGACGATCGTTTGGGCGAGGCTTTTCCATTGCCCGCATATGCCACGGCGGGTTCAGCGGGTATGGATCTCCGGGCGATGTTAGATGATGCTATCGATTTGGCACCAGGAGATACACAGCTTATCCCCACAGGTCTGGCTATCCATATTGCAGACCCAGGCTTGGCGGCGATGATCCTGCCGCGTTCTGGCTTGGGCCATAAACACGGTATTGTGTTGGGTAACTTGGTCGGTTTGATCGACTCTGACTATCAAGGGCAGCTGTTTGTCTCCTGCTGGAACCGTGGAAATAGCTCGTTCCGTATTGAAGTGGGGGAGCGAATTGCGCAGCTGGTTATTGTGCCAGTTGTTCAGGCAGAGTTTGAGATTGTTGATGAGTTTGAAGCCAGTCATCGTGGTGAAGGTGGATTTGGTCACTCTGGTCGTCACTAGACGTCATTATTTGTAGAGAGGTGGCTAAGCTTTTATCTGCTTGAGTCGCTATTTTTTGAGTGGTGCTGTTCTATAGGGAGCTTTTTGTGGTTCTCTTATTGCTGGATATGGAATGAGTGGATTGTATGAAGCTGAGTTTTAAACGATCAAAAGAGGAGCGGTCCACAGTCGCTCGCAAGCCTGGCGGCCAAAGCTTAAAACGCCTCGCATTGACAAGCTTCTCAGCGGTCGCCCTGCTGCTGATCTTAGTATGGGGAGGGCTTTTTTACCTCTATCAAGATGCTGAGAGAGAGTCCAGCCTAGCTCAGCTAAAAAATGGTGTTGATGGCCTGGCGACACGTTTAGCAGAGACTGAATCGGTATATAGGCGATTTTTGCAAGCCTTGGCGACCGATCCATTGGTGATAGCGGCCCTCCAGGGAGGGGATAACGATGCAATCCAGCGACAGCAGCAGAGATTGACTCAACTGGTGCCAGGTGCGATCAATGTACGTCTATTACGTAGCGGTCATCAGGCCCTAAATAAATCCTCTCGGCCTCACCTAAGTTACGCCTCTTTGCAGCTGTTAAGAACGGCGGAGAAATCTGCCCAAGTGACACTCGCGGAGGTTCACCAATTCTCTAGTGAACATCAACATATCGCCATGGCTGTGCGTGTTACTGCACCATCCAGTAGTGTGCCTATCGGTGTTATTCATGCTGCATTCTCAACCACCGCTCTGCAAATGAGTATTGACGCCATTGCGGACTATGGTGGCCGCGTTGAGCTGCGCCAAGTGGTTAGCGGTGTCGCACCACTCGTTTTGGCCGAGCATGGCAGCTCACGCATCAAACGGGGTGAGCCCAACGGACATACGCTTGTGGGTAGTAGCATCTGGGAGGTTGTCTATTGGGTTGGCAGTAACAGAGTAGACAATACCAACATCTATCTCATTTTTGGCCTCTCACTTTTCATCACGTTACTGCTGATCGGTTTATTGTTGCATCTTCACACCCGGCGTCTGTTGGCCATCCTGAAATGTGATCTGGTCACTATCATCAGTATTGTAGAGCGAATGGTGCTCGGTAAACTGCCTGGGACGTTTAAGCCGGCGTTGCAAGAGATGGAAGCAACACTGGAGCTGATTGCTCATCATGCGCGTGAATTTCGTGCAGGCAGTATCGGTGAGACGGCAAAGAAGGCGGTGGCCAGTGGGGCGGGGGAGGCTATCCATGTTGATGAGAACCCTGAAAGCAAGTTGCCAAAAGCGCTACAGCCTGAGCCTGAGGTACCAGCGCCCGTCACTGCTGGAGAGATCCCAGCCGGTATTTTTCGCGCTTATGATGTGCGCGGCATTGTTGGCGAAGTTCTGACGGCAGAGGTTGTTTATGAGATTGGTCGCGCGGTGGGCAGTGAAGCGTATGAGAAGGGACAACAGACCGTCATCATTGCGCGTGATGGTCGTAACTCCAGCCCCGAGATGGCCGACGCACTCTGTAGAGGTCTACAGGCGAGTGGTCGGGATGTGGTTGATCTTGGTTTAGTGCCGACACCGGTACTCTATTTTGCCACTCACCATCTTGGTAGCAATAGTGGTGTGATTGTCACCGGCAGTCACAACCCGGCTAACTACAACGGCTTGAAGTTTGTTATCGATGGCAATGTACTCTCATCAGATGCTATCCAGGCCGTACGCACGCGCATTGAGAATGGTGATCTACTTCAGGGTGACGGAGAGGTGACTAAACAGGATCTTGTGCCAGATTACATCACCCGTATTGTTGATGATGTACGTCTGGCTCGGTCGCTCAATGTGGTCATTGATTGTGGTAATGGTGTCGCTGGTAAAGTCGCCCCTGAACTCTTTCGCGCACTTGGTTGTGATGTGACTGAGATGTTTTGTGAGGTGGACGGTGACTTTCCAAATCACCACCCCGACCCCTGTGACCCCAAAAACCTAGTGGCACTACAGGAGAAGGTCAAAGCGACCCAAGCCGATATCGGTCTCGCATTTGATGGTGATGGTGATCGCCTCGGTGTGGTCGACTCCGAAGCCAATATCATCTGGCCAGACCAAATTCTGATGTACTTGGCAGCCGATGTCCTCGCAAGACATCCAGGCGTTGACATCATCTATGATGTGAAATCGACTCGTCACCTCGCCAGTGAGATTCTTGCTCATGGTGGTCGGCCGGTGATGTGGAAAACCGGGCACTCCATGCTGAAGAGCAAAATGAAAGAGACCGGTGCTCTGTTGGCAGGCGAATACTCGGGACACATCATATTTAGTGAGCGTTGGTATGGCTTTGATGATGCCCTCTATGCCGGGGCAAGATTGTTAGAGGTGCTGGCCATCGACCCACGTGCAAGTGCTGAGGTGTTTGCCGAGCTACCGCAAAGTGTGACCACCCCAGAATACAGTATGCCACTGGCCGAGGGTGAGAATGTGCAAGTGATGGCCGAGCTGGCAAAACATGTCGACTTTCCCAATGCACGAGTCATTGATATTGATGGCCTGCGTATTGAATTTGAACAGGGCTGGGGTTTGGTGCGTGCATCCAATACCACCCCGTCGTTAGTATTCCGTTTTGAAGGCGATGATGAAGAGACGCTGGAAAAACTGAAAGCACTCTTCAGAAACCTGCTCTCCAAGGTCAAAACCAGTGGCCAGATCCCCTTCTGATACTAATTAATGCAGATAAACAACACATGACTATTAAAAACGAACAGGCGCATAACGTTGCGCATGTCCTCTCAGAGGCGTTGCCCTATATCCAACGTTTCCGTGGCAAGACCATCGTCATCAAATATGGTGGCAACGCGATGGTGGATAAAAGACTGAAGCGGAGTTTTGCCCGTGACATCGTCTTGATGAAGCTGGTGGGTATCAACCCCGTGGTGGTTCATGGTGGAGGGCCACAGATTGGTGATCTACTAAAGCGCCTCGGTAAAAGCACCGAGTTTGTTCAAGGCATGCGGATCACCGACAGTGAGACGATGGATGTTGTTGAGATGGTGCTGGGCGGCCTGGTAAATAAAGAGATCGTCAGCCTGATCAACCAGCATGGTGGCTCAGCGGTTGGCCTGACGGGTAAAGATGGCGGTTTTATCCGAGCACGAAAACTGGTGCTGAAGGAGAGTGCACCCGAGCTGAACAAATCAGAGATTATCGATATCGGCCATGTTGGTGAGGTGGATCATATCAATCCAGCGGTGGTTAATATGCTGGTGCAAGGTGATTTTATTCCCGTCATTGCCCCGATTGGTGTTGGTGTGGATGGGCACTCTTACAACATCAATGCTGATCTAGTGGCCGGTAAGGTGGCTGAAGTGCTGCGTGCAGAAAAGCTAATGTTGCTGACCAATACACCGGGTATTCTCGATAGCGATGAGCGCTTGGTGCCGGAGATTGAATCGGCACAGGTGATGGAGATGATTGAGTCAGGCGCTATTTATGGCGGCATGTTGCCGAAGATTCGTTGTGCGCTTGATGCGGTACACAACGGCGTCAATATGGCCCACATTATTGACGGGCGAATAGAGCACGCTGTGATGTTAGATCTCTTTACCGATGAGGGAGTGGGTACACTGATTCGGGGGCAGAATGTCTAAGGTATCTAGAAAAGAGCAAATTCTACAGGTATTGGCCGAGCAGCTAGAGAGCAACCCCGGCGAACGTGTCACCACCGCGTCATTAGCCGCCGCGGTAGGTGTCTCTGAAGCGGCACTCTATCGGCATTTTGCCAGTAAAGCGAAGATGTTTGAAGGGCTGATTGAGTTTGCTGAAGAGAGCGTTTTTGTGCGTATCAATCAGATTCTTAGCGAAGAGCAAGAGTCACGCATGCGCTGTGGTCGTGTGCTCTATCTACTGCTTGGCTTTTCTGCCAGTAATCCTGGCATTACTCGTGTCCTGCTCGGTGATGCCCTGGTGGGTGAACGAGAGCGTCTGATGGCGCGCGTGGAGCAATTTTTTGCGCGACTGGAGAGCCAATTCAAGCAGATCTTGCGTGAGTCGGCGATCCGCGAAGAGGTCACGTATGATGCAGCGCACATTGAGACTGCGGCCAATATGATGTTGGTCATGGTTGAGGGACGTATGCACCAATACCTGCGCAGCCGCTTCACTGTTTCACCACTGCACGATTGGGAGTCACAGTGGTTGATGTTGGAGAAGAGTCTGTTTAATCAGCCGGCTTAGGGGGGCTATTTGAACCTAGGGAGCCGCTGAGATAACCTTGGAACTGGCTGTAAATCCCCCCAACCTTTTCACTTGTGCAAAAATCAATACCCGTTTCTGACTCCTTGCACTGTAGGTCCATAAAGAGAAATGTGACACTTGTCTTCTGGTCATAAATTCTGGAGATGGTGATGCTGATATCTGTGTTTAGCTTAGGTGGTGCGGTCATGATGATGTTGTCACCGATGACTTGAAGTTGTGTGGTGGCATTGAGGCGAACGAACTGTTCAGCACGTGACCATGCCTGTTGGCAGTGGCTATCATCGCCACACTTTAGGACGTTTTGTAGCTCAAGCTCGCCACCCTTCTCATTGAAGGCATCATCCGCCTGCTTGCTGCTCATTTTATGCATCTCGAGAAAACGCTGTAGATCATGATTATATTTTTTGTGGATGGCGGCCTTGCGCTGTTTCCTGATGATGATTGAGGCATAAGCCCCTTTAAGTGATTCGTTTGTTATCTGAATGTTTTTTAGTTGGTGGGCAGAGAGCGGTAAGCCACTTAGCTCGCTTTCTGCGGCACTTTGGTGCATTTTTGCCAGCTTCTCTTTCATGCGTTTGATGTTGCTTTCGATCAACTGTATCTGTAGATCAACCGCGCGTAGCTTGCCATCACGGGCCATGATGATGTCATCACCACTGCGAAACGTGCGCAGTAAAACGCGATCTTCCGCTTGCTGTCGTTCGAGAATCAGGCGCTGTTTGGCGCGCAGTTTTTCCAGTTCAGCCTCTTTTGCAAGCTCTTCTGCATTCTTAACACGTTTTATGCTTTCGACCTGGAGACCCTGCTCATCAAGCTTGCTATGCTCTTTTATAATCTGTTCAGGCGGGATGGTGTCGGTGTAGTGCCAGTTGCCATTGGCATCTTGCCAACGATAGAACTGATCGGCAAAGAGCGTGCTGCTGACAAGCGTGAGCAACAGAAAAATGACGGTATAATAGGTGTGGTGGTGTACGTTCAGCTCTTCGGTTTTGCCATTGGTTGTCATGATTGCTAATCGCCCATCGGCGCCAAAAACTCTCTGTTGATGATGGACGATAATGTGTTGCCTCTAGTCGAATCAGAGGCCTCTTAACAGGATGCCTGTGAATTATACAATGTGCAAAGATCTCTACCAGAATTATAGTGCTTAACAGTCATTAAAAAAATAGTCAGATTGTGGATCATCTTACACTTTTTATTATCTCTTTCTTTGCCAATCTCTTCTCTGCATTTTCTGGCGGCGGTGCCGGTTTGGTGCAGCTGCCGGCGTTGATCTTTTTAGGGCTGCCATTTGGCATCGCATTAGCGACACATAAAGTTGCGAGTGTTGCGCTGGGTGTGGGGGCCACCATTCGCCATTTGAAGGAGGAAAGTCTAGAGCGGCAATTTGCGCTGTTTATTCTGTTCACTGGTCTGCCAGGGGTGATAGTTGGAGCCAGTATCATTCTGCAAATACCCGATCGTATGGCTGAGGTTGCTTTAGGCTCTCTTACGCTCGGGTTGGGGCTCTACTCTGTAGTAAAAGGTGAGCTTGGCCAACAGCATCGCCCCCTTCACCGAGATCGCTTCGGTTATCTTATCGGTGGCTTTGGGCTGTTTCTGATTGGTATTTTAAATGGCTCATTGACCTCAGGTACCGGCCTCTTTGTCACCTTGTGGTTGGTGCGTTGGTTCGGTCTGGACTATCGTCGGGCCGTCTCTTACACACTGATCCTGGTCGGCATATTCTGGAACGGTGCTGGTGCGACAACATTGGGTGTGTTGGGTGATATCCATTGGCCCTGGTTGCCGGTACTGCTTGCAGGTTCTCTGCTGGGTGGCTACTCAGGTGCCCATCTCTCGATTGTTAAAGGTAACCGCTGGATTAAACGTGGTTTTGAAATTGTGACGTTGAGTGTTGGATTAAAACTGGTTATTGGCTGAAATCAGACCGGCCTATCTCCGGTCTTGTTGTTTAGAATCTTCTGACATATGGGACATTAAGATGCGGCATATTCTATGGAGTTTGATGGTTGGCCTGCTGTTGGCCAGTCAATCGTTATCGGCAGCACCTAAGGCCGATTTATGGCCTCTCTGGCAGCAAAATAGCAGCCAAGGTGGTGAGCAGGTTGATCACTCAGCATGGCAAAAATTTCTGGATGACTATCTCCAGATGGGCAGTGATGGTATCACTCGGCTCGATTATGCCGCCGTTGGTAGCAGTGGACATGAGGTGTTGCTGCGTTATCTGAGCATGTTGCAGCGAACCCCCGTTTTCACCCTGAGCCGTGAGCAACAGCGTGCCTATTGGATCAACCTCTACAACGCTGGCACGGTGTCGGTGATACTGGAGCACTATCCTGTCGCTTCAATTCGAGATATTGATATCTCACCGGGTTGGTTTTTAGATGGCCCGTGGGACAAAAAACTGTTCAAAATAGCGGGGCAGGATGTCACTCTAAATGATATCGAACACCGAATTCTAAGGCCCATCTGGCAGGATGCCCGTCTACACTACGCCTTGAACTGCGCCTCGATAGGTTGCCCGAACTTACAACAGCGGGTATTTACCGTAGAGAATAGTGAACGGCTGCTAGATCAAGCGGCTATCGCGTTTATTAACCATAAACGTGCGGTTAGCGTGGTGAATGGTGAACTGGAACTCTCCAGTATCTATCACTGGTTTAATGCAGATTTTGGTGGGGATGATAGTGCCATTATTCACCATCTAAAACGCTTTGCTAAACCTGCACTGGCCGCCAAATTACGTGAGGTAGAGGAGATTGAAGGGCATCAATATGATTGGTCACTGAATGAGGTGGTAAAAAAATAGGGCAGGGTGAGTGATACACCCTGCCCAAACTATGTTTATTTGAC
>JAKITT010000127.1 GCA_021647945.1 Candidatus Polarisedimenticolaceae bacterium
AACCTTTGTCACTGGAGTGATGTTGGCCCTGTTATCTATCTGGTCAAACGGCATCTGGTTGATCCAGCTGCGGGGGCAATTAATTCTCTTTAAGCTGCTTCTGCTGTTGATGGCGATCATGCTGCCTGAGATGAAGTTTGGCCTGATTCTACTGCTCATTATGCTCTCCTCTGTGGTCTCACATGCACCAGGGGATATTCGTTACTATTCGCTCTACCATCGTCGACGAATTGAGTCACTTTAAGCGGCAACTTGATGGCGGTTCGCGTATCATTACGCCTTCTGAAAACTGCTTGTATATATAAGGTCTGCAATGCTTACTCTCCGTGGCGCTCCGGCACTCTCACAAATCCGCTTAGCTAAACTTGAGGAACAGCTTGTTCAAGCGGTGGGGCGATCTGTCACCCTCTATGCTGAATTTATGCATTTTGTTGAGTTGGAGCAGACGCTAGAGTCGGCGGAGTCTACTGTACTGCAACGTCTACTGCGATATGGCCCGCAACTGGCAGAGCATGATCCAGAGGGGGCGCTGCTACTGGTGGTACCACGGCCGGGCACATTCTCACCTTGGTCGACTAAAGCGACCAATATTGCCCACAATTGTGGCTTGCAGACGGTGGTTCGACTGGAGCGAGGCATCGCCTACTATTTGGTTGCCGATGAGGCGTTATCAGACGATGAGCTAGCGCGTGCAATGGTGCTACTGCATGATCGTATGACCGAAGCGGTCTTCACTGCCCTGGATGAGGCAGAGGCGCTGTTTTGTCATGCTGAACCCGCCCCTTTCAGCAGTGTTGATGTGATGGGTGTTGGCCAGGCGGCGCTAGTGCAGGCCAATAGTAGTTTGGGTTTGGCGCTGTCAGATGATGAGATTGACTATCTGGTCGAGAGCTTTCAGGCGTTAGGCCGTAATCCGACCGATGTTGAGCTGATGATGTTTGCTCAGGCCAACTCCGAACACTGTCGTCACAAAATCTTCAATGCTGATTGGGTGATTGATGGTCAGGCACAAGAGCGTTCGCTGTTTAATATGATTCGTAACACCACCGCCTGTTCGCCTGAAAATGTGCTCTCCGCTTACAAAGATAATGCGGCAGTGATGACCGGCTCGCAGGGGCAGCGTTTTATCCCCAATGGTGAGAACCACAGCTACGGTTACTCAACCGAAGATATCCATATTTTGATGAAGGTGGAGACCCACAACCACCCAACAGCGATCTCACCTGCGCCGGGTGCGGCGACCGGCTCTGGTGGTGAGATTCGTGATGAGGGGGCGACCGGCAAAGGTTCGAAGCCGAAAGCAGGTTTGACCGGTTTCACCGTCTCCAATCTGCGTATTCCCGGTGCTGAGCAGCCGTGGGAGATCGACTTTGGCAAACCAGATCGTATCGTCTCTGCGCTTGATATTATGCTGGAGGGGCCGATTGGTGGTGCCTCATTCAACAATGAGTTTGGCCGCCCCAATCTGTGTGGTTACTTCCGCACCTATGAAGCGCGGGTGCCTGGACCAGATGGCGATGAGCTGCGCGGCTACCACAAGCCGATTATGCTGGCCGGTGGTTTGGGTAATATCCGTGCAGAGCATGTTGAGAAAGATAGCTTTCCGGTGGGTTCACCACTGGTGGTGTTGGGTGGCCCAGCGATGTTGATCGGCCTGGGTGGCGGTGCCGCCTCGTCGATGACCAGCGGTAGCTCTGCTGAAGATCTCGATTTTGCTTCGGTACAGCGCTCCAACCCTGAGATGGAACGTCGTTGCCAAGAGGTGATTGATCGCTGCTGGGGACGTGGTGATGAGAACCCCATCCTCTTTATCCATGATGTCGGTGCGGGTGGTCTCTCTAATGCGCTGCCAGAGCTGGTGCATGATGCACGACGCGGCGGTAACTTTGAGCTGCGTACCGTGCCGAATGATGAACCCGGCATGTCACCGATGGAGATCTGGTGCAACGAGTCACAAGAGCGCTACGTGATGGCGATCAATATCGACCAGCTGGATGAGTTCAAGGCGATCTGTGAGCGTGAACGCTGCCCCTATGCGGTGGTGGGTGAGGCGACTGAGGATGAGCATCTGCTACTGGGTGATGGCCACTTCAATAACAACCCCATCGACATGCCGATGCCGCTGCTATTTGGCAAAGCACCGCGCATGTTGCGTGATGTAAAACATCGTCCATTTAAAAAACCAGAACTCGATTTTAGTGGTATCGACCTAAAAGAGGCGGCACTGCGGGTGCTGAGCCTACCGGCGGTTGCCAACAAAAGCTTCCTGATCACTATTGGTGATCGCTCCATCACCGGGCAAGTGGCACGGGATCAGATGGTCGGCCCTTGGCAGGTGCCGGTGGCCGATCTTGCTGTCACCATCTCAGATTACAGCGGCTACGCCGGTGAAGCGATGGCGATGGGTGAACGTACCCCATTGGCGCTATTGGATGGCCCCGCGTCGGGTCGCATGGCGATTGGTGAGACCATCACCAATCTGGCTGCTGGCGCGATTAGCCAGATCAGCGATATTCAACTCTCTGCCAACTGGATGGTGGCGGCGGGTCATGTCGGTGAAGATGCCAAGCTTTATGAAACCGTGAAGGCGGTGGGTATGGAACTCTGCCCAGCGCTGGGTATTTCGATCCCGGTGGGCAAAGATTCGATGTCGATGAAGAGTACTTGGCAGACTGAAGATGGCCAGCGTGAGATGACCTCGCCACTCTCATTGGTGATCACCGGCTTTGCCCCGGTCACAGATGTACGCCGTACGTTGACACCACAACTTCGTACCGACCAGGGTGATAGTGATCTGATCCTGATCGACTTGGGTAAAGGGGCTAACCGCCTCGGTGCCTCTGCGTTGTCGCAGGTCTACCAGCAGATTGGCCATCAGGGAGCCGATCTGGATGATCCTACCGCGATCAAACACTTCTTTGAGGCGATACAGTCGCTCAATGGTGATGGCCTGCTTCTCGCCTACCATGACCGCTCTGATGGTGGCCTCTTTACCACCATTTGCGAGATGGCCTTTGCTGGCCGTACGGGTGTTACCTTGCAGCTTGAGGTGCTTGAAGGGGATGATCTGGCGCTGCTCTTTAGTGAGGAGTTGGGGGCGGTGATTCAGGTGCGTCACCAAGATACCGATGATGTGATACAGCGGCTGCACGGTTTGGGGCTGGAACACTACAGCCATGTGATCGGTTCACTGAATAGCGATGACTCCGTTGTTGTTCGACGTGGTGAGGCTGAGCTGCTGAGTTTCAGCCGTGTTGAGCTGCAACAGACCTGGTCAGATGTCAGTTTCCGCATGCAGTCGCTACGTGACACACCACTCTGTGCAGAGCAGGAGTTTGCACGCATCGCCGAGGATGATGCTGGAATCTCACCCATCATCACCTTTGATCAGGCCGATGATATCGCTGCGCCGATGATCAACACCGGGGTTCGTCCGGCGATGGCTATTCTGCGAGAGCAGGGGGTCAATGGCCAGATTGAGATGGCCAACAGTTTCCATCGTGCCGGTTTTGATACGGTTGATCTGCATATGTCCGACATTATCGAAGGGCGTGTCACGCTAGATCGGTTTAAAGGGTTAGTCGCCTGTGGCGGTTTCTCCTATGGTGATGTGCTGGGTGCCGGTGAGGGGTGGGCAAAGTCAATTCTCTTCAATGCACGGGCGCGTGATCAGTTTGAGCGCTTCTTCAATCGCAATGATAGCTTTGCACTCGGTGTCTGTAACGGCTGTCAGATGTTCTCCAATCTGCATGAGTTGATTCCAGGCAGTGACCACTGGCCACACTTTGTTAGAAACCAGTCGGAACAGTTCGAGGCGCGCTTTGTTACGGTAGAGGTGGCAGAGAGCAACTCTATCCTGCTACAGGGCATGGCGGGTTCAAGATTGCCAATCGCCGTTGCACACGGTGAGGGGAGGGCGGAGTTCCGTGATGCTGCTCACCTAGCGTCAGCGACAAGCTCTCTGACCATGCGGTATGTCGAGAACAGTGGTGAGATAGCAAGCCGCTACCCTGCCAACCCCAACGGCTCACCAGAGGGTATCGCTGGGCTGACCAATGAGGATGGCCGCGTGACCATCATGATGCCGCACCCTGAGCGTGTGATTCGCACTGTTCAGAACTCCTGGCACCCTGAAGAGTGGAGTGAGGATGCGCCTTGGCTACGACTATTTAGAAATGCCCGTGTCTGGGTCGATTAGTGACTGTTTTAACTAAGAGCGGCCATTTTTGGCTGCTCTTAGTTACCGTTGGCTAGATGCCAGGAAAGAATATTTGTCGTTGTATCGACATGCTGGGAATTAAAATCCCCCTATATTCTGTTTGTAATGCGCCGGTTATCTCTTCTGTTTGTGGCAAACTTATCTATTTATTCTGCTTGTTTAATATCCTAAACAACTTGTAACAATATGTTATAAAAGGCAAATATTGATTAATCTTGTGGTTTTAAAGAGCTATTTTCCAGATGAAAAAAATCCTGATATTGTCTGTGGTATATCTAGCATAAGAACAAAAAATCTCACATATTGTCTTGACCGAATACCCCACTGAGTGTATTGTATAAACCAACTAAACTACTTGGTCTTTGCGAAAGCAATATTGGAGAAACTTGTTATGAGATTATCTACAAAAGGTCGATATGCTGTAACTGCAATGCTCTATCTGGCGCTCGAAGGTGAGAGTGGCGCTGTCACACTAGCGGATGTTTCTGATAAACAGGACATCTCTCTATCCTATTTGGAACAGCTATTTGCCGCGTTGCGTGCAAAATCATTGGTACGCGGTGTGCGCGGCCCAGGTGGTGGCTACTATCTAGGGCGTGATGCCAGTGAGATATCCATCTCCAATATTATTTGTGCTGTTGATGAGTGGGTTGAATTTACCCGCTGTGGTGGCCGTGGTGAGAGTGTTGAGGTGCATCGTAGTCTGACTCACGCCTTGTGGGATGACCTGAGCAAAGATATCTTCGATTTCTTGGGTGAAATTACATTGGCTGATCTGGTTAAACGTGGCCAGCTCCGTGGTCAGGTTGATCACTCCTTTGGCCTGCAGCACCACCATGTAATGGCTGCTGCATAGTCACACCAGCTACACGCTGTATCGAGAGGCTGATATCCGAGAGGGTGTCGGCCTTTTTTATGCGCCTATGGAAGGCTGGCTTTTTTGCTGGCGGTGCGAATTATGAGTGCCGGGCATGAAGCAGCCGTTCAACGGTTTCGACAATGGCTTGGGTTTGCGGGTCAATTTCGATATTGATCAGGTCACCGAGTTGGCGGCTGCCAATGTTGGTGCGTTCAATGGTTTCAGGAATGAGATTGACGCTGAATCGGTTGCCATCCACCTCACCAATGGTGAGACTAATACCATCAATGCCGATGTAACCTTTGGTGAAGAGGTATTTTTGATGCTGTTCGGGCAGCTCAAACCAGAGTTGGCAGTTGTTATCAGCAGCGATAATTTCACTCACCTCTGCGGTGCAGAGGATGTGCCCCGACATGGCGTGTCCGCCAATCTCATCACCAAAGCGGGCGGCTCGCTCGATATTAATTTGGTCTCCCACTTGTAACAGTCCCAGGTTGGTGATGCGTAACGTCTCCTGCATTAAGTCAAACGTGACCTGCTCACCGTCAATTTTTGTAACGGTGAGACAGCAACCATTGTGGGCCACTGAAGCCCCCGTCTGTATGTTGGCTAGCAGCTGTTTTGGCATCACAACCGTGTGACTTTGAAAGGCCTCTTTTTTATCGATGTTAACTATTTCTGCTGTGCCATGAATGATGCCTGTGAACATGTGATATTCCAAAAGTGACGAGCTGAGGGTAGATCAGAGGCCGCTGGTTGGCCTTCTTAGTATGATTACCAATAATAGTAAGGGCGGTAGTGCCAAGGGTACCAGGGATCGAAGAGAGGGTCTCTGTAATAGAGCGGAGGTTCTTGTGGGATTGGCCATAGATAGAGCGTGTCAATCTCCACGACAGGGTAGCGGTAGGGGTATTGGCCGACGGGGCGGGTGATGAGCTTGCTCAACCTGCCACTAATGGTGAGCAGGCGGCCTAAAGGGTATTCGGTTGGATCGATAAAACCAGCGGTAGTGGCCAGAAAACGTCCGATGCCTGGGTTGTCACCGATAGGCTCGCCGCCCTTTGAGAGTGGTCGCGATAAGAGCTCAATAACGGTCTTATCCCTGAAATTCTCAACGGTGATGATGGTTCCACCCCAGCGAACTCTCTGTCCAATAAATGGCTCTATCCCTCTTTGCGCCTGAGTAACACTGATCTCACTGCTTGGTGTGGTTTTGATCAGCTCTGGTGCGTTGCTTGAGCAGCCTGTGAGCATAACTGCGGCAAGTAGAAGCAGGGTGATGAAAATTGATCTCTTCATGATGCTATCTATTCCTAAATTTCATGTATGCCTCCTATCTTAAAGATTAGTTCATTTATATGTAGGCACAAAAAACCCGCCATTAAGGCGGGTTCTTCGTATCGATTAGGGAACTTCTGATTCAGTCTAAAACAATCATGACTTATTTAGAGTTCCCTTAGGACGAGAAGCTGGCTTAGACGGCGCAGGTGGTCTCTTCCTTAACCATGCCAGACTCAATGGCATCAATCGCTTTTTGATCGTGTGGGTTTGCTTTACAACCACAGCTATAACCCTCTTTAGTGGCATGCAATCTAGCCTGTTCCGTGTGCCACTGCGCTATTTTCAAATGCTGATCAACATTCATATTAATTCTCCAGGTGATGTTGTAAATAGGTGTTTCATCGAATAGTTGACTAATTGTATCAGGTATAAAATATGCCCACAATATAGAAATGAAGTCTCAATACCCAGATTAAAAAGGGGTATTAGGGGGCTGGTTAAATCTGGTTGAAATCAGGATTAATTAGAGGTTCCTTAGCTATTTCGCTGTATAAACTGTTGTAGGCGTTCAACGCCTTGCTCAAGCTTCTCTTGTTGCGTGGTGTAGGCAAAACGCATGTGCTGTTCTGGCTTGTTGCTGCCAAAGTCACGACCTGGGGTGATGGCTACACCGGCCTGTTCAAGTAGTTGGTTGGAAAATTGGCTGCTGCTTTCTGTTAATGAGTGGCAGCCGGCATAGAGATAGAAGGCCCCTTGTGGTTTTATAGGAAGTGAAAAACCAATCTCTCTGAGGGCGGTAAGAAGGAAGTCACGTCGTTGGCCAAACTCTGCTCTCCGCAGTTCAAGAATAGTGGTTGATTCCTCTGAAAAGGCAGCCAATGCGGCATATTGCGAGAGTGTTGAGGCGGCAAGAAATAGGTTTTGTGCCAGTCGGTCTATGGGTTCAATGGCCTCTTCTGGAGCGACTAACCAGCCAAGCCGCCAGCCGGTCATGCCAAAGTATTTTGAGAAGCTATTGATGATAAAAATGTCATCGGCAATGCTGAGTGCGGTTGTTGGTGCTTGGTCGTAGATTAAACCTTGATAGATCTCATCAACAATCAAGATGCCTCCCTGTTGTTGCAGAAACTGATGTAGTTTGCGTAGTTCATCAATAGGCATCAGTGTGCCGGTGGGGTTTGATGGGCTGGCGAGCAGTACTGCGCGGCAGTTTGACCTCCACTGTTGGCGAACAAGCTCTGTGGTTAGTTGATAGTCGCTGTTTCTATCGACCTCGATACCGATGGGGTCTCCGCCGACCAGTTCAACAAAATGTCGATTGCAGGGATAACCTGGGTCGGCCATCAATACCCCTTCGCCTGGATTGATCAGAATACTCAATACCAGTTGTAGTGCGCCAGATGCCCCAGGCGTGATCACGATACGCTCTGCTGCGACATTAACGGCAAACTTTTGTTGGTAGTGATCAGCAATGGCTTGACGCAGCTGGGGTAGGCCGAGTGCAGGTGTGTAGTGGGTCTGCCCGGCAGCGAGTGCGGCACAACCTGCATCTATGATGGGTTGGGGGGTGATAAAGTCGGGTTCGCCAATCTCCATATGGATGATTGACCGGCCAGCAGCCTCAAGTTTTCTAGCACGAGCAAGTAGATCCATCACGTAGAAAGGTTGGATACGCTGCATTCGATTGGCAATGGTTAGCATGTAGATACTCAAAATATGGGGGGATTTCTATGATAACGGCTCAGTAGTGTCCGGTTAGAAACTTGCAGTAATTTAAAGGAAAAATATTTGTAAAAAAGTTTGGATAAAAGCGTTTTTTTGCTTGACATGAGTTAAAAATCGTTCGGCAGCATTTTGATAAACCCAC
>JAKITT010000128.1 GCA_021647945.1 Candidatus Polarisedimenticolaceae bacterium
GCATTTCAGCACCAGTGTAATTTCGGCCTTTGCTCCTGTATGCACCTAATCTAATTGTGCACCATTTTCGATAGGCCGCATGTTATTCTTTGATTTGTGGTCGCGTAGCGGCCTGGGTCGCTAATCATTTAACCTTTATCTGATGAAATGCAAATATTTGCAGCAACCCTAATATTAGCTGCTATTTAATCTGTGCTCTCTGTGGTGAATAGTTAGTTAAGTTGTAAAAATTATTGCCCACGTATACCTTTAGTGTGAATCACTCCAATATTGAGCCTGATCCCATCATCGGTCTGAAATGCTTCGATTTCAGCCAAATGCTCCCGTTTGAACTGGGCCAATCTCTCTGGCTCCAGTCCAGCGATCAATCCGCGATAACCGGCATTCCAGATCACTGACCACCACTCCTCAGCATCCCTTAGAAAATAACCCACATCATGGCTATTGGCCTCAACCTCAATCAGCCCTGCTGATTCGAAGAGGGCGATATTATCCTCCTCAGTGGCAACGCGTCTCCAGCTGGGGCTAGGAAGATCTATCCCATACGCCTCAACTCGCTCGAGAAACTTGTCTGTTAATGGCGAGAAGGCATCTTGTTGGAAATGGGTGGTGACCATGGTGCCACCAGGTTTTAATTTTGAGACGATATGTTGCAATGTGCTCTGCATATCTTCAATAAAGAAGATGCCAAAGGAGCTATTGGCCGCATCAAAATGGTTCTCGGTGAGATCCATGGCTGTCATATCCATCTGTTGAAGATCGATATTGTTGACCTTGAGTGCTTCAATTTTTTGTCGAGCTTTGCTCAGCATGCCTGAGGAGAAATCGATGGCGGTGACTGAACCGTTGGGTAGCTGGGCAGAGATGACGAGTGCAGGGATGCCTGTCCCTGCGGCAACATCAAGAACCTTCTCATCACCTTTAAAATTGAATAGATCGGGAAGCGCTTCGGCAGCGTTATGAAAAAAGCGCAATGGCGAGCACTCATAACCTTCGAAGATTGTATTAAAGGTCTTCTGAACTAGCTGCTTACGCGTCTGCTCATCCATTGCGCTTCCTTATGAGGAGATGAGAGGGCGCGAAACGTAGCGCCCTCTCGTTTGATGGTTAGCTCTCCCCTTTATCTGACTCTTTGGGTGCTGCTGCGGCAGGTTTTTCAGTTGCTGCCGGAGGCTTTTCTGCCTCAACCTGCTTAGTTTTGGTTTTTGCTTCCTCTACTTTAGAGGGTTTAGCCTCGACAGCAGGTTTTGATGCTGTTTCGCTCTTTGTGCTATCCGTTGCGCTGGCCGTAAATATCTGTTGTAGCTTTGCTGCTGGTTTAGCTTTGGCTTTAGGCGCTGGTGTGCTCTTTTTAACTGGAGCCTCTTTCTTAGCAGCCACTGGAGTAGCTGGCTCTTTTGCTGTAGGCGCTGCACGCTGTGTGGTGGTTACTTGAGTGCTCTTCGCCTTCTCTGCAGGCTTCTGTTTTTCAGTAGCGTGCTTCTGCACCGGTTTTTTAGTCTCAACCTGTGCCGGGGCGGGTGCTGCTGTTGGCTGACTCTCTGCTGTTTGAGGTGCTGTGTTTTGTGTTGTGGTTTTCACCTGTGTAGCAGGTTTATCACTTTGCGTTTCTGCACTCTTTTGTTGCGCCTTCTCCACTGGGTTCGGTGACTTAGCATCAGCTTTCTGCACAGGTTTCTCAGCTTCAGCGGGTGTTGTGGGTGCTGCTGGCTTTTCGGTCGTTGGTTGCTGCACCTGTTTTGGCTTGTTCTCCTCAGCCTGAGGTGGGCTGTTTTCAGTCGCAGTATGCCCCTGATCGGTGGATCCACTACCGTCCGTTCCTTCACCCCTTGGTTGACGGGTTCTAGGTGGACGACGACGTTGACGTGGAGGCGTGCTGCTCTCCTTAGTTTCGGTCGAAGATTGTGGGTCCTCCAGCGTTATCTCGATAGCGGGTGCTTGGCTATCAGTAACGGTAGGCTCAATATTGGTGTCACTCTGAGGCCGATCAGCACTGCTACGACGGCGACCGCCTCGTCTGCCACGGCGGCTACGATTGCCTCTGTTTGGCTGCTCACTCTGCTCACTCTGCTGATCTTTGCTCTCAGTAGTCGGTGTTACATCTGGCGTCTTGACAGCTGTTTCACTGCTCTGCGTGGCGACATTGCTGATCTCAGGCTTTTTGTTCCGCTGCCCGCTACGAGGAGACTGTTTTTTATCACCATCGTCACTTTTTTGTGCACCACTGCGAGGAGCATTGCGGCGACTGTTTGAGCTGTTCTTGCGGCGGGGGGGGCGCTGTTGCCCCTCTTTTCTTGCGCCACGCTGGCCTCGAGGATTAGAGGGTTTCTTATCTTCGGTGGGCTCCGCTTCAACGGTCTTAGCTGCAGGTTTGCCAACAAACATATTGATGATCTTGGTGAAGAGTCCACCACTCTCTTTTGTTTCGGTGCTCGCCTCTTTAGTAGCCGCTGCCGCAGCGTTTATGCTGTTTTGTGGTGCGGGGGTGTCTGGTGTCATCCGCTTTACAGCAGGGGTCTCAATGTTTGGTGCTTCAGGACGGGTGAACTTATCGGCACTATCATCATCCACTTCAGTAACCATCTGATAGCTCACTACATCATCTGACTCTGCTGGCAGATCGCTCGCTTTGACGCGTTCGATGGTGTAATTGGGTGTCTGAAGGTTGGGGTTGGGTACCAGAACCACCTCAACTTTTTGACGGTGCTCAATATCGTGAATGGGGCGACGCTTCTCGTTGAGTAGGAAGGTGGCAACCTCAACAGGCAGTTGGGCGACGATCTTGCCGGTGTTCTCTTTCATGGTCTGCTCTTCGATGATGCGTAGAACAGAGAGCGCCAGTGATTCGATGCCGCGTATAAAACCGTGACCTTTACAACGTGGGCAGACCAGCTGGCTAGATTCACCCAGTGATGGGCGCAGTCGTTGGCGTGACATCTCAAGCAGGCCAAAGCGGGAGATGCGACCAATCTGAACGCGGGCGCGATCTTGCTTCAGTGCCTCTTTGACACGGTTCTCCACTTCGCGTTGATTGCGGGCAGGTGACATGTCGATAAAATCGATAACAAAGAGCCCCCCTAGATCACGCAGGCGCAGTTGGCGAGCAATCTCGTCAGCGGCTTCTAGGTTGGTGTTGAGTGCGGTCTCTTCAATATCTGCACCTTTGGTTGCGCGGCCGGAGTTGATATCAATTGAGGTCAGCGCTTCGGTGTGATCAATCACGATGGCACCACCCGAGGGGAGGCGGACTTCACGCTGGAAAGCTGATTCGATCTGGCTCTCAATCTGGTAGCGGGTGAAGAGTGGCACTTCATCCTGATACTGACGCAGCTTTTTACTGTACTGAGGCATCACTTGGCCGATGAACTCGCTGGCCTCCTGAAATACATCGTTATTATCGATAACAATCTCACCGATATCTGAGCGCAGATGGTCACGGATTGAGCGGATGATGACGTTGCTTTCCTGGTAAATCAGGAAAGGTGATGGCTTATCTGATGACTTCTCGATGGCTGCCCAGAGCTGCAAAAGATAGTTAAGATCCCATTGTAGATCTTCGGTGTTTTTGCCAATACCGGCCGTACGCACGATCAGTCCCATCGATTCAGGGATCTCAAGGCACGACATCGCCTCGCGCAGTTCACTGCGATCTTGTCCTTCAATACGGCGTGAAACACCACCAGCACGTGGGTTGTTTGGCATCAGAACAAGATAGCGTCCGGCCAGAGAGATGAAGGTGGTGAGGGCGGCACCTTTGTTACCGCGCTCCTCTTTTTCGATCTGGACGACCAGCTCCTGCCCCTCTTTCAGCGCGTTCTGAATCGATACGCGACCAGAGGCTTTACGCGCCTCATCGGTGAAGTAGCTGCGGGAGATCTCTTTCATCGGCAAGAAACCGTGTCGACCACCGCCATATTCGACAAATGCGGCTTCGAGGCTTGGTTCTATGCGGGTGATTTTGCCTTTGTAGATGTTGGCTTTTTTCTGCTCCCGACCGGGAGTTTCGATGTCGAGGTTGTAGAGTTTTTGGCCATCAACGATGGCAACACGCAACTCTTCAGGCTGAGTAGCGTTGATTAGCATTCTTTTCATATTGTTCCTGTCTCGCTATATGAGCATGGGGCCAGTGCGACTTTAGGTCGATTGCTGGCAGACAGGTGGAGGCTTTTGATGCCTAATGGCATCTCCAATGGTGTTGACATATATAAATATGGATTGAGGTTTAACCCCAATCCCGCGTATTGCTTACGTTGGCAGTAGTCATGTTTAACTACCACCCTACCTTAGCCATGAACTATCGTTTGGAAAGAGCGCTCACTTTTTTCTACAAGATGGCCTGAAATCTATAGAATTCAGGCCATTGTTGGAATCTGCTCATTTCGCTATTTCAGATGTTCATTGACGCGTTGGTCAAACTTTTGGCACCATCAGATCCACTCCACATGGGTGGCCCGTGCGCATAAAAAACTGTTAAAGTTAGCCGCCTCAATGAGGGCGGCACCGGTTGTTTCGTCTCTGCGGTATTTTGAAACGGGCATGTCAGCCGAATATTGTGGCTCGACATTGTCATACCACACAGTTTCAAAAATCGCTGGTTGGTAGAACTCACCCAGAGGCAAATTCCACTGATAATATTTTGCTTTGGAAACCAACAAAGCGCAGCTTTTTATCTGCGCTGGATTTCACTGGCTGAATATAACAGCCTTTATTCTATTCATCAATCATCTGAATTATCGGAACAGCGGGCTAAATGTCAGAATCAAAACAGAAAAATAGATCGGTGCAGTGGGTCGAGATTGAAGAGGGTTATGAGGGACAGCGGCTCGATAATTTCTTGATGACCTACCTCAAAGGTGTGCCTAAAAGTTATATCTACCGCATTGTACGCAAGGGTGAGGTGCGGGTTAATAAAGGACGCATAAAGATAAATTATCGTCTCCAGGTGGGTGATCTGTTACGCATTCCACCACTACGACTGCCGGATGAAAAAGAGGCGGTGCAGCCTGGTGATGCCGTTAAGAAGCGGCTTGAAGCATCAATTATCTATGAAGATCAACGCTTTATGGTGCTCAATAAACCGTCGGGCATCGCGGTGCATGGCGGTAGTGGTTTGAGTTATGGGGTGATTGAGGCGCTACGTGTGCTGCGCCCTGAGGAGAAAAATCTTGAACTGGTACATCGTCTTGATCGAGACACCTCTGGCTGTCTCCTTATTAGCAAAAAGCGTAGTGCATTGCGTATCTTGCATGAGTTGATGAGATCCAATGGGATGGATAAACGCTATCTGGCGTTATTGGCTGGCGCAAATAACTGGAAAAGCCGCATGGTTAATGCGCCATTATTAAAGAATACGATGCGCGGCGGTGAGCGTGTTGTGAGGATTGACGAGGCGGGTAAAGAGGCCAAGACCCATTTTCGACGTCGTCATCTCTATGCCGATGCGACATTGGTTGAGGCGCGACTCTACACGGGACGTACCCATCAGATACGCGTGCATGCCGCTTCATTGAATCATCCCGTACTGGGTGACCAGAAATATGGTGATGAAGTCGCTAACAAGATGATGCGCAAACAGGGGCTACGACGCCTCTTTTTGCACGCCAGTCGACTCAGTTTCCGCTGGCCTGATGAGCAGGAGGATTTTGTCATCACTGCGCCGCTGGATAGTGATTTAGAGAAACTTTTGGAAAAATTGAGTAATGTTTAAACTGCTGGTTTTTGATTGGGATGGCACCTTGATGGACTCGGAAATGCGCATCGTGGCTTGTGTACAAGCAGCGGCATATGACCTATCACTGCCTGTTCCCACTAAAGAAGCGGCTAAAGATATTATCGGATTGGGGCTTGATACAGCGATGGAGAAGCTCTTTCCAGAATCTGATAGGCAGGAGAGGGTGAGGGTTGTTGAACGTTATCGGTACCACTATCTGTTTGCTAATAAGGTGCCGACGCCGCTCTTTTCTGGTGCGCGAGAGGTTATTGAAACGCTGAGAAGCGAAGGCTATCTGCTGGCGGTGGCTACAGGCAAAGGGCGTCCAGGTTTGAATCGGGTGCTTGAAGAGAGTGAATTGGGTCCACTGTTTCATGCCACCCGCTGTGCCGATGAGGCACGCTCCAAGCCAGATCCAGATATGTTGTTGCAGATTTTGGATGAGTTGGGTATTGATGCGCATGAGGCGTTGATGATTGGAGATACTGAGTACGACATGAACATGGCCAACAATGCCGGTGCCAAGGCGCTTGGTGTGAGTTATGGCGTACATGATAAGCAGAGGATATTGGACTGTTCGCCTCTGGCATGTCTTGATGATGTTACAGAAATTCCCACATGGTTGGCCCATTCTGCGGTTAGATTCATATAGTTATAGTTAAGGAAATAGTTAAATGTTTGGATTAGGTAAGGAGCGTGATGTGAGTGGTGAAGATAAAGAGGGCTGGGAGCGTGAGCTATTAAATAAGGTAGTGATGAGTTCAGTGACTGAAAATCGGCGAACCCGCCGATGGGGCATCTTTTTCAAGTCGCTCACCTTTATCTATCTGTTCACCCTGTTGGCAGTGTTGGTGCCAGACAAAATATCTGATGTCTCCTCAGCATCTGATGGTACGCATACGGCACTGATTGAGATCAATGGTGTCATTGCTGCAGATGCTGAGGCCAGTGCAGATAACCTCATCACTGGCTTGAGAAATGCGTTTGATGATGCAGGCACCAAAGGGGTGATTCTGCGCATCAATAGCCCGGGCGGTAGCCCTGTTCAGGCCGGTTATGTCAACGATGAGATTAATCGCCTAAAGAAGCTGCATCCGGATATTCCAGTCTATGCCGTGGTTGTTGATATCTGCGCCTCGGGTGGTTACTACATCGCCGTTGCAGCAGATAAGATCTATGCCGATAAGGGCAGCATTGTTGGTTCAGTGGGTGTTTTGATTAACAGTTTTGGTTTTGTTGAAACATTGGAGCACCTGGGTGTTGAGCGACGTTTGATGACCGCAGGTGAACACAAGGCGATTCTGGACCCATTCTCCCCAACATCAGAATATGACAAGCAGCATGTACAGGGCATGCTTGATCAGCTACATCAGCAGTTCATTAAAGTGGTAAAAGATGGGCGTGGTGAACGCCTGGCCGATGATGATCGTCTTTTTTCAGGGCTCTTCTGGAGCGGTGAAGAGGGGGTTAAATTGGGCCTTGTGGATGGGCTGGCGAGTAGTAGTTATGTCGCTAGGGAGATTATTGGTGCAGAAAATATTATCAATTTCACACCGAAGAAAGAGCCGTGGGAATTGTTTGCTGAGCAGCTGGGAGCTGGGGCGGTAAAGAGTTTTGCTGCAATGAGCGGCTTCAGTGACCTATTTCAGTACCGCTGAGATTATGATGATATAGGGTTGCTCAAGGTGGCTTCTGAACAACCCTATGTCATGCTCTACAAAGCCGTTTCTTGAAAGTACATTGAGGTATCGCCAAACTCAATTTGGTCGCCGTTTTTAAGAAGGTAACTGTGGTCAACAATCGATTGTTGGTTTACTTTTGGTGGGGTGGCCCCCTCAAGGAAGGAGAGGTGGTAGCCGCTTTTGCGATATGCAATCACTGCACACGCTTCACCACTTTTACCAATTTTGATCAGTGGTCGGTTGAGTGGAATGACACGGCCGATGTTGCTGCCGCTGAGAATCTGCAGTATCCCAGTTAAATTAGACCTGCTCGGTTCTTTAGGGGGCTCTTCATCCCGCTTTAACTCTGCAACGTTTTGAATGATGCTTGGGGAGGCCACGTCACTCATGCCATCATCAATAAACTCCAGTGAGTGTTTGCCTATCTGGAGCAGATCACCATGTTTTAGTGTGGCGGTTTCAACCCTCTTGTGATCAAGTGTCAGTGGGAATTGGTCATTCAATGCCGTGACAACATAGCCCTCTTGCTCGTGGTTGATTTTTAGATGTTTGGGGGCGATAGCAAGGCTATCGATCTGAATGGTGCAACCAAAGTCCCGTCCGATGATGAGCTCCTCTAACTCAAACGAGGTGGAGCTGATGATGTTTCCTTTAAACAATAGAGCTATTCTTGGCATGTAGTGTGGCCTTCGTGTTGTTCTGGGTCCGCTTGATTGTTTTGGGGGACGCTCATAAT
>JAKITT010000129.1 GCA_021647945.1 Candidatus Polarisedimenticolaceae bacterium
AGAGAGCGGCTTCTTTGGGATTTGATCTGGTGCCAAGTGCAGAAAATGAGACTATTTCAAATGCTGTTTTATCAACAACTTAGGTTTATGTTACTCAAGAGGTACAAAGCTCAGTCATTCAGATGATGTACTGTAGGAGCGGCGCCTCGCCTACAGACTCTTTACATAGACATGCTGAGTTTTGTACCTAATCACCACTTTCTTAGCCGCTACTCGCTGAGCAACGGCTCTTTTAGCTCAATGGTGCCGCTCACCGTTAGGCGGATCTGCTGGCTACCTGCTTTGATGGGGGGCGCTGATGCGCGGGCCATCTCTAAATGCTGAATGCCAAATTGTGGTGGGTTGCCATTCGGTGTGCTAATGCTCATCTTGACCAGCCGATACTCACTGCTGCCAAACTGCTTGGCGATCAATGTTGCTCTCTGTTTAAAGGCCGCTATCGCCTCCGCCATAAGGTCGTTCTCAGCCGCTTGTCGACGCGCTGGCGATAGGTGGTAGCTGATCGATGCCACCGCCAACTCCCCCTGTAACTTGCCAATTAACGTGCTCAACAGCGTTGTCTCTCTGCTCTGTAGACGAATTGACTGACGTACACGCCAACCATCAATTATCTGTTTTCGATAGATGGGGGTGGTGCGGTAATCGAGTGTATTCACGCTGACTTCAGGCTGCTGCTTGGCCAGTGTGAGCGCTCGGCTGATGCTCTGGTTGACACGAGCCTGTAGCGTGTTGGGCCGCTGCCCCTCTTGTTGAGCGTAGAGTGTGGCAGAGAGCAGGTCATTCTCCACCTCTTGTGTGGCGCTGGCGGTGAGGCTGATGCGGTTGTATCTCTCGGCACTCTCCTCCGCTTGTAGCGTGCTAACGCAAAGCGCCAATAGTAGGCCAGTGACCATTTTAGTTAAATCAATCATCTCTTTGATCCTCACGTTTTTGGGCGAAAAAGAGGCTATCAACAATCATGATGGTGACTCCCACAGTAATGGCTGAATCGGCCACATTGAAGGCGGGCCAGAAGTGTTGCTGATAGTGTAGATGGATAAAATCGACCACATGTCCCAGCTGGATGCGGTCGATGAGGTTGCCGATAGCGCCGCCAATGATCAAGGAGAGTGAGATGGCGATGGAGCGCTCATCTCGTTGCAGGCGGACCATCCAGATGGTCAATACGATGGTGATAATGCTGCTGAGAATGATGAAAAACCAGCGCTGCCAGCCACCCTGATCACTGAGAAAACTGAAGGCGGCCCCTTCGTTATACATCAGTGTCCAGTTGAAGAAGGGCAGCACCTCAATGGAGTGATGCAGCGGGATAATATCAACAGCAAACTTTTTACTGATCTGGTCGGCCACAATGACCAAGAGTGAGAGTGCTAGCCAACGTAACATATGCCACCGTCAATGAGTGATGTTGAGAGATTATGACTGCAAACAGGCACAAATAGTTTCCTGCTGAGTGCTGATTAAGCAAACTGGCGCTGTTCGCCCGCCTGCTCAATATTCTCTATACAGCGACCACAGATCTCAGGATGCTCGCTGGCAGCGCCCACATCTTCACGATGGTGCCAGCAGCGCTCGCACTTGGCGTGTTCAGAGCGTTTTACACTCAGGCTCAACCCCTCAACCTCCGTCTCAATGGCATCCGCTGGTTTCTCGCCGGCGGGGTGTAAGCGGGCATAGGAGCTGATCAGGACAAAGCGCAGCTCATCCTCTAGTTTTGCCAGATTGTCCAACAGTGTGGGCTCGCAGTAGAGATTAACCTCGGCATCCAGAGAGGAACCGATAGAACCATCGGCACGCAGAGCCTCCATCTGTTTTGAGACCGCTTCGCGTACACAGGTGACCTGCTGCCAGAAGTCACGGTCAAACGGACTGTCACTATCGAGGGTGAAGAGTCCTTCATACCACTGCTCAAGAAAGACACTCTCACCACGCTTGCCTGGGATAAATTGCCATAGCTCATCGGCGGTAAAGCTGAGAATCGGTGCTAGCCAGCGGGTCAGTGCTTCAATGATGTGGTACATCGCCGTCTGTGCTGAACGACGCGGCAGTGAGTCGGCCTGCGTGGTGTATTGACGATCCTTGATGATGTCGAGATAGAAACCGCCCATCTCAGTGACGCAGAAGTTGTGGATCTTCTGATAGATCAGGTGGAACTGGTAGTCGTTATAGGCTTGGATGATCTCCTGTTGAAGCTGGTGGGCGCGGTCAACGGCCCAACGATCCAGCTCAAGCATCTCATCTGCCGCAACAAGGTTCTCTTTTGGATCAAAATCATCCAGGTTGGAGAGCAGAAAACGGGCGGTGTTGCGGATGCGACGGTAGGCATCGGCGGTGCGTTTCAGGATCTCATCGGAGACATTCATCTCATTGCGATAATCGACTGAAGAGACCCATAGACGGATGATGTCGGCACCGAGGTTTTTGATCACCTTCTGTGGGGCCATCACGTTGCCGAGTGACTTGGACATCTTGCGACCATCCTTATCCACCGTAAAACCGTGGGTCAGCACCTGTTTGTAGGGGGCGCAGTTGTTGATCGCCACAGAGGTGAGCAGTGAGGATTGGAACCAGCCGCGATGTTGGTCAGATCCCTCAAGATAGAGGTCTGCCGGGAAGGCCAACTCTTCACGTCGACGCAATACGCTGGCGTGGGTGATGCCAGAGTCAAACCAGACATCAAGGGTGTCACGCACTTGATCATAATTGGCGGCATCATCACCCAATAGCGCCTCTTTTTTCAGGCTGAACCACGCCTCAAACCCCTCTTTCTCTACCTGTTTCGCAACGGTTTCAAACAGCGCTTGGGTGTTGGGGTGCAGTTCACCGCTCTCTTTATGGACGAAGAGGGTGATCGGTACCCCCCAGGTGCGTTGGCGTGAGACACACCAATCTGGCCGCCCCTCCATCATGCCCTGGATGCGTGCTTTGCCCCAGTCGGGTATCCACTGCACCTTGTCGATCTCCTTCAGCGCTGCATCACGGATGCCATTCTGCTCCATGCTGATGAACCACTGTGGAGTGGCGCGGAAGATGATCGGGGTTTTGTGACGCCAGCAGTGTGGATAGCTATGGGTCAGTCGCTCTTCATGCAGCAGTGTGCCCTTCGCTTTCAGTACATCGATCACCTTCTCATTGGCGCTGAAGACATGTTGACCAGCAAAAAGCTCGGTACCTTCAACAAAAACGCCATTACTGTTGACTGGGTTATCGACCAGCAGGTTGTAGCGGTTACCGACAATATAGTCGTCAAGGCCGTGGCCAGGGGCGGTGTGTACCGCGCCCGTACCCGCCTCAGTAGTGACATGCTCACCAAGGATGATCGGCACTTCGCGCTCATAGAAGGGGTGCTGTAGTTTTAGCCCCTCAAGATCACACCCCTTGGCGTAACCAACCACACGGTACTTCTCGATATTGTAGCGATCCATCACATCCTTCATCATCGCTTCGGCGACAATGAGACGTTCGGTGCCACGCGGCCCTTCGCACTCGGCAATTGCGTACTCAAAGGTGGGGTTGAGGGCGACCGCCTGATTGGCTGGCAGCGTCCACGGTGTGGTGGTCCAGATCACTACGGAGAGTGGGCCGTGGCCAAGGCCGTTTGGCAGGTGGTGACAGCGTGTCATCAGCGCCTCATCATCCAGCACCTCAAAACGTATATCGATGGCGAACGAGCTTTTGTCTTTGTACTCCACCTCCGCTTCAGCTAGGGCTGAGCCACAATCGGTACACCAATGTACCGGTTTGGAGCCTTTGTGCAGGTGACCATTCTCAACGATACGACCCAGCGAACGGATAGTGTCGGCCTCGAATGAGAAGTCCATCGTCAGGTAGGGGTTCTCCCAGTCGCCGAGTACACCGAGACGTTTGAAGTCGGTGCGTTGGCCGTTGACCTGTTTAGCGGCATAGGTGCGACACGCCTTACGGAACTCATCGGCGCTGACCTTGATGCCAGGTTTGCCGATCTTCTTCTCCACCATCAACTCAATCGGCAGACCATGACAATCCCAGCCCGGTACATAGGGGGCGTCGAAACCATCCAGGCTACGGCTCTTGGTGATCATATCCTTGAGGATCTTGTTGACCGCATGGCCGATGTGAATGTCGCCATTGGCGTAGGGAGGGCCGTCGTGCAGAATGAATTTTTTCCGTCCAGCCGCCCAGCTGCGTTGCTTGCCGTAGAGATCCATCTGATCCCAGCGTTTTAGCATCTCTGGCTCACGCTGAGCGAGGTTGCCACGCATTGGGAATTTGGTCTTAGGGAGATTCAGGGTCTGCTTGTAATCACTCACGGCTTTTGCCTATCTTAAATAATTTAGTTAAATGTGTAGTACGCACCGGCTTTTACTGGTTACGCAAAAATTCTCTCGCCTGTTGTGCATCACGTTCGATCTGACGCTTCAGCTTGTCGAACGATTTAAATCGTACCTCATCACGCAGCTTATGAAGAAACTCCACCTCAATATGTTCACCATAGATCGAACGGGTGAAGTCAAACAGGTGAACCTCCAGCAGGCAGTGTGAGCTGCCGGTGATGGTCGGGCGGGTGCCGATATTGGCCACGCCATCAATCGGCCCCTCTGGCAGTCCATGTACCTTTACCACATAGATGCCGCGCAGTGGACTGACTTGGCGATGCAGATTGATATTGGCGGTAGGGAAGCCGATGGTGCGTCCCCGTGCATCACCATGTACCACCCGTCCACAGATCTGATAAGGCCGCCCTAGACACTGTGCTGCCGTGCTAAAGTCGGCCTCTACCAGTTGCTCACGAATACGCGTGCTGCTGACTCGGTCAGCCTCCACCTCAAAGGTGTGCAGGTTGGCCACCTCAAAGTTGTTGGCCCCTCCTATCTCTTGCAGCAGCGCATAGTCACCTTGGCGCTGTTGGCCAAAGCGAAAATCGTCACCCACATAGAGAAAGCGCACACCCAGCCCATCAATCAACAGATCTTGCACAAACTGCCGGGCCGACATTTTTGCCAGCCGTGCATTGAACTCCAGAATCATCATTCGATCAATGCCGATTTTGCGCAGCACCTGCACTTTTTCACGAAAGCGAGTCAGGCGTGCTGGCGCGCGCTCTGGGCAGAAGAACTCCAGCGGTTGAGGTTCAAATGTGATGATGGTGCTGGGTTGCTGTAGACGTTCAGCCTGCTCTTGCAGATGACGAAATACCGCTTGATGGCCAAGATGCACACCATCAAAATTGCCAATGGTGGCGACACAGCCAAAATGTTCTGCACGGATATTGTGTAAACCGCGAATGATCTGCATCGGTATCAGTTAACGTGTCAATATAAAGCGTTGGAGTATAACCTTAAGGAGGCTCTGAACAAGTCATGATTGTTTTACGCCGGCTGAATTCCCCCCAATTTGTCTCGAAGATCACAGCAATAGAACAACTATTCCTGTTCACTTCAAAACAAATTGGAGCAAATTCATCTCGACAATTGCTCCTGCATTGCTCTAATTACCTACATCCCTGTAGGCATCGGCCTAAATTAAATCTGACTTATCCAAAGCCTCCTTAACCGTGCGCAAATGAATCTTTATGGATAGGATAGAATGCGCATTTTATAGCCTCATATCACCATTTGAGTGGATTGAAACTGATGATACGAATAACCCTGCTCTTTCTGCTGCTCAGCAGTTCACTCTCTGTTCAGGCTGAAGATGAAAATTCAGCCTCAAATACCCTATCAATAGGTCTTGGCCCCTACTTCCAAACGCAGCCCTATGAAGGGGCAACGACGCTTGTCACACCCACCCCAGTGGTGTTTTATGATAACCGTGTTGTTTATGTGCGCTGGACGCGTGTCGGACTCTACTTGGCGGGCGGGGAGAACTGGGGTTACTCCATTACCGCACAACCTCGGCCCTATGGTTATAGTGCATCTGACTCAGATGGTCTGACGGGCATGGCGGCCCGCGAAAGTGGTTGGGAGGCCGGTTTTGCGTTGGCGGGGAAGAATCAACACGGCTTTGCAGAGGTGATGCTTCTCTCAGATATAACGGCTCGATCTAATGGCTCGTTAGCGCGTCTGGAGTTGGGGAAAATAGTCAATGCCGGGCGCTGGACACTGGTGCCCAGTTTTATGGCGATCTATTTTGATGGTGCCTTCAATGACTACTACTACGGTGTGACGGTTGATGAAGAGACCGCCACCCGCCCGGCCTATAGTGCAGGGCAGGGGCTCAACTATGCACTACAGACATTTGCCAACTATCAGCTAACATCTGAATTGAGTCTACAAGGCAATCTGCGTGTTGATTATCTGAATAAAACAATCAGTGATAGCCCCATTGTGGATAATGACTGGATGGTCTCTGCTATGCTCTCTCTTGCCTATTCTCTGGATTGATTTGTGGATAAACAGCAGTAACCTACGATGAAAAAACCAAGTATAGAGACCATAACCGTCAAATATCTCGTCAACTTCCTACTGGTTTTGGCGGTGATCCTGCTCATAGTGACAGCATTCAATTTTCGTGCGCTCTCCAAATCTTCAACTGAAAACCAGGCGATGGCTTATGCCGAACTGGTGCGGGCCGGGCTGACTGCTCACATGAAAGCGGGCGTTATGGATAAACGTGACTACTACATGGATGAGATCAAACAGTTGCGGCAAATCAAAAAGTTGCGTGTCATTCGTAGTGATGAGGTGATCAAACAGTTTGGCGCTGGTCGGGATGATGAGCAGGGGGCTGATGCGTTTACAAAACAGGTATTTGAGAGTCGGCAGCCCCTCTTTGACTCTCAGGAGTGGCGTTTTCAACCTGTGATACGAGCCATTATCCCCTACATTGCCAGCTCTAAAGGTAGTTTGAACTGCCTTGGCTGCCACAAGGTGGCTGAAGGGGTTGTGCTTGGTGTTGTGGATATAGAGTTAGATGTGACTGAGGATCGAAACCATTCGCTCTATGTGCTGGTGGGGATGATTATGTTGTCACTGCTCTTCATGGTGCTGATCGCCTTGAATACCATGCGAACTATCCACACCCATGTGCGAGTGCCATTAGAGACCTTGATCGACCACACCAGGGAGGCCTACCAGAAACATATACCGGTCAGCCTTGATCAGTTTAAGACGGAGGAGTTCGTCAATGTGGCCAATGAGATCAATCTGTTCAATGCCGATATCATCGCCCATCAAGATCTGCTGAAGGATAAAAACAGAGAGTTAGCCGCGCTTAACAGTGAGATTGAGCACACCTTGCGTGAAACGGTCTATACCATGGGTGTGATTGAAGAGCAGCGTTCAAAAGAGACCCATAATCACACCAAACGTGTCACCCTCTATAGCCAATTGCTAGCGGAGAAGATGGGGCTGCCAAAAGATGATGTTGATCTGGTGACTGCGGCTTCACCACTGCATGATATTGGTAAACTGGGTATTCCTGATGAGGTGCTGTTAAAACCTGGGCGCTTTACCGATGAGGAGCACCAGGTAATGCAGAACCATACCCGTATCGGTTTTACGATGCTCAACCACTCTTCGCGTGATCTATTGAAAATGGCGGGTTTGATCGCGCTACAGCACCATGAGAAATGGGATGGTTCTGGTTATCCGCAGGGGCTGGAGGGAGAGGAGATCCATATCTTTGGTCGTATTGTCGCCCTGGCAGATGTTTTTGATGCCCTCTATTCAGAGCGTATCTATAAAGAGGCTTGGCATATCGACAAGGTGGTGAGCTGGATCAATGAGCAGCGTGGAATGCATTTTGATCCGGCACTGGTTGATATCTTTCTTGAAAATATTGATGCTTTTGTTGCCATTAATGACAGCTACCCCAGTGATCTTTCCACGTGAGGTCAGGTGTAGCGGCTAGCAGGTTGCCTCTCTACTGAGAGCTGGGCGGGGTGGGCAACATTACTGTTGCCCACCCAAGTTGCACATCAATTAGCGCATTTGCTTACGGGTTAAATCTCTAGGTGATTAGCGACCCAGGCCGCTACGCGACCACAAATCAAAGAATAACATGCGGCCTATCGAAAATGGTGCACAATTAGATTAGGTGCATACAGGAGCAAAGGCCGAAATTACACTGGTGCTGAA
>JAKITT010000130.1 GCA_021647945.1 Candidatus Polarisedimenticolaceae bacterium
CCGAGGCGCTCCTCAAAACTCAGTTGTTCAATCCCTGGCAATGCCATCTGTTCGGTTAGCCCTTTAGCCATGCCGGTGAACTTCAAATCATTCAGTTTATCCAGTGTAGGATGGTGCAACATGTGATGTTCCTCTTCTCTTAGTGGTAATAGTCGGGATCACGGATGTTGTCGTGATCTTCTGGCAGCGAGAGTTCCTGTTGCTCAGGTACGGGCTGTTTGTCCAGGCCATGCTTCAGGATCGACTCGATACTTTTGTAGCGCTGGGTGCCCAGTAACAAGGCACGCTGGCAGGCGGCTTCCAGGCGGTCATCACCATAGGCTTTGCCCAGTTGCAGGATGCCCAGACAGGTGCGGTAGCCCTGTTGGGGATGATGTCGGGATGAAAGGATGGTGGTGATGGTATGGGCGGTTGATGACCCAAACTTTTCTGCCCAATGGATAAGTCGCTCAGGTGACCAATCACTGTACTGACGATGAGGCTCAGGCATATGTTCAGGCTGTGTAGTATGTCGCCCCTTTAGCCAGGAGCGGGGATGACTGGCGCCCCGTTGACCCTTGCGGAAACATTTCAGGGTATTAGCCGTCAGTCGGGCATCCGGTTGTTGTTTGATCAGTTGATAAGGGACAGAGTAATAATGGCCTTCAACCTCCACATGATAGTCAATATGGACTCGAACCTTTTTCCATTCAGCATAGACGTAAGGGGTAGCGGGTAAGGCGCTTAATGCCGGTGCATCCAGCGTTTCAAACAGATCTTTCCGACAACCCGGTAGTTTCTTGAAAGGGCGCTCATTGAGCCTGACCAGTAGTCGCGCAACAGCCTTATTCAATTCACTCAGAGAGAAGAATGTACGATTGCGCAGCACGGCAAGTATCCACCGTTCAACTATCTGCACGCCAATCTCTGCTTTGGCCTTGTCCTTGGGACGGCGTACCCGGGCAGGCACCACAGCGACGCCATAATGTGCCGCCAGCTCTTGGTAGGTGGGGTTGATGTCGGGCTCATAGCGATGGGCTTTGCTTACGCCAGAACGCAGATTATCAGGTACCAGGATCTCTGGCACACCGCCCAGATACTGAAAGGTGCGCTGGTGTGAGCCAACCCAGTCTGACAGGCTCTGGCTCCAGGTTGCCTCAGCATAGGTGTAGTTGGAAGCGCCCAATACGGCGGCGAAGATCTGTGCCTCACGAATCTCACCGGTGTGTGGATCCACCCCAGGTGCTGTGTGACCCGCATAATCTACAAACAGCTTCTCACCGGCCTGATGGCTCTGGCGCATCACCCAATCGCGTTTACCCAGCCACTCACGGTACTGCAAGAAGAACCAGCTGTACTGGTAACCTTGTGGATGTGCTTCTCGATATTCCTGCCAAACCAGGAATAGGGTCACCCCCTTACGTTTCATCTCAAGATTAATGCCAGGCCAATCAGGTAAGCCACGCTCCTGAGGCGTCAGATTGGGGACAGGTGGAAACAAACGGCATTCCAGCTCACCATCATTTAACTTCCATACATAAGGTTTAAGCCTTCGCCTTTCAGGCGAACAGATTTCATCTATGATGCATGTTTTGCAAAATGCATAGGTATTAAAGATGAAATATCGTTATGGAAGTCATACGATTTACAATATTGAGTATCACTTGTATGGGTTACAAAATATCGATATAAAATGCTTAGAGGTGAGCTTGGTGAGGGTGTACGTGATTTAGTACGCCAAAGCTGTGAAGCGCATGAGATTAGGATATTAGAAGGAGTAGTGAGTAAAGATCATGTGCATATTTTGGTGAGTGCGCCACCGAATATGGCTCCGAGTGGGATCATGAGGAGAGTGAAGAGTTATAACTGAATCTGGTGTTTGAGTAGTTGAAAAAGAGCGGCGTATCTGGTTGATTTATTGTTGCGAAACATCAAAACAACCATTGGAGATACGCCACCATGAGTAAGAATAACGTTGTTAAGCTAGCAGGTCGAGATACGATTATCGATCCGCTGACAGAGTTGCTGAGAAGCGGTGCAGAGCAGTTGATCTACCAAGCGGTGGAGGCAGAGCTGCTGGAGCTGTTGGCGGAGCACGCCGAGCGACGGACAGAGGATGGCAAGGCGGGGGTGGGGCGTAATGGTCATCTGCCAGCTCGTAAACTGCAGACAGGATTGGGGCCGGTCACGGTCGAGATCCCCAAAGTTCGAGCGAAGACCGGCGAGCCGGTGACGTTCCGATCAGCTCTGGTGCCGCCGTATGTACGCAAGACAAGGTCACTGGAAGCGGCGCTGCCGTGGCTCTACCTGAAGGGGATTTCCAGTGGTGAGATGGGTGAAGCCCTGAAAGTGCTGGTGGGTCCGGATGCAACAGGCTTATCGGCCAGCACGGTATCGCGTCTGAAGCAGGTCTGGGCAGAAGAATATCGGAGCTGGTGCGAGGAGCGCCTGGATGATGACCATTGGGTGTATGTGTGGGCAGACGGTGTCTACAGCGGACTGAGAGCAGAGCAGACGAAGCTGTGTGCCCTGGTGGTGATCGGCGTGAATGAGCGTGGTGAGAAGCATTTTCTGGCAATTGAGGATGGTGTGCGGGAGTCCACACAGAGCTGGCGGGAGGTGCTGTTGAAGCTGAAGTCACGCGGGCTGAACCCGCCCAAGTTGGCGATCGGTGACGGTGCCATGGGCTTCTGGGCTGCGCTGGAGGAAGTGTATCCGGAGACGCGCCAGCAGCGCTGCTGGATGCACAAGACCATGAACGTGCTGAACTGTCTGCCAAAGTCAGCTCAGCCGAAAGCGAAGCAGGCACTGCATAACATCTGGCAAGCAGAGACCCAGGCCGATGCAGAAAAAGCCTTCGACTTGTTCATCCGAACGTATGAACCGAAATATCCAAAGGCGGCCATCTGTTTACAGAAAGACCATGAGGAGTTGATGGCATTCTACGATTTTCCGGCGCAGCACTGGCAGAGCATTCGAACCAGCAATCCGATTGAATCAACCTTCGGGACAATCCGCCATCGAACCAAGCGTTCCAAGGGCTGCCTATCGCGTGACGGCATGCTACACATGATGTTCAAACTCGGTCTGTGTGCCGAGAAGAAGTGGAGACGATTACGGGGTTTCGATTACCTGGCGAAGGTGATAACCGGAATCAAATTTAAAGATGGTGTTGAGGTAGCAGGAGCCGATCAGGTCGCCGCTTGATTCAACTGGCTAAACACCAGATTTGACTATAACTCTTCATCCGAACGTATGAACCGAAATATCCAAAGGCGGCCATCTGTTTACAGAAAGACCATGAGGAGTTGATGACGTGGTCTAATGGATTAGGACACCTCAGTTAAGGATAATACCCCTAACTGAGGAGATATAGAATGAGGCGCAAGAAGTATTCAAAAGAATTCAAGCTGGATGCCATCAGCTTAGTGCTAGGCCAAGGTTATACCCGTACAGATGCAGGCAAAAGCCTCGGCATTAGTGGCCAAATACTGGGGCGTTGGATCAAAGAACATCAGGCTGATGAGGGTCAATCTTTTCGAGGAAACGGCAAACTAACGCCTGACCAGGAAGAGATTAGGTCACTCAATGCTCAGGTGAAGCGCTTACAGATGGAGAAAGATATCTTAAAAAAAGCGACGGTATTCTTTGCAGCAGAAACGAAGTGAAATATTCGTTTATCACCCAGCATAAGAATACCTATCCAATTCGCCTGCAGTGCCAGGTTTTGGGTGTGGGCCGTAGCGGCTATTACAAATATCAAGCAGGTCAGGCCAATAAGTCAATCGATACAGAGCACCAGGAGATGGTTGAATGGACAAGGGATCTTGCTGAAAGCTCAAAGTACAGCTATGGCAGTCGGCGTATGAAAATAGCTTTAAACATGCTGGGTTATCCCGTCAGCAGGAATAAAGCCAGAAAACTAATGAGAGAAGCCGGTGTGGCTGCCAAGCAGCGCAGAAAGCACAAAGTGACAACGAACAGTAACCATAAACAGCCGGTGTTTGATAACCTGCTAAATCGTCAGTTTGACGCACCTCAGATAGACCAAGCATACGTTGCTGATGTGACCTATATCTGGACTCAGGAAGGCTGGCTATATCTGGCTGTAGTTATTGACCTTTGTTCTCGTAAGGTTGTTGGCTGGAGTATGAGTTCACGTATGAAAGCACAGTTGGTATGTGATGCCATGACAATGGCCATTTGGCAGCGCAGGCCAAAGGCCGGGTTGATCCATCATTCGGATCGTGGATCTCAGTATGCCAGCAAAGCCTTTCGGCAATTGCTCAAAGCGCATGATTTTAAAGGTAGCATGAGCAGGAAAGGGAATTGTTGGGATAATGCCGTGGCTGAGAGCTTCTTCGGCAGCCTAAAGCAAGAGTTGGTACAGTGGAGAAGCTACCAGTCTCGTTATGAAGCTCAGCAGGACGTGCTGGACTATATTGCCATGTTTTATAACAGCCACCGACTGCATTCATATTTGGGATATACCAGCCCCAATGAGTTTGAAGCGCAATTGGTGAAAGTGAAAAAAGTAGCTTAACTGGGGTGTCGCAAATACCTTGACCACGTCACAACTCATGTCGGTACCTGCGCTGTTTGATGGATTTATTGAACACAGCAAACGGGTGTCATCCACCTGTTTAATTACGTTTGAAAACAATCGCTATAGTGTGCCTGCCAGTTTTGCTAATCGTCCTATTAGCTTACAGGTTTATGCTGACAAGTTGGTTTTTGTTGCAGAAGGAAATGTGATAACACAGCACACGCGTGTTTTTACACGCGATCATAACAGTATCGGTAAAACGATTTACGACTGGCGACATTACCTATCGGTTGTACAACGCAAACCGGGCGCACTTCGCAATGGTGCGCCTTTTCTTGAGTTGCCCCAGTGCTTTAAGCAATGCCAAAAACAATTACTCAAACATCCTGGTGGGGATCGAGAGATGGTGGATGTTCTTGCACTGGTATTACAGCACGATGAACAAAAAGTTGAACAGGCCGTTAAAGAAGCACTGGCCAGTGGCAAGATCTCTAAACAACATATCATTAATTGCCTGAGCCGTTTATTGGATGTGCCGATGCCGTCACCGCTTAAAACACCCCCGGCATTAAAACTGGTAGAAGAACCACAAGCGAATACCGGACGTTACGATTATTTACGGGAGAAAAAACATGTCAGCTGATGCCATGATGAGCGCAATGAAACAACTTAAACTTTTTGGTATGGCACACAGCGTAAGAGAGCTATCAGAGCAAAACTCGCCAGCTTATACGCAGGCTATTCCCTTACTGGAACAGCTATTAAAAACAGAAGTAGCGGAGCGAGAAGTACGCTCTATCCAGTACCAAATGAAAATAGCGCGCTTCCCAACGTATCGTGATTTAACGGGTTTTGATTTTAACCAATCAGACGTAAATGAAAGCCTAGTGTCATCATTGCACCACTGTGAGTTTATGGAAGAGTCACAGAACGTGGTTTTTATTGGTGGCCCCGGTACCGGTAAAACACACCTGGCTACCGCCATCGGTGTGCAGGCAATACAGCATCATCATAAACGGGTACGGTTTTTATCCACGATTGAACTGGTTAACTTACTAGAGCAGGAAAAACTGGCAGGTAGGCAAGGACGACTGGCTAACCGCCTTATGCATACTGATCTGGTCATACTGGATGAACTGGGTTACTTACCTTTTAGTCAGGCAGGCGGTGCCTTGCTCTTCCATCTCATCAGTAAGTTATATGAACGCACCAGTGTCATTATTACCACTAACCTGAGTTTTTCTGAATGGCCCACTGTTTTTGGAGATGAAAAAATGACAACCGCTTTACTCGACAGGCTCACTCACCATTGTCATATTATTGAAACAGGCAATGACAGTTACCGATTTAAAGACTCAACTAAAAACAAGGAGAAAAAAACAAAAGAATAAGTCATAATTGGCTTGAATAGGCGGGTCAATATTCAGTGCAAATAGTGGGTCAGATTTGCGTGCAATTTAACAAGCTTGCTGGCCTTCTCCAGGGTATAGCTTTCGACAGACTTGGCGTACTCCTCAAAGCTGATCTTGGAGAGCTTGCCGCCTTTGCCGGTCTTCGCCTTCTCCAGTGGATGCTCAGGCCGCAGGCCATACCCAATATCGGTCGGCGTCTTGGTGAAGTTGACATGCTTATCAACAAACTCCTTGTCATAGGCCTTGTTTTGGATAATGTAGTTGGCGATATAGTTGGCAATTGCCAGATCCGTCTGGGGCGCAAAGATCATACTGTTCTCTGCCAGATCGGTAGAGCGATGCTCAAAGGTGGAGAGCACATGGATTTCACTGTTCTTCCTGGTCAGACGGGTATCGGTGAGACGTGACCAGAGGATGGGGTGCATCTCGGCCATGTTGGAACCCCAAAGCACAAAGGCCTCGGTATGCTCCAGATCGTCATAGACGCCCATGGGTTCATCAATGCCGAAGGCGCGCATGAAGGCACCCACGGCGGAGGCCATGCAGTGGCGGGCATTGGGGTCAAGGTTATTGGAGCGCAGGCCGGCCTTCATCAGTTTGGCGGCCGCATAACCCTCCCAGATAGTCCACTGGCCGGAGCCAAACATGCCGACAGCGGTTGGTCCTTTCTCTTTGATCGTGCCGGTGAACTTGTCGGCCATGATGGTGAAGGCCTCATCCCAGGAGATCGGGGTGAAGTCGCCATTTTTGTCATACTTGCCATCTTTCTTGCGTAGCATTGGTTGGGTCAGACGATCCTTACCGTACATGATCTTGGAGAGGAAATAGCCCTTGATACAGTTCAGACCCTTGTTGCTCGGTGTCAATTACTTTGTCCGGTCCACGTCAATTATCTTGGCCGGTTTGGCGACCACCTTGCCATCCTTTACACTTACCAGAACGCTACAGCCGGTGCCGCAGAAGCGGTGGCCGAGTGCGCGAGGTTTTTCCACTCGTATGCCTATTATAAAGAAGACAAAGTGCGTTACGAATTACTTGATGTCGTTGGTCCAGATGAATACCACGAACGAGTGCATAACAACGCTTTTACCAACCGCATGGTGAAGTTTGCGCTCGAAACGGCCGTTCAAGTCCTTGAACTTTTACGAGAGCGCGACCCCGAGTTTTTCCACACGTTAGATCGTCAGTTCGGTTTTTCGGAAGAGGTTGGCTCGTGGAAAAAAATGGCCGCCGAGCTTTATATCCCTTCGCCTAATGAAAAGGGTGTTATTGAGCAATTCGACGGATACCTGAAGCTTGAGGATACGACGCCCGAAGAACTTAAAACCCGAGTGATCAAGCCGACTGAATATTGGGGCGGGGGCCACGGATTGGCCACGACGACTCAGGTCTTGAAGCAGGCCGATGTGGTGCTGATGCTCAACCTGTTCCGTAGCGACTATTCGGCCGAGGTGGTCAAAGCTAACTGGGAATACTACGAGCCGCGCACAGAGCATGGGTCCAGTCTCAGCGCCTGCGCGTATGCCATGGTGGCGGCGAACCTCGGCAAGCCGGACTGGGCCTATACCTATTTCATGAAAACAGCCACGGTAGACCTGACCGGAAAGTCGAAGCTGTATCTCGGGCCGCTCTACATTGGCGGAACGCATCCGGCCGCAAATGGCGGAGCTTGGCTTTCGGCCGTTTTTGGCTTTGCTGGGTTGCAAATTAATGCCGCAGGAATCACGGCAACCCCCAACCTTCCCTCGCATTGGAAAAGCCTGGAATTCGGGGTCGAATGGCGGGGGAAGCCCTACCGCATCCATGTTGAAGGCGATACGGCAACGATTTCCGGGGCATAGAAAGCACAGCTTTTGGAACTGTCGATTTGGATGCCTCAAGGTTTTTAAATATATTTCTTGCATACGGGGGAACAAGGTAAAAAAACGTTTGCCTAATAACTCACATTTCGCATTTCATTTTCCCGCATATTTCTCGCGTCAGAGTTCTCCCATTTGCTCTGCTTTAAGCTGAGCGGAAACCGAGTCGTTATCAACCTGGA
>JAKITT010000131.1 GCA_021647945.1 Candidatus Polarisedimenticolaceae bacterium
TATCTAGCCAATTACTTAGGTTGGAGGCGGCTCATTGATCATGCAAAAACTTCCTTAACACCACAGGCTTTTTTATTTGCTGCGTTGGGTGTCAGTAGTGACCAACAATTAACGATGACATAGCCTATTTTAAACTTAGCTTGATCTGTGTTGAACAGCAGCTGATGGATGTAGTGCGGTGGTTATGGAGATCACCGCCTATAAACAGGCTCAGCAGGTGATGGCTATATTGAAACGCCATAATGAGTTGATTATGGAGATGGCTGGTGAGGGAAACTATGGTCTCAACATGAATGGTGAGGCCATTTTTGTCAATCCTGCCGCAGCAAACATGATGGGCTGGAGTGCTGAGGAGGCCATTGGTGGTGCCACTGCTGCTGGTATAGCTCTCTATACCTATTGTATATCTCGGAGGGTGCCTGTTGTGCTGTCATTTATATTGGTGTTGTTATGTTTCCAGGTCTGATAGCGCCTTTATATAGAGTGCTTGGTAGTGCTCGGCACTGCTGGCCCAGCTTAGATCCTGCTGCATGCCGGTGATGGCAAGGCGTTCCCAGTGTGAACGGGAGTGTTGGTAGAAATCGAGCGCGCGCTCAACCGCCCCCCATAGTGCAGTGCCGGTGGCCTTGTTGAAGTGAAAGCCGGTGGCTGTGCCATTGGTTAATGTCTCAGGTGTGACATCGATGACGGTGTCGGCCAGTCCACCTGTGTGGCGGACGATCGGCACGGTGCCATAGCGCAGGCTGTAGATCTGGTTGAGACCACAAGGCTCAAAACGTGATGGCATGAGGAAGGCGTCGCAGCCCGCCTCAACTTGATGGGCTCGATCTTCGTCATAGCCGATAAAGAGACCTGTCTGTTTTGGAAAACGTTGGTGTACCTCCTCCATTGCCTGCTCCAGTTCAGCTTCACCTGAACCGAGCATAATCACCTGACCACCACGGTCAATAATGCCTGGGATCACCTGTAGAATGAGGTCAACACCCTTCTGAGCGACCAGACGGCCGATGTAGCCAAACAGGAGTGCATCAGGCTTGTCTGGTAGGCCAAAGGCGCGCTGTAGGGCCTGTTTGTTGAGTTGTTTTAGCTGGAATGAGTGGTGGTCATAGTGATGTGGGATGCGGCTATCATTATTGGGGTCCCACTCCTGATAGTCGATACCATTGATGATGCCGCTAAAGTGGTCGGTACGATGGCTGAGCAGTCCTTCAAGGCCGTAGCCGAACTCGGCGGTGAGTAGCTCTTTTGCATAGGTTGGACTGACGGTGTTGACGCGGTCAGCGTAGACAATGCCCCCTTTGATATAGGAGAGCTGATCATGAAATTCCAGTCCATGCAGTGTCCACAGCTCCTCGGGTAACTCCAGTCGGTTGAAGGTGCTTTGATCAAAGAGCCCCTGATAGGCAAGATTGTGAATGGTAAAGATGGTGGCTGGCCGCCCTGGTTCGGTTGATAGCAGAGGGGCTACTAGGCCGGTTTGCCAGTCGTTGCAGTGGATAACATCGGGCTGCCACTTGAGTTGAGAACGGTTTTGGCCAATGGCGATGATCGCTCGGCTGAAGAGGGCAAATCGCTCAGCGTTATCGCCCCACTCGTGGCCATTGGGCGACAGATAGGGGTTACCCTGGCGGCTGAAATACTCGGGGGCATCCACGAGATAGCAGGGGACACCGTTGTCCAGGGTGCCACGGAGGATTCGGATAGGTTGCTGATGTCCGCCCATCTTTAATGTGGCTGCTGTTGAAACTTTACCCAGTTTGTCGATGGTCTGTGGGTAGGCGGGCAGAATTAGCCGGACATCATGGCCCAACTCACGTAGTGCCGCAGGTAGGCTGCCCGCAACATCGGCGAGTCCACCTGTTTTTATCAATGGCGCTGCTTCACTTGCTGCGAAAAGAATATTGAGCTTAGAATTTGTCGACATCTTTTTTTTTGAGTTATCCAAATTACAGAACAGCCCATTCTAATAAAACCATGCGGTGGTTAACAGTTTATTGTGAATGTTGTTTTGTCGCTTGATGAATTGGCTTCTTCTTCATAAGATCATTTCACCGAATGAGAATGAAGGAAAACCGATGAGCGAACTCAACGACAGTATTGAATGGTTCTCCCTGCTACAGCATAAAGATGAGATCAAAGATCTGCCGATGCGGGATCTATTTCGTGATAATGCAGACCGTTTTGAACAGATGTCACTGCGCACCTGTGGGCTCTTTCTCGATTACTCGAAAAACCGTATCACCCGCGAGACCATGACGCTGTTGCTAGATCTGGCGGTATCGGTCGATATGAGCGGTTGGATTCGGCGCATGTTCTCCGGTGACCGGCTCAACATCACGGAGGGGCGCTCGGTACTTCATGTTGCACTGCGCAATCGTAGTAACCGCCCCATCTATGTCGATGCACAAGATGTGATGCCTGCAGTCAATGCTGAACTGGCCAAGATGGAGCAGTTCTCCAATGCCGTGCGAAATGGTGAGTGGCGTGGCTCAACCGATAAAGCGGTCACCGATGTAGTTAATATAGGTATTGGTGGCTCCAATCTCGGCCCGTTGATGGTGTGTGAAGCACTGAAGTACTACCAGTCGCCCGATCTGCGTGTGCACTTTGTCTCCAATGTTGATGGCACCCATCTCGCTGAAACGGTGAAGGGACTTAACCCTGAAACAACACTATTCATCATCGCCTCAAAAACCTTCACCACCCAAGAGACCCTGACCAATGCGCTGAGTGCTAAACGTTGGTTGGTCGATGCGCTGGGTGATGAATCGGCCGTGGCCAAACACTTTGTGGCAGTCTCAACCAACACCGAGAAAGTGGCTGAATTCGGTATCAACACCGACAACATGTTCCAGTTTTGGGACTGGGTCGGTGGGCGCTACTCACTCTGGTCGGTGATCGGTCTGCCGATTGCCATAGCCATCGGTATGGATCGGTTCTATGAACTGCTTGAAGGTGCCCATGAGATGGATGAGCATTTTTTGAATGCCGACCTCTCAGAGAATATGCCCGTTATTCTCGCTCTGCTCGGCGTCTGGTACGCCAATTTTTTCAATGCAAAGACACATGCCGTACTGCCGTATGATCAATATCTTCGCCATCTGCCCGCCTATCTACAGCAGGCTGATATGGAGAGCAATGGCAAACGGGTGACGCGCTTTGGTCGTCCTGTTGGTTACTCCACCGGGCCAGTGGTGTGGGGGGCGGCGGGTACAGATGGTCAGCACGCCTTCTATCAACTGATTCACCAAGGCACGCAGCTGATCCCGGCAGACTTCATTGCGCCGATCAACAGCCACAACGAATCATCTGATCACCACCACAAACTGCTAGCTAACTGCTTTGCCCAGACTGAAGCACTGATGCGCGGTAAAAGCAGTGAAGAGGTGCGTCAGGAATTGGAAGCGAGTGGCATGGAGGCTGAGCAGATTGATGACCTTCTGCCGCATAAAGTCTTCCCGGGCAACCGACCCACCAATACCATTTTGGTTGAAAAGATGACACCGGCCAGACTCGGTTCACTGATCGCTCTCTATGAGCATAAAATCTTCGTGCAAGGCGTTATCTGGCGGGTTAACTCATTTGACCAATGGGGGGTCGAGCTGGGCAAACAACTGGCTGGGGTTATTCTGCCAGAATTGAAAGCTGATGCCGCGATCGGTGAACATGATGCCTCAACCAAAGGGTTGATCAACTACTATAAACGCTATCGGCAGTAGGACCTTCTGTTCCTGCATGAGATAGGGCTGAAGAGGTGCCATGGCCGCTTGTTTAGTTGTTAAGTCCCGCCGAATTAAACCGCCAAAGAGGTCACGGTGTCAAAGATATGGATCGAGCGCAGGCGCATGAAGCGCTGGCCTTTCTCTTTAAGTAAGTGCCATTCGGTACTGATCCATTTTCGGTATTCTTTCTCCTGGGAACCTCTGAATAAGTCATGATTGTTTTAGACTGACTAAAATCGCCCCGATTTGCCCCGAAGATCGCTGCAATAAAACAACTATTACAGCTCACTTTGAAACAAACTGGAACAGTTTTATTTCAGCCTAAATTTTAGCTGAGCTTTACGAATCTTATGTTTAGTGCAACCAGACTTAATCAGAGGTTTCCTTGCCTTTTTCTGGATATGTCTCAAACTTGGATCTAACTTCAGTATCGTCTATAGAAACAAGCATGCTATTAACTCTCTTTCCCGGCCAGTTCAATAGCTAACGAAATAGCTGATTTTGCTTGTGGGCTATTCTTCCAACAAGTCGTTCTAAGCATGCTTGCTACTCTATCAGCAATTTCTTCAGTACTGCACTCTCTCAGTTCTTGGAAAGAGCTGATACCTATTTCTTCAAATCGTTTTATTACCATTGGGCCTACCCCTTTTAAAGAAAGTAATTTATTTTTTTCATCTTCACTGAACTTCAAAATCACCTCTCATTAGACCATTTTCATCTGATCGTAGTTGTAATCTATATAGCGCGCCATGCACTGTTTCCATGTCCATTAGATTAGGCGACAACTACCTTGAAAAACACCGCTTGGCTCGCTTCACTCGCAAGATCTAACCTTAGTTCGTTAGCCTTTTTTGTAAATGACAGCATATGCGCTACCATTAAGCCATGAGCAATATCGTAGTAATTGATACAAGTGTCCTAGTCAGTTCTTTAATTGGCTCACAAGGCCCAAGCCGAGAGGTATTGAGGCAATGCCTACAGGGTAAGTACACCCCATTGATTAGTAGCTCCTTGTTTTCTGAGTATGAGGATGCAACTAAGAGGACGAAAATACAGAAACTTTGTCCTTTGACTGATTGTGAAATAAGAGAACTACTTAACGCTTTTTATTCTATTTGTCATTGGGTACCTATTTATTTTTTATGGAGACCTAATCTTGTTGATGAAAATGATAATTTTTTGATTGAACTTGCCTTGGCTGGCAATGCTTCTCACATTATTACCAACAATATTAATGACTTAAAGAATGCTGAGCTAAGTTTCCCAAGCTTAACAATTGTAAAGCCGGAAGAATTATTGAGAGGTAAATGATATGGCTACTTTGACTATTCGTATGCCGGATGACAAACACAGCCGATTAAAGGCATTAGCACAATACAGGCATGTAAGTGTCAATAAATTGGTTGAAGAGTTATCAACGCAAGCTCTTGCTGAATTTGATAGTGAAGTGCGATTTCGTGCTTTAGCTGCCCGTGGTGATACTGATGCCGGTTTGAGATTACTAGATAAACTAGACACTCATTTTTCTGAAGGCTAACGAGGATGTAGAAAAACCCAATCCTGGCAAGAGAACTCCGGCCCTCCATTACTCAGCAGGCTTCTAATTATTTCCCCAACCATTTACTCTTTTCACTCGATGCTGATCCAAGTGATCCCCGTTTGGCTTATTAAGCCTCATATGACCCTACTCTCCCTCTTTTTCACTCCCAACACCAGCCATATCGGTGGATCTTTAACAGATTATGTAACGCCATCATTAACTTCCATTGCCCATCCACCTTCTTCTTGCCTCTGAGGGTAAATCGTTTGATACCCATGGCGTCGGTGATGTGACCAAACACGGGTTCTACCGTACCAAGGCGTTGGCTGTAGATATGGCGGCCTTGCTCTGAGTCGATCTTCTCTCTCATCCGTGCCAGGGCATCATTCTTGCTCCCTTCTGTGGCGGAGAGCTTTACATTGAACTGCCGGGGTGTGGTCTGACGCTCTTTTCTCAAGCAGCGCTTTCTTAGGCTGCATTCTCCACAGGTTTTTTCATAGCCTTGGAATGAGATAAAATAGGAAGGATCAATCTTGGCCTTTTCGGCTTTTAGCCACATCATATGACTGGCAGGACAGCGACAACTTTTCGCTTTGGTGTCGAGGGTGAACTCGTCTTGTGTGAATCGCTCTTTGGGCTTTAACCGCTCTTTGGGTTTGTGTTTGTCGTAATCTTTGAAGCGTGGATCTCGACTACGAAAGCCGGTATCGGCAAGGTAGGCGTCGATCCCTTCCTCTTCGATATACTCAACAGATTTTCGATTGTGGTAGCCAGAATCAGCGGTGACCTTGGCTTGCTTGGTCGCCTCTTGGCTGGAGGCTGGGGCTTTTGCAAAGATCGCTTTGACGCCTTCGATCATCGGTTCTAAAAGATCATGTTCCTGGCCTTGTCCGTAGGCTTTGGCATCCAGAACAATCTGATGTTTGCTGTCGACAGCTGCCACACCGCAGTACCCCTGGATTACGCCGTTACTCTGTTATTCGTCTCATCCATGAGACTCACCCTCCGGGCTTGCGTGCTAAATGGCTCCCGGCCATTTGGTCATTTTGGCACTTTCATTATCGGTGATGTTGCTTTTGACTTCGTTGCCACTGCGTCCTTTGCGGATCTCATTTTCAGCCAGGAAGCCTTTGATTTTGCTGGAGGCGGCTTTGAGTTTTTTGATCTGCTTGGTTTCACGTTCAATGCTGGCGGCATGCTTCTCTTGGTGATCGTTCGTCTTGTGCTTCGCTAACATGCGTTGTACGGCGCGATCGATCTTCTTGTGTTTCTTATCCAACTCTTCATGGGTGCCGCTCCACTCTTTGGCGGCATTGGTGGGGAGTTTGCAGCCATCAACGGCGAACATCTCTTTACTAATTAGCCCCAGCTGATCACACATCAAGACGATCTGTGTGAAGAGCTCACTGATCGCATCGGGTGAGCGGGAGATGAAGTCGGCGATGGTGGTGAAGTGGGGGCGGGTATCGGCAGAGAGGGCCATGAAGATGATGTTTTCACGGCAGCGCGCAGCTTTGTGTGTCAGCTGGAGCGCCTTGTTATAGCATTTTTTATGACATATCTTAATTAACACAATTAAATTCAGACTTCTTTTGCATAGAAAATATTTTTTTAATATTAATCTGCCCATCATAATCCACAGCAAAACCATCAGTTGCTCTTGGAAGAAGAGTACCATCTAACTCTAAATATACATCTTCATATGGATGTGAGATCAGTTTATAGTACTGTCCTTGTAAATCATGAAGAACAGAATTATCGCCTATTACCCATAATGTTTTTTTTGATCCACACTTTTGGAAAGTATTTACTTCATGCCCATAAACATAGATACCCTGAATTCTTTTAGTTTGCTCCTCAGCTTGAAGTTGTTGATCAACTGCTGATTGGCAGGCAAGAAGGAATAAAATAACAACAAACAGAAGAAAGAAATTAGCTGTTTTTCTCATAATATTAACAATCATTTTATTACTGTTACTGGGTTGATTTTTGTACCATTTTTGGCATGAACCCTAACATGGACATGATCAGTAATACCTTTCTTATATCTATTCTTGAGTGTCTTTGCTATTCCTATGACGCTGGTTCCTGCTTCAACTACAGATCCGACTATATTTGCTGAGGGTTGGATATACCAGACCCAACACTTAGTACCATCACTTGCAACAATCTTTATTCCCGATAAGACCTTTGCATCTATCCCGGCTGAATAAGGGCGAGATATTTTTTCTACTACGCCAGATAAAGGTGCCTTTACATTTTGTCCAGCTGTTGATTTGTAATCAACACCATCATGAACACGCCTCCCTCTTGGTGCTCCATATTTGCCAGCTCCATATGTATCAATTCCACGAATACCTAAACCAGTTGGTTTTGCAAATTTAACAGGCCATATATGTTTAATAGTTGAACCATATGGATCTATCAAACCATCAGGGTGCTTAAATAATGCAGATTGGATTTTTTCAATACAGGCTTGTGTTTTTGCTCTAAATTCTCCATCTACAACTAATTTCGGTAATGCTTTATGAAGATCATTTCGTAAATTAATAACTTGGATTCAACTAGTAAGTGCAACTCAATATTTCTGGATAGAGGGCAAGCTGCGTTAGCATCGGTGTCTTTCTTTCCGGCAAGAATGAGAGGCAATGATGAGAACCTACACGCAGCTTAACCAA
>JAKITT010000132.1 GCA_021647945.1 Candidatus Polarisedimenticolaceae bacterium
AACTTTCAGGTTCTGTACGTGTTTTTGTCATGAAATTCTCTGATTTTTGAGGGGTTATTTTTTACGAAACGCATCCAAGCTTACAACTTTGTTTTCGTTATCCTTTTTTGCGTTGTCTTTTTTACCATCTTTGTTGAAGTCGGCAACGGAGATCCTGGAGACGGATTGGTCAAAGATGCGCACTATGTCAAATTTGTTGTTGCGGTAATCTTTTAGGCGACCGTAGATGATGCCTTTGGGTTCTCTCGGGAAGGCGGCAAGGAATTCGTCGGTGCCGTCTTCATCAAAGTCGTTGGTGACGGTGTAGTGGCCGACGCTGAAGCCTTGTTCGTCCACTTTGCCGTATTTGTTGATGACGTGGCGATTCCAGTTATCACCGTTTTTTACATAGGTGACCAGGTTGCCGCCGTGAAACGGCTCTATGGCGGTGACAAATTGGTTGGGTTTGCCCTTTACCATGCCGGATGAGGCGGTGTTGGTACCGGTGAACCACATTTTTGTTTTGGGTTTGTTTGTTTTCGGGTCGATGTAGTCGTCCAGGGAGGTTTCACCCGGTGAGATATTTTTGATCTGCCATTTTCCTTTTCTGCCGTAGTAGAGCCAAGTGATGCCTTCCTGGCTGCCTACCAGGAGTACATCGTGGTCGCTCAGTTCTGGGTTTTTACCCACCCAGGCGTCGTGGATGAGGTGGAAGTAGCTTTCCATGATGTACTCTTTGGGCCAGGGGGCGACGTGATGAATATTTTTTGGTTTTTTGTAAAGGGCGACTGGGATGGCGGAGTGAATGTTGTGGGGCCTGCCGACGACAGGCAGCGTAATAAGCTCCATCTGTTTGTCCTGGGTGAATTGCCCCACCACGACCCTGTGCATGGCCGTGTCATTGCCGATGTCGCGCCGTTCCCACGTTTGATTTTTTTTGTTGCCGGGATTTTTTAGCCAGAACACGATACCGCCGCCATCAAGGGGTTCGACAATATTTTTCCCGTACTCGGTGCTCATTAGGATGTCGACCCAGCCGTCGCCATCGATGTCGGCATGATCAATTGCGACGGGTGTCTGTAGGGAGTAGATGACCTCTGATTTCCAGGTCTGGCTGCCGTCATCCAGACTCACTTTGGGATTGGTGAACAAATAGATGTCTGTGACAAACGGGGTGTTGGTCTCCGGGTCGTAGCCACCGAGACCGTAGGTGATGATGTCTGGATAACCGTCATTGGTGAAGTCGGCGGCTGTAAGCAAGTAGCTGTCTTCAAATTCAAAATCTTCACTGATCAGGATGGATTTGAAGTATTTGTCTTCTATCGTGATGGTTTTTTCGGCCCACAGTTCGTTCTGCACGCTACTTGCTACAAATAGGGCGAGTGTCGTGATAGTGGCGGTAAACAGGTTTGAGCATTTCATTAATAAATCCTTTTATTTAATGAGTTTTAATGAGTTTGATTTGAGTAGTGGGTGCTTGTGCTTCTGGCGTGTCGTCGGTAATGGAGCGTTGTTTTGTGTTCAGCGTGGCTAATTCAGGATTGAAGAACATTTTAATGAAGGAGATATGCAGGTTTTCATTGTAGTACCAGGCGTCATCACTACTGTTCCACAATGCATTAGCATTCTCCCCATCGTTGTTCCCGCTGATTTTGCGGAAAACACCGTTTTGGTTGTTGGCGAAGTTGCTGGACTCTTTTTGAATCTCGGCTAACGGGTTGAATGTATCGGATGAATCATGGAGTAGGGCGATGAAACAGAACGCTTCAACCGGTTTGTAGTTGTTGTGGGTCCATTTCAGTTCAATGATACGCTGCCCGCCAATTTTGTCATGGCGGATAATGGTCTTGCGATATTCGCCCTGGGCCGCCGAGTCTCCTCCTTGTGATAGCGGGACAGCGGGGGCGGAGGAGCGGCTTACACCATCGTCTTGGTACATGCGGTATTCGCATTTGTAACCGGGGTAGATATTAAGGGTCACCGGGTTGATGTCACCTTGGGCGTGTCGTTCGCCCACATATTGCTCGATCTCTATTGTGGGGATGATGGCCCCCTCCCGCACATACATGGGTAGGATGAAGGGGATGTGTTGGCTGTCGTCGCTGATATGGGCGTCGTAGGGGATGGTACTTCCGCCGGTGACTGGGTCATTCAGTTTCTGGCGGTTGTTTTTGAAGGCGTACCATTTATTGTCTACCGGCAGGTAAATGTCCCGCCATCCGTTTCCACCTCTGCTCTCTTTATCCAGCACCGGTGCTACCAATAGGTCATTGCCAACGAAGTACTGGTTGTTTAGAAATGCCTGTTTATCGTTGAACAGGGCGTAGTCGTGGTCGTCGGTGATAAACATAGGGCGAACCAAGGGTAGGCCGTATTCATGCAAGGTGTTTTCAAACATGCAGTCATAGAAAAGTTGCATCAGTTGATAACGTAGCTGGACGTAATATTGGGCGGTGGGTAGTACAGCCCGGTAGGTCATGCGGTCCTGTTCCGGGGCCTGGTCGATGTGGTCCTGGAATTTGTAGGGCTCCTGGAACAGTTTTTGGCCTTTTTGTATGTAGTGGTTGCGGAACCAGGGGAGAAATGCCCCGGCGCTGATCCAGCGGATGAACAGCTCCGGATCGACCCATTGCTGCCAACTCTCCTCCCGCTCGAAGCCGCCGATGTCCTGGCCGGACATGCTCTGTCCAGCAATGCCTAGGGCCAATACCTGGCTGATGTTGATCTTCAGGAAATCCCAGGAGGAGGTGTTATCACCGGTCCACAGACCGGCGAAACGGTGCATGCCGGTAAAGCCTCCTCGGCCGATAATGAAGTTACGGCGGTTCTTACGACGTTTTTCGATCTCTACTGACTGTTTGAGGATGTGGGTGATTTCATTGCGGTACTGTTCGTATTGCTCGGGAATACCCAGGTCAAGATTGGGATCGTCGTAGTTGATGTTGTTGTCCACCTGGTAGATAAAGGTTTTCCGGGTCTTCTGCTTATTAACCGGTGAGAGGATTCCTTTAGCCGATAAACTGTCGATGATCGTTTGTGATGCTTCGGTGGTGATGCCCTCTGAACCCAATACAGTGAAGCTGTAGACGTTGACGTACCACAGGTAGTTAAGTCCGTGATAGGTCGCTTTGTGCAGGTTGTATGAGTAGAGGTTGCGGATCTTGGCTGCCGGGGATTTTTCGGGCATTTTTCCGCGCTTTAAGAGGGTGGTGGTCTCTCCGGCATATTTTTTCTGTGAGTTGTCGGTGACCAATAATCCAAACGGGAATGAGCGGCTGGAGCTGGTGATTTTTTCCCCGATTTTCCAGCCTCTGTTATCTTTATCAGACCAGATCTCCACATCCCAATTCTCTTTGGGATCGGGGATGGCGGGAGTGGTCATATCCTGCCACACCATTTCCAGTCCTCTTTGAAAAAGCAGTCGGTATTGTTGACCCCACCACATGCGAGTTTCCATACGGCCAAAGTCGGGATAATGGCCGAACGTTCCTCGACCGTGGCGAGCACCTGGGTCGGTGCCGTAATAGACGCCGCCCTCGTAATAACCCGTGTTGTCACCGTTAGAACCGACCTGTTCATTGCGGACGAAACAACCGTTTTTGTTACCACTTTCGAAGGTTTTATAATTTTCGTTAATATAACTGATCACTGGTGTGATATTGGTGCTGCATTTGATGCCCTGACTGGCCAGTTGATCAAAGCTATAAGAGGGGAACTTATCCTCATTCATAGTGAAGGTGCTGTAGTTCTGCTGAATGTCCACGTCCACATGCAGGCCATCCAATGGAATGTTATTGCCCCGGTAACCGTTGACCACATCTTGTAGATCGTAGAGATTTTCGTAACCATAACTGCCTTGGTGGTTACCCAGGACGTAGCGGGGTTTTAGTCGGGTTGTGCCGACGAAGGAGTAATAGCGTTTGAGCACTTCAGCGCATTTCCGGCCCATGAAAAAATAGTAATCCATCGTGCCGTACATGGTGCCTATCAGGTATTGCTCATCGTGGTTGTAGGTGCCCAGATCAATAAATGATTCCGAGGTGTTGTCCAGGAATATCCCATAAGTGCTGTGCTGGTCTGGGTAGCGGTTAACCTCCATAAAGAACGGATTGGAGTCGTACAGGGGTTCACGAATATCAAGCGGGCCATTATGATAGATCTGTTGGTAGCGCATGTTGTCGAAGTTGAAGTAGGTCAGCCTTGCGCCATTACGGATCAGGTCATAGCCTCCTTTTTCACCAAAACCGACATATTTTGCACTACCCGGCATCTCTTTCGCTTGGATAACAGAGTACGTCTCTTCCTGTTCATTGTGCGCGCAGTAACAGATACGTTTTTTATAGTAGATAGCCGTGGCTGCATCGCCATGGACTTTGAGCATGGAACCATCATCAAGAGGTTTGTAAATGCTCATGCTATAGCTATCCCGATTGATAGCCAGTTTCATTGTTAAGGTGTCGGTATCGGCCTTCTTTATCAGGATATTCAGCAGGTTTCCCTCTTCCTCCAGTTCAACCGTTACATCCCCCAGCAGGGTTGAAACATGCTCGTCTGAGTCCCCGACGATAGCGCGAGAATTAGCCTTTGGATAAAAATCAGCGCCTTCTGCAGCAGGATCAAAGCGAAACCGTAAAGTATCTGGTGAGGGAAAGTGCAATAAAATGGTATGGGAAGTCCCATCGCCGCTTCTGCACTTTAACGATACTTTTTCATTTTCAATGAGCTCATAATCTGTGAGCTGCCCTAGCGTTGACCACCCCCTGTATCCACCCTCTTCAAAAAAATCCTCTACTTTTAGAAATTCATAATTGCTTACGTTCATAGCTATATTCAAACCTTATATTTGTGCACGCCAAACAACGGGTATGAGCTTATGGGATAAACGTCTTCTGTAGGAGAGCTACTACTAATATGGAGGCAAAGGTAGGAAAAGTAAGGCGCTGGGTTCCCTCCCACTGGTTGACTCCCTTAGTTCTCACTAAGTTGACACCAACTGCGAACCAAAGACAGCTACTTTTTTATGTGGCTGTTCCTGGTAATAACCTTATTTACTATCAATGATAATAGACTAGTCTGTGAAATGTGGTGTCAATTTAAGAAGGATACAGATTGATGGGGGCAGACTTGATCGATTCTGAATAACATGGAGAAGCAACACCGGGGAGAGATTTTGGCCAAACCTTCGACTGGCTTTTATCTCATCTAGTTGATGTTGAGGGTTGTTATGAAATGGCGGCTTAGTCTATGGAGCCGTTGTTGGCATATCATTTAGCGAACGGCTCTTCATGGCTGGTGAGTGCCCATTGCGGCCTTGGAACAAATTGAAACAATTCCATCTCAGTTTAAATTTTAGCTGAGCTTTAGCGAATCTTATGCTTTAGTGCAACCAGACTTGTTCAGAGCCTCCCTAACGGGTAAAGGGCCGTTGAATTATTATTCCAATTGTATAGATTGAAGTTTTTCCTGCTCCTTTTTAACTTTGTTAATTAACTGATCAATATTGATATCTGCTTCCTCTTTATTGTGCGTAGTCTTTTCCAGCTTTTTTAGGATAAGCATTAATTTATCTGTTGAGATATTGGCTCGATTAATAGCCTCATGGTAGTACGCCGCATTGTAATTAGATAAGGCTTTATCCCTCTCACTTTTAGCAAAATCAAAATCGACTTTTGCTAATTCTGTAGAGATATGTTCAAGAATTTGCTCTACAGCATTTAGATAATGCTCGTTGACTTGCAATCTTAACCCGGCATTTTTATGCAGTAGTTGCTGTGCTTCCATTTCCGTTGATGGAAGTTCATTTTTTAGTATGGTTAGTGCATTAAGTGTTAACTGATAGGCTTCGCTGACTTTATCAAAGGCATGCTTATATCTTCCGCGTGTAAAGTCATTTTTTGCGCTAAATGAGAGCGTGTGTGCATTGTTAAGTATCTGTTGAGCATTTTCAGAGTCGCTGCTTTTAGCTTGCTGCACGGCAGCATTAATAAATGAGGTGCTGCTTTGTATTCTCATGGCCAACTCTTTTTTGTTAATGTCAGCGGACTTTTGTCTGTTGAGTGTTGCACAGCCCGATAAACCCATTAATAGGGTGAGTAATACTATCAATAGTTGGGCGGGTTTAATTAAATGATTCGTTCTATTCATGTGGTATGCCTCAGCTGTAGATGCCCTGTAGTTAAAGGCGATGCATAAGAGTATTTATGCATCGCCAAAACGTAACAAGTTGCATAGTGGATAGATCGTCAATAAGCAGCTCAGCGCTGACGATATTTCGATCTTTTCTCCTCTTTCTCACTCTCTTCCCAAGGCCCAAAGTTAGGTATCAGGATCTCACTTTCACTGAAGGAGCCCCTGTTAGCCTCAGTATGACAGGCCTCACATCTGCTCAATGACCCTACTTTTGGATTGTCTTGAACCCTATTGGGAGTCAGCTCATCATGTTTCTTGAGAAAGTATGGCGTTTGACTAACACGCAGTGGTGCCTCACTTGGGTGAAGTGACTTCATGATCTTAACTGAACGTTTAAAATTAGAGTGATCAGCCGCATTGTTCAGCAGATAGTCTAAGAGCAAGTTGCCATCCTCAGTAGGAAGCTCAGCATTCTCACCAAAGTGATCATCCAGCCCTGTCATCAACTTGGCCCAAGAACGTGCAGGTAGCAGACCGGGTTGATAAGCAAAGTGACAGCTACCACACTCTTCTACATATTGTGGGTTATTGACAGGCGCAACCCCAGGCCTCTTCTGTTGGGCACGACGGTAGGTTTGATCATATTGACGGTCTGAGTAACCCGGTTGATCATTGTAACGATGGTCTGCTTGTCCACGGTTATTGTCATCATCACTCAAAGCTACGCTGCTAATTCCAAGCATGGCAGTGGTGAGCATGATGGTTGAAGCGGTAAGTAGTATGTGTTTCATAGGATATCTCATCTCTGTGAAATAGATGGTTAAAGGGTGTTAAGGAAGGCCAGGAGATCGCCTTTTTCCTGCGCAGTACATTCACGTCCCAGCGTCCATTTACAGTTACGGACAAACCATTTCTTGATCTTTTTTACCTTGGTAAATCGCTGTGGATTGACCGAGGGTGCCATCGGTTTAATGACCTTACCTGTGCGAGCATGCTCGCCCTCTTTTGCCAAGTTACTGGTATGGCAAGTAGGGCAGCTACGTTTGTTTCCGCTTTTGCTATCGACAAACTCTGTTGTCCATAAGGTTTCACCTTTAGCTGCACTGAATGAGCCAGCCCCCTGTGATTGATATTTGGCTTCCAACTCTGATATGGCATTTGCTTGAGCGAAAAATGGCATTGAAAACATTAATGCTGAGATGCCAATTAGTTTGATATTCATGTCAACCTCTTCGGTGTTAGTAAGACAAAAATTGAGTGCTTACACATAAAACTACACGCCTGAAATGAATTGAAACTGAATAAACTTATCTTTTTTATTCTGATAAAGGTGAGTACTGAGTGACCTGTTATATAGAGTTCTATTTCTTTGGGTTTAATCCCCTGCTGCATGTAGCAATATGGCGTAGTAACCTGCCTTACAGATAAACAGTTCATTAGCTTGCTGTGGCGTTGGTCTGAAGGCTGTACCAGTCAGGTGTTATAAATATCCGCATGATCCTACTTTAGTTATTCCTCATTCCCATGCTATGGAGGTTGTGAAAGTATCCGAAGTTTTTATCCGACAGAAATCACCTGCAGAGGTCACAGATATTTCAATACATTGTAAGCGTCTGGGCAACTGCAGGATTGACCCTAACCTTTCAGGTCTTCCATTTTTAGATTTTGCGGCAGCAGAGCCAATAGAGCCCGTTCCGATTTAGCCGCCGGCAATCGTAAGCGTCTGGCCAACTGCAGGATTGACCCTAACCTTTCAG
>JAKITT010000133.1 GCA_021647945.1 Candidatus Polarisedimenticolaceae bacterium
CTTGTTCGTCAGGGACAGCTAGTGCGAGTGGGACGGGGTCTCTACACCCTGCCAGATCATTCAATGTCGGAGCATGAGGGGCTGATCCAGGTAGCAAGCCATGCCTCACAAGGCGTGTTTTGTCTGCTGACTGCACTGCGTTTCCATAACCTTACTACGCAGTCACCGTTTGAGATTTGGATAGCAATTCCGAATAAGTCTCGACCACCTAAACTGGATTATCCACCCATACGGATTTTTCGCTTTTCAGGTAAAGCGCTTACAGAAGGGGTAGAAACCCACATGGTCGATGGCGTTGAGATCCGGGTATATGGAGTAGCAAAGACAGTGGTTGACTGTTTCAAGTTCCGAAATAAGATCGGGCTGGATGTGGCGCTAGAGGCGTTTCGAGCTGCCTGGCATGAGAAACGTGTGAGCATGGATGAGCTTTGGCAATATGCAGGCATCTGTCGAGTGACCAATGTGATGCGTCCCTATCTGGAGTCATTGGTATGAGTGAAAAAAGCAATCTTGCTGCATCGGTACGGGCACGTTTACGGAATCGAGCCAAGGCTGATGGTTCTGATTTCACCCAGGTTCTGGTGCGCTATGCACTGGAACGGGTGCTCTATCGCTTGAGTATCTCCGCCCACCGGGATCACTTCCTGCTCAAAGGGGCTTTGCTATTTGATCTTTGGTTTGATGTGCCACACCGACCCACGCGGGATGCTGATATGTTGGGTTTCGGCCCCTCAGATCTGGATTCTCTGACGGCTGTTTTTAGGGAACTCTGCATGATGCCCGTTGAGGATGGAATAGAGTTTGATCCAGAAACGGTAAGTGCCGAGGAGATCCGCAAAGAGGCCAATTATGCAGGAGTCAGGGTTACTTTTACCGGGATATTGGCAGGGGCGCGATGCCCGATTCAGGTTGATATTGGTTTTGGAGATGTGGTGACACCTGCCCCGGAAGAGGTGATATATCCCTGCCTGCTTGATGACCTCCCGGCACCTCATTTGCGGGTCTATCCCAGGTATACCGTGGTAGCTGAAAAGTTTGAAGCCATGGTTATGCTCGGAATGAGCAATAGTCGACTCAAGGACTATTTTGATCTATGGATCTTGGCAAAATATTCGGAATTCGAGGGTGATGTATTGCAAAGTGCCATACAGGCGACATTTCAACATCGGCAGACACTCTTGCTCCAGGCTGTGCCCATTGGGTTGTCACAAAGTTTTTATGAAGATCAACACAAGCAAACGCAATGGATGGCTTTTCTAAGAAAAAACAGGCTTGAGGAATATCCATTATCTGATGTGGTGGAGGAGATTAAACGGTTTCTAGTGCCGGTTTCTGATGCCATAGTTGCAGGGGATGATTTTCAAGGGCATTGGTCGCCGGATAGCGCATGGATCATAAGTGGTTAGTTAGCAGCTTATAGGAAAGGCAATGAAAATAAGAGAGTCAGTAGAAAATGATAAAAAATCCATCAGAAAGGTTCACCAAAATACGTTTGATCAATCTGAGGGAGACGTTGTTTCGCAACTAGCTATTGATCTTTTAGAAGATGAAACAGCGTTACCCATTCTTTCTCTCGTAGCAGAGCAGGATAACGAAATTATTGGCAACATTATTTTTAGTTCAGTAAACATTGAAGGTGCTGGTGGAGTATCTGCTTATATTTTGGCTCCCTTAGCAGTTACAAAGGACACGCAAAAAAATGGGATAGGAACACTGCTAATCAATAAGGGTCTTGAAACTTTAAAGGAGCAAGGTGCTGAGGTAGTGCTTGTATATGGTGATCCAAATTATTACATGCGCACTGGTTTTAAGGCAGGTCACAATCTTAAGCCACCTCATAAACTAAAATACCCGGAAGAAGCTTGGATGGCTCAGGAACTTGTTGAAGGCATCCTTACAAAAACGCAAGGTACGGTTCGATGTGCCTTGTCATTAAATTCACCAGAGTATTGGTGAAACTTTGACAAGGCGCAGTAGCGAACCGCTGAAAGCTTGGTCGGTCAGCATGGGTAAAAATTGTACAATGCCGAGTGGGGTTGGATTGACTGGCAGTGCAGCTAAATGTACACAGGGTTTTCCACAGAAATTGTGGAAAACTCTTTGCTCGACTATAGTCAGAATGAGCAGGATATTGATAGCGATGGGTAGGGGTATATTTTCATGATACGGCAGAAAATCAAGCGGATGTGGGAAGCTGTGCCTTCAAGTACCAAGCGTGCGGTTGTGGTTACGGCTGGTGTTGTGGGATTTCTGTTGGAGTCAATTGAGGATGATGAAGAATCTCCTGCTTCACAGGAGGTTTTCTATAATCATGAAACTGGAAAATACGATGATGGTCATGATTTGACTGGTATCTATTACGATGACTTTCCTCCAGATGATCATCGCCACTATGATGTATAAGTTATTTTCTTGTTGCAGCCTTTGAAGCAAATTTACCAGTGCTTTGAGCACCTTTCTCCGCCATCTGGCCGCCACGTCCACCAGCGCTCTGAACTGCACCTGTTGACCGGCGTGTAAAGCCGTCAAATCCCCCCGTCATCTGCATCCCCGACCAGGTCACTAATGAAGTCCAAATGATCGGCAACCCTAAATACATCCCCATCACCACAAACTCGATAATGTCATCACTGAGCGTAGTGTCGTTTTGCACAAACACCGCCAACCAACCGGGTTGCACGGCCTCGATGAGGTTGTTGTCCAGCCAATAAGCCACAGCCCAGAGAAATGTCCAGAATTTCACCGCAAAGATAACCACTGCCATGAGGATCATCTTGTCCCAGGCAAACCCGGAAAAAAGTAGCACGAATGGCAACAGCATATAGATGGCCATGAGTACCACAGCCTGCACCACCACCACGGCCTCCCGCACCATGTACATCTTCGGATATTCGGTAAGCTGCGTGACCACAGTGCCGACCACGGCGGTTCCGTGATTGTAGAAGCTGCCTAACCAGGAACCAACACCCTCATTCTGGCCATAACCGGAAAAGGTTTGGCCATTTGGCCTGCCGGACTCAGTGACATCAAGCAGTCGTCGGATGGTGCTGTTCTCCGCCTCGGTAGCTGTTATGCCTAGCCAGCCTGGCAGTAGTGTCTGTACTTGGGTGAGAAATGTCGGTTCCACCTCATCCAGCAGTTGTTTACGCAGTCCTTCAGCACCATGGTTCCACCATTCACTGCAATAGGGCCTGCCCCAAACAGGGATTCCTGAAGCTGGGTATTCAGTATCTCTTGCAGCACTGTATGGGAATCCAGGTACCTCTATGGGTGCCCGATAGGCAGTATCATTGTAGTATTTTCCCACTGTACCCAGAAAGTACGCTGACCCCAGCCATTCAGTATCATCTTCCGGTATGCCTGCTGGTAGTGTGGGTTTCTCAGCTAGGTAATCAGACCGTGATGGCATGTAACAGGCGGTTGCAAACTCCTGGAGTTCTCGCTTTAGTTTTGGGTTCTGAATGCTGTCAGTATTCAGTTTATGGCGCACCATCCGATAGTCATTGGTACAAGGAATGGAGCTTATTGCGGAAGCCGTAATGCCGGAGGAGACAGCCATGACCGCATACCACCAGGGTAGCACCACCAAGCCCCGCCGCATTAAACTCTGTATCGTAATTAGTGCCGGTGGCCCCACCAGCCAAGGTGTTGGCCGTGCAAGGTTTGGTGTAATCAAGGGAAGCGGGAGCCAGATTAAAGAACGGAGCACCTGCCAATACGACCACTGTCAACATAAAGGCAAGGTCTACCTCAATACGATTCTGTGATGCTGAAGCAGCATCCATCCCTTCCATGCTCTCCATTGGCTTGCGAACGTGGGTGATGAAGAGGCCAAGGAATGGGAGATAGAGTAGGCCTGTATCGGCCAGAATATCCCAAATATTTTCGTACATCAGCCATCCAAAGATGGTCAGATAAAGCTCTAAAAAACTGCCAGTTGCCATGGGTTAATCCTGAAAGAGATAACGTAGAAATGTCCCGATAACACCCTGGATCAGACCCACTTCAACAACCAACAGCCACAGTGCAGCACGCCAGCGCCAGCTAATTGCGAAGTTTAGTTTTTCACTGCTCCAGTTGGAGTGTTGGCCGAACCAAGCCATAAGATGAGGCCATAGGGTGATGAGTGTCCCCAGCAGCAACATCCGCCATCCGAAAAGATAGGGTTTAGCGGCCTCCAGGTGCCCCTGAATGGCTTTGGGATTCTCGAAGAATTGCCAAGTAGCCACTCCAATACCAACCAGGATAACCAGCATGGTCAGGACTGCCATACCAAACCAGAAGGGTGACAATCGGTTGAAATAGACGGTTATTTTCATGGTGTAGGTGCCCCACCTTCAAGCACTCTGCCCGGTGTTGTCCCAGTGCTGGTGGTTGTACCGCTGGCGGCACGCCTTGCTCTTTCGTGCTTTAACAATACCAGGGCAGTTTTCCCGATCACCTCTTTACGAACCCTGCTCTCAAATAGCAGGCTTTCGATCTCGGTATTGAGGGTGGCGAGGGATTGCTCAATCTCATCCTGAGCATCATCCGGGCCAGCTGCAATGTTGGGTTCCCGACGGCCGGTCATGAGCAACCGCCGTGCATACAATGCCTTCTCCATGACCTGAACCAAGGCAATATCACCGGCAAGGCGATCAACGATCATCCCCTGCTCTGAGGGAGGCAGTTTGCGAATGGCATGGATCACCTGGCGAGTGATGGCAACACCAGGGCCGGAGACCTGGTCCAGGTTCGATAGCGTAAGAGGCGTGGCACCGGATACCAGACCCTGCAAGTCAGTCCCGACAGCGGTGCGGATAGTATTATGCTCAGGTGCCAGTCCTACCCCAGGTGTTGATTCACGGGCGCAACCCTCACAGGTGCGCACTATTTTGTCTCCCGTTACCTTCACGATCCAGGCGCTGGCAGCAGCGGGGCTGCTCCAGATTTTAGTGATTGGAGAGACAGGTGTTACAGCAACCGAACCAGAGGCATGGGGTGCCCGGTTCATCGTAATGTTGTATCCAGCCTTCGCAGTATCAGCAATAACCCTCACCGGGGGTTGTGATGCACCACCGGCACTACTACCACCTAACCAGGGTATGCCACTGTTCCCGGCATTGGCCTCAACGCTATTCTTGGCTGTAGCCACATCGATGCCGCCACTTCCCATCTGCATTTTCCAGTCATTCCCCTTGGAGAGTACGACCCACTCATCAAAAGGATTCTTACCTTGTGAAATCTCTGCCTCCATCTGCTCACAGCTCTTAGTGGCAAGGCTGATGGTCTCTTCTGCCTTGAGCAATGCATTCTGGAATAGATCGTACAAGCCGGGGTTGGCTCGTTGCAGGATCAGTGCCGGTAGTGATGCAATCGCACTGGTTGCCGCCGTGACCATCTGATTCATCATCTGATCCGCACCACTCTTGATGTTGTTCAGGGTATTAGTAACACCAAGAACAGGATCAAACTTGCCACAGCTGAAGTTGACCCCCAAACTAGCGGCTCCACCAATAGTGACGGTACTGACCAGGGGATTAGGTGCAGAAGTCAGCGGCTGGGCACCACCGATCTCGTAGTACCAGATACTGTCACCAATGGGAGCCTGTATTACTGCCCAGCTTTGATTGCAAAGCAGAAGAGTAATTAACAGACATATGCTGTGGCTGCATTTCATTGTAATAATCCTTCTGAATTCAGGGATAAGGCATCCAATTCACAGAGAAGAGGAATAACTGACCTCTGCGACGGCAGCACTTGTACGGTCGCCACAGGTTCCAGGCATAATCACCGCCACTGTCAACTTTTCCACCACCCCAGCCAGCAACTGATGTCAGATCATTGGTGCCAAATGTAGAGCAACTTCTGTCGGTTCTAGGCGTGAGCATTTGCCATTTTCCTGAACGGCTGTTTCTCTCGACCAGTGGGCCAGGAGGCCAGATTTTGCCTGAGTAGGAAGGGCTGCCTGAGAGAGACATATAGACATGTGCTTGCCCCCGCCGGGTCACAATATCGCCCACTCTCTGGGCTATGATGGCAGCCGCTTTGGGTTCATCGGTCTGGGTGTTCCAGCCGGTACGTGGGTAAAGACTGCCCCACGTATAGGCTGGCCAACTACCCATCTCCCGCATGCCGGGAATGACAGAGGCCGGGTAGAATGTTTCTGGTATTTCAGTACGCCAGGAGAGCGCATCCAGGGAAGATTGAAAATACGGGACAAAAGGCGTTGCCTGAGAGGGGCAAGCCAGTCCACCGAGGGAGATGATTCTGTTGATTGTTCCGATTGGGTGGCCGATGGCATCAGCCTCCCGGTAGATCATGTTGCGATGCTCTCGGTGTCTGCTGCCCTCTGTACGGTTGCCAGCACTGCCAACCGAAACCCCAAGCAAGGATGTCAACAGGGTACCCGCTGTGGATTTTTGTACCCTGCCTAGCGTGGCGCTCACCTCTCTCCATGGATTACCGCCTAATTCGTTGTAGGCGCTGACGACTAAATCTGGATTGTAGTGGCCGACCTTCAGTGAGACCTTGACCCTACAACTAAACCAAGAGCAGCGGAGCCAGAAACAAGCCCCAATGGCTCTCCACTGGAGGCAGCTTAGACCTGAAGCAGTCTTTGAAATGATCGAAACGGTATTGATTGATCCGGCAAACACGGAAGAAGGAAATGCCAGCATGAGCATTAACAGAAAAACGATATTCTGCCTTCTCATTGGGCCATCTCCTGCTGCCAGAGTTGATAGTGCTTGATGGCTTCATTGATATCTGAAATGCCGTAGATCACACTTGCTCCATCATCGAACACTACGGCGGGGATCTTTGTCAGTTCGTAGCTCATGGCCTTGGTGACACCCTCATAGGCCTGATCCACCATGTCAGCAAGTTCGGCTCCAAGGTTGTTCAGGCGCTTGAGTGCAATGGTTTTGGCTTGCTCCGGGTCTGGAGGTAGATCAGCGCTTAGTGCATTTTCCAGTTTGTCTGGAGCATCAAGATCGTATATTTGGACGGGTACTGAGGCTGAGGCAGTGCCGGATATTGGATAGCGAGCATTGGTGAACACCTCAATGCTGGAGGGCATTGAGGCATCAGGGCTAGCGGCTTGAAGCAGTGCCGGAAAAAGCACTGCTATCAGGAATAGGTGGAGTGTCGGTTTAGTCATGTCACGTCAAAGTTAATTTGTACTCTGACGTACTTTACAAGCCCACTACCTCCCGTCTATGGAAAACCCTTGAATCCATTTTCGAGGGTTAATTGCACACACTAATAATGTAGGTGCTACTGGGTTGTAATGCCCAGATGGTACTCCATGCATGTTATTCTGCCAGTGCAGATGATTGTATTTATGTCTCACTTGATTGTGGAGTGGTCTGCTAAAAATGATTGTTTTAGGGTTATGTGGCAATTGGCAGGAAACGACCCTACTGGGACAATTGAACAGAATGAGTGCTTACGACCCAATGCGGACGTTGCGTTAACATACTTAATATAAAGTATAGGGGGCAAACAAATATGAAAAGGTCGCTCTATACATTGTATTGCGTTAAATGCAAGGCTGGCCACTTCACTACTTGATGAGAAACATTGTAGCTATGTAGGTGATTTTGTGGTTGCTCTAGCCCAATCATACAATAAGGTCAATATATGACGATGTTGTCAGAAACGGAAGAAGGTATTGAATGGATCAAACAACTTAGACCGGATGATCAGTTGCTTGGATGTGATTTATTAAATGCCATAACCTTAGGGGGCGTTAACAATTAAAATCATTTCGGTGATAATTCACCAATAATTTTGAATTTAAAGGTGAAGAGACGATGAGTCGGATGGTATTAAGAGATGATCAGTGGGCGAGAATAGAGCCATTACTG
>JAKITT010000134.1 GCA_021647945.1 Candidatus Polarisedimenticolaceae bacterium
ATATCAGCCAATACCCACCCCGCCTCGACCGAGGCGAGTTGATCATGATCACCCAGCAGAATCAGCCGTGCATGTGATGGCAGCGCCTCCAGCAGTTTGGCCATCAGCGCCAGATCGATCATCGATGCCTCGTCAACAATCAGCAGATCGAGTGGCAGCGGGTTGTCACGGTGGTAACGAAAACGACAGCTATTGGGGATGACACCCAGCAGCCGGTGCAGGGTTGAAGCTTGGTTGGGCAGCGTCTCAAGGAGTGAATCATCCAGCGACAGCGATGCACTGGCACGGTGGATCGACTCCTGCATTCGGGCCGCCGCCTTACCGGTGGGTGCGGCAAGTGCAATGCGCAACGACTCACCACCGGGCTGCAGACGCAGCAAGGCCAAGATCTTAACTACGGTACTGGTTTTACCGGTACCAGGGCCACCTGAGATGACACAGAGGCGATGGCTTAGCGCTGTCTTTGCCGCCTCTCGCTGCCAATCAACAACCCCCTTCTCCACCACTGGGAAAAGCCGGTCAAGTTGACAGGCGCCAGGGTCAATCCGCTCACTCGCTAATGCGAGCAACTGCTCGGCCAAGCTATCCTCATAACACCAGTAGCGGTGTAGATAGAGCCGCCCATCGTCATCCAGAATGAGCGGTCGCTGCATCCCAGGTGTGCCAACAACCAGGCTCTGTTCCAGAAGTGGCCGCCACGCCTCATAATCTGGGTTGCCCTCACCGGCAATGGCGGGCAGATTAAGACAGACATGCCCCGAACCACAGGCGTTACTGACAAGGGCGGCAGCGAGCGCCAGCTCTGGGCACTCCCGGCCATCCAGTCGGTTCATCAAACCCGCAAAGTGCAGATCAAGGGCGGTGATCACCCCACTCTCTTTCAGTCGACGTAGATTACCCATTGGTGGCACCCTCCCGGAAGAGCCGATCCAGCGCTTCAATCAACACCAGGCTAGGGCGATCACGATAGATGCCGGTCTCAGCACAACCGGGCTGCATGCCACGCAGAAAAAGGTAGTAGACCTCACCAAAGTGAGTCTCATAGCTATAATCTGGCAGGCGACTACCCAAGTAGCGATGCAGTGCCACCACGTAGAGCAGATATTGCAGATAGTAGCTGTGCTCGGCCATCGCCTCTGACATCGCATCCAAGCCATAATCCTCACGCCGGTCACCCAGCCAGTTGGATTTGTAATCCACCAGATAGAAGCGGCCATTGGCCTCAAAAATCAGATCAATAAAACCCTTTAGAAAACCTTCAATCTGTTTGAAGTTGAGCTGTTTAATCGCCTGAGAGATCACCTCATGCTGAGCAAACTCATGCTCAACCAGAAGCTGCTGTAGCACCCGACCGGAGAGTGGTGATAACGGAAAACAGAACTCCAGCTCATTGAGTCGCTCTCCGTTCGGAATATCTCGCAGCCTGATGGTCGTCACTGCATCGAGCGTGCTATCCAACACCTGGTTCACCATTGAGCAGGCGACCGGCTGCCACTCATCGGTAAAACCGTAACGCTGTAGCGTTGTCTCAACCAACGGGGCTAATGACGCCGGTTCCGCCTGGGTGAAATCGAGATGTTCGAAGATGTCATGCAGTGCACACCCCGCCCTGGCACCACGGGGAAAGGTGAAACCACTGCGCTGCTGCGGCCCATTCTGCAAGGGTTTATTGCTGGTGTGGGCGTCATAGTCAGGAAGATCACTCTCAATACCGGCCGTCAATGCAGAGAAGCTGGTCAGACGACGGGTGGATCTGAGCTGGCGACTAAAGTCTCTCGCCGTTAGTACCTCACTCTGCTGCTCCCCGGCACCATAACGTCGCCCACCCTCAGTCAATGCTGGATCGATACGCAGGGCATCCGGCAACTTGGCGGCCAGCTCAGTGAGAGACAACGTGATCCCCTCATGACCCAGTTTTTTGAATACAGCAGCCATGACATCAATCGCATCGGCCTGTTCTGGCGCGACAGGAGGGTGCAGTAGCCAACTCATCGCGGAGTGTTCGGCATTTTTGATATAACCCCAACTGACATAACAGCGATATTGGGCTCGAGTCAGCGCCACATAGAGCAGGCGCAGGTTTTCAGCCATCTCCTCACGCACCGCCAGTGACCGATGCGTCTCAATCTGCTCAGAGCCGAGTTCAAGCTGGGCGGCCTCACTTTTTGCGAGGTCATGAAAGGTAAAAGAGCTGCACTTTTTATCTTTATTGCGCAGGCGACCATCCCATAGAAAAGGGCAAAAAACGATGGGGAACTGCAACCCCTTGCTCTTGTGGATGGTTAAAATCTGCACCAAATTTTCATCACTCTCCAGGCGCAGTTGTGACGCCTCATTCTGCTTCGGCGGCTCTCGACGCTGCTGGCTGAGCCAGTTGATCAGGCCATGCATGCCGGACTGATGTGACTGCTCCTGCTGCTGAATCAGCTCTGCAAGATGGAGTAGATTGGTCAGACGGCGCTCACCATCAACAAAACCAAGCAGGCGCTGGGCCACTGCTCGTTGGTTAAGCAGATGGCGAAATAGCGTAGCAAAGCTCTGCTCAGACCAGAGTCGGTGATAGGCATTGAACTGCTCAATCTGTTCATCCAGTTGTCGTTCATTTTGGCTGAGTTGAGCCACTGCAATGGCATCAAAACCAAGCAGATCAGTTGCTAACGCCGCCTTGATCAGCGGCTCCCGGCCCGGCTCAGCCATCGCCAACAGCAAGCGTTCCAGCTCCAACGCCTGAGCCGATGCGAAGACACTGGCTTGGCTGCTCTGCACACTGAAGATGCCACGCTGCAACAATTTATCGCTGATCAGTTCTGCTTGCCGATGGTCACGCACCAGCACCGCAATGTCACCGCCAGTAAGTGGGCGCTCACCAATCAACATGGTTTCCGACTGGCCCAGGTTGAGTAGGCGGGTGATCTCCTCAGCGGTATCGTCAGCGGCAATCTCACTGGCGGCCGCCTTGGTCAGCGGCGTGTCAGCCGCCTCAATCAGACGAAAGCGGAAGGGTTCGACCTCACCGTCCTGCTCCTGTAGCGCATCACCCTTTTTGTCGGCCGCATATACATCACTGTAATGAATACCATCAAGCAGAAAACTCTGCGGGCCTGAGAAGAGCTGGTTGACACTGTTGATCAACCCCGGCACCGAACGCCAGTTAGTATCAAGCGTGTGGATCGCTTCAGCCTCACGACGCGCCTGTAGATAGGCAAAAATATCGGCCCCACGGAAGCCGTAGATCGCCTGCTTAGGGTCGCCGACATAAAATAGTGGGCAATCACTCGCGGCATAGATGCTGCTAAATATGCGGTACTGCACAGGGTCCGTATCCTGGAACTCATCAATCAGTGCCGCTTGATAGCGTTGGCGCAGAGCAGCAGCAAAGTCATCACCCTCTCGCTGTAGCGCCTGAAGCAGATCAGTCAATAGATCATCATAGGTCTGAATATGGCGGGCACTTTTACGTTTTGGCAGCTCCTGTAGTAGGTAGCGGCGCAGCTCACCACGGAGTGCAATCAACTGCTGGGAATAACCCTGCTGGAGCTGATTAAAGGTCTGGTAAAACTGCTGACAGATTTTAAAAAATGGGTGCTCTGGGGGCTGTTTACCTTTATTGGTGCTCTTGACCAATTTATCGGCGGTGAAGTTTTCAAACTTGGCAAAGAGCCCACTGGGCAGCTGTTCGGCCTGTAACTGCACCGACATCAGCTGTTGCCATTGGCTTATCTGCGCCGGTTTATAGCTGACTTTGCTCAGCGGCGCTTGCAGCAACAGGGCCATGATCTCAGTCGATGAGTTTTGCCACAGCTCTCGCAACGATAACCAATGTTGCTGGGCCACCGCTTCACTCTGTTCCAAGGCATCAGGCCGAGTTCGGCCACACACCTCAAGCTGGGTTTTATCCAGGCTACTGCTGATCGGCGCTAGCAGCCCATTGGGGGTGATGTTGCAACGAATTAGATAACGGCTAAAACCAGGTGCAGCATCACACAGTTCACGTCGCCAGAAGTCATCCACCACCTCACGAATCAAGGCAGATTGATCCGGCTCTAGCTCACGTTCAAATGGCTGACCACTCTCAAAGGCGTGATCCGTTAATGCACGCTGGCAGAAGCCATGGATGGTGTAGATTGCGGCGCGGTCAAAGCTGAGGATGGCCGCATTGAGTTGGCGCTCCGCCTGCTCTCGGTCATCTATTGAGTCAATCAGCGCGCAGATAAGTGAGTCTTTACTCACCCCCGACCGGAGGGCGCTACGGGCCTCAACCAGCCGCTCACGAATACGCTCTTTCAGCTCCGCCGTGGCCGCTTTGGTATAGGTGACCACCAAGATCTGCTCAACGGCCAGTGACTGCTCCAGCAACAGGCGCAGATAGAGGGCGGTGATGGTGTAGGTTTTACCGGTACCTGCACTCGCTTCAATCAGCCCCAGCCCCTTGAGTGAAATCTGTAGTGGATTCATTAAAGCAGCTCCCGATGTTGTAGGTAGGGCAGCAGTAGCTGCTCACTCAATGTTTGGAACTCACTATCCAACGGCTCTTGGCCACGAAAAGCGAGTTTAAAATAGGGCTTCTCACACTCCCCCTCATAGTTGTAACCGCTATGCCACTTTGCATTTGCCTTGGCGAGCGCCTGCTCTTCACTCTTACCTAAGGCGATCTGCTCCGCATAGACGAGGCTACTTTTTGGCAGGAGCGGCAAGGGGCGACTCAGACCCTGCCAATAGCATTGCAGCAGCGGTTGTAGATATCCCTCAGCCTCATCAACTGGCCCCAGCTGGTAGAGGTTATCACTATCCAAACAGCGACTAACCAGCGCAATACCGGGAGGCTTTAGTGCATTTAGCAGCAAGTGGTTAAGCCAAAAGCTGAGATGCTGGTTGGCCCAGAGTGGGTGGGGGACAGCCTGAAAAAGCCCCTGCTCAGTGACCCCATTCAACTGGCCATTGAGACGCAGGTGAGCGCACTGAAGGTCAATTTCGATCACCTGTTTTGCCGCATCAAGTGGCAGCGCCAATGCATCCATACGCTGCTTGAAATTTTCGACCTCTGACCAGTGGCTATCGAATATCGCTTGCCCAGGCTCACCCTGCGGCAGGCGGCCTGAGGCAGAGACCACCTCATAGAGCGACTGTCGCTCATGGCGCTGTAACATCTGCTCCTTGAGTGAAATGGCCTCTAGGTAATCAAGCTCAAACGGCTCTCGTTCTTGCAGCAAACCCTCGCCTTCATCAAGGCGGATGCCGAGTCGCTGACGCAGCAGATAACGGGCCGGACTAGAGAAGAAACTGAGCAATTGGTTGAGTGAAACGTCTCTCCATTGCACTTCAGGTTCTGGCAATATCTCACTAAAAAAAGGGGCGATCTCAAGCCCCGTTTTACGCGTCACCTGCCCCGCTTCACACATCTGTTTGGAGTAACTGAATAGTGCACTTTCAGGTGCAAAATAGCCTCTGTTAAAGGGCTGCAACGGATGCTGAACCAACAGCTCATCTCTCCCCAGATAGTCGAGCAGTTCATTGACCAGCTCAGAGGGGGGCAGCGGTTTATTGTCACGCTGATCCCGGCCGGTGTAACTGATGTAGAGGGTGTGGCGAGCGGAGAGCAGACACTCAAGAAAGAGATAGCGATCATCGGCCCGGCGGCTGCGGTCACCTAACCGAGGCCATGCCGCCATCAAATCAAAACCGAGCGGGTGCTGCTGCCGTGGGAAGCTGCCATCATTCATGCCAATCATGCAGACGACGGCCGCTGGCAGACAACGAAGTGTGGCCGGTGAGCCGAAGATGATGCCACGCCCCCCTTGGCCACCACCCGCCTCACTCTCAACCACCTCTTTGAGGTGGGCCGTCAGTAGCTCAATGCCCACTGGCTGCTCAAATTTCGCCACCTTTACCTGTTGCTGCACGCGCTCCAATGCGGCTCGAATAGTCGCCAACTCATCGGCCTGTTCATCAAGTTTGAAGAAACAGTCCATTTGCTGATGCAGGGTGTCACACCAAGCCTCAATCGAACGCGGGCGCTTTAGGAGATCACTCAATTCAAAGAGGCGCTGCAAGAATTCACACAGGCCACCCAAGATGGTCGCATCACCCCCTTCAACATCACCTGCGGGCAGAATGCCACTGAAGAGTTGCGACGTGTCATCACTCATCGCATAACCAAGCAACAGCCGTTGCAGACCCTCCTGCCAGCTATTTTGCCCCCGCTCTGGCAAGCCCAGTTGGCCTAGTGCCTTGCCATCACGCCCCCAGCGGATGGCACTCTGTTCAATCCATTGGGTGATCTGCGGCAACATCCCATCGGTGAGTTCAAAACGGTGTCGCAGTGGGACAAACTCCAGCAGAGCCACCACCTCACTGGCCCCCATACGACCTTGAGCCGTTTGCAGCAGGGCAAAGAAAGTGCGCACTGCAGGATCACTCTGCAACTGTTGACGCCCGACAATGCTGTAGGGGAGATAGGGGGTGGATTCAGAGAAGAGTGCTTCGATGGCTGGGGCGTAGCTATCGATATCGGGACTCATCACCAGCACATCTTCGGGGGTGAGATCGGGGTTGTGCTGGAAGATATCGAGCAGCTGATCACGCAGCACCTCAACCTCTCGCATGGCACTATGGCAGTCATGAATACGAATGGAGCCATCAGCTTGGCCATCACTGGTCGCTTCAAGATTGAGAATTTCACGTTGCAGTGCCGCCAGCTGACCGCCGCCAGTGGGTTCCACAAACTGCGTCTCAGCACCGGGGTCCAGTGCAAATATTGAGGCGAAAAAGTCACGCCCCTGTCGTCCCAGTGAGGCGAGTATGGGGTTGCCGACCTCTAGATAGAGCTCCAAACCATCAGCCGCCGCCTGTTGCCGCGCCTCTTCTGGCGGACTGACAATCTCTGTCCAGTAGCACTGACTGGGGTTGAGCAGGAAGAGATGCACATCTATCTGCTCTGCCAGTCGGTTGATCAGTTGCAAAAACGCCGGGGAGAGCGTGGAGATGCCAAACAGCACCAGCTGTTTGGGTAGTTCATCTAACCGCGCCTCTGACAACATCTGCTCAAACTGCTGCAATAGGTGAATCCAGTGCGGCCCCCCCGCAGCATCGGTGATCAGTTGACGCCAGAGTTCGGCCTGCCACGCATCACCCTTCACTTTTGATTGGCCTGCCTCCCAGGCGGTGAGCCAGTCGGGGCGATAGACGAGGTATTGGTCGAAGGTCTCAGCGATACGGCTGGCCAGCTGGTAGCACTCCAACTCCCCCACATGCTGCTGGTAGGCATTGATTGAAGCAAAGCGTGAGTCCTGCTGAAGCTGCGGCAGTAGACCCAAAATGCGCCAGCGCAAGATATCGGGGGTAAAGCTGCTCTGCTCAGGCAGATCAACATCGACGGCGCGAAATAGATCCCAGATCAACCGGGCGGGCAGCGGGAACTCAACATTGGCACAGATACCAAGCCGTTGGGCCAGCTGTAGTGTTAGCCAACGGCGCATGCCGAGATGCGGCACAACAATGCTCTCGGGTTGGAAGGGTGAGCCATGAGTGAGTGGCAGTAGATCTGCCAGTTGGTCAACCAGCAGTTCGAGTTGGTTACTTTGATAGAGCTTGAGCATGCCCCAAGTCTAACAGAGGTATAGGCTCATTCTATGAGCCTTCAACAAGCGAGTCTTTGATCTCATGATACAAAACGGGACATCCCAGTCACCCTTTTGCAATCGATCTTCGACGCCTATATGCCCCGGACGTCCTGGTCACTGGCTCTACGCTTCAATATCGCTTTGCT
>JAKITT010000135.1 GCA_021647945.1 Candidatus Polarisedimenticolaceae bacterium
GAGCGTGTCACCAAAAACCTGAAGAAGAGAGCGGCTTCTTTGGGATTTGATCTGGTGCCAAGTGCAGAAAATGAGACTATTTCAAATGCTGTTTTATCAACAACTTAGGTTTATGTTACTCAAGAGTGCTAATCCTCAGTTGAGGGTAGATAACTCGTACCAAGTCCGTAACAAATCAATGATATAGCCAAGAGACAACGTAATGTTGATCTCCTATGACAACTTAAGACAAAACAAAGACATAGATGTGCCTTGCTGAGGTTCAGCACTAATCAGGTCAAACTATGATCTAAAACCGTAAAACCCTCCAAGGATAGAGATCCTTAACAAGTGAGTCTTTGATCTCATGATACAAAACGGGACTTCCCAGTCACCCTTTTGCAATCGATCTTCGACAACCTATTATGCCCCGGACGTCCTGGTCACTAGCTCTACGCTACAACATCATAAACTCGTTGCAGCTCCGTGCTAGCTCCCAACATGACTGGACGCTGTGGTCGGATGCCTACTTCGTATCCCCTCTGGCGCTCGCGCACGGCGGGTATACGGTGCGGCCTCACAGTTACCGGGGACTAACCCCTTCGCGTTGCTCTCCATGGCGGTCAGCGGAAGAGTAATGCCGGGCTTGTTCAACAAACGGATAGATCGTGGTGCGTATTCGTTCCTCATCGCACACGATCTATCCTTATTCGTTAGATGCCTTTATGCATGAAGAGTATGCTCTAAAGTTTCAGAAACCCATTGATTAATACTTTTTTCCTCGGATGTTGCTATAGCAGCAATTTCACTATGCAACTTTGGGGGGATTCTTAAATTGAATTTACCAGAGTATTCTTTTTTTGGGTTTATACCTGTTTCTTCACAAACCTCAAGAAATGTTTCCAATGATTTTTTAAACTCTCGGCGTAGCTCAGTTGGATTTTTACCATAAAAATCAGCGCCACCATTTAAACCAAGTATTTCCCCCCGAAACATATCTATATCTGGGTCATATTCAATTTTTGCCTTAAATGATTCATTTTCCATTATATTCATGGTGTTACCTCATTTGATTCTAGCCATTTTCGAATACTTGCAATAGCTCCCTTATCAGTAGATGGTGATGGGTGTGGTCTATGGAAAATCCTAACCTCATCAAATAGAACTACAGCAATTCGAGAACCTGCTCGTTCAGAAACATTAGCTCCCAAGGCTATAAACAATGATTCAATGTCTACCCAATGAATATTTCCACTGGTAGGGCGGTTAAATATAAGCTCAAGGGTTTTCTGATGTTTTCTTTTCATACCTCAAATAGTACTATATTTCAGTACTATTTCAAGTTTTGAACAGGACCTTACGGTTGCCACCCGATTACACCCCCTTCTAATTGAACGTGGGAGCATGTGCTTCATATTACGGCTCTATCGAGATCTGTGTGGGTACAGAGCTTTTAGCTGACATTGTTGACAACCCATCACAATGAACCAACAGAGCCTATTTACTACTGCCCTCGGTCTTGCCGCCCCTTGGAAGGTTACTTCAGTCCAGTTTGATCAAGAGAAAGGGCGTATAGACTTTGGCTCTTCCCCTGTTCGAGTGGAATGAATATTTTTAAGAGGCCCAACACGACAGCCAATCAATCTCTGCAAGCATGTTTTTACATTCCCAATAGATTTACCTGATTACCAATGAAGTGCCAAGATATTCAATCAGTTACACTTGAAAACCAAGTATGCTCAAGAGACATGGTGATTCACTTCAATGAGTAGATTTATTGCAGGGCCAGAGGACTTGTTATAGGTGCTTTGTTGAGAGTAATTTCTCACTCATAGAGCCGATTTTTCTGCATTCCTTCTGTAAAAAACTGTACAGCAGCCTCTAGCTTTTTGACCAACTCGCTATCTCGTTCTCTCATCTCTGCCCCTTTTTCAAGTCGAAAGAGGGATTGAGGGAGTGGCTCTACGCGGCTCTTTTCATTTTGTAGTCTCGCTACACCGTCTTTGGTGACCAGGAGGTATTGGCCGGTATAGAGCAGTGCCTCTCCACTGCTGCTCTCATCAAATAGGCTGTGGCCAAAGGGGAGGAGTGGGAACTCTGTTTTCCCAAGTAGGCCCAGGTAGTCGAGCAGTGTCGGCAAGATATCCGCTTGTTGGGCGATACGGTAACTTCGCCCTGGCTCTATCTCGCCTGTGGGGTGGTAGAAGATGATGGGGACTCTGAATAGCCCCAGTTCGGAGTTGAAGCTGGGGTTGCTGCGATCTGCCGGCACATGGTCTGCTGTGATCACAAAGAGGGTGTTATCAAACCAGGGCTGCTCTTTTGCGCGCTCGAAGAATCTCTTTAACGACAGATCGGCATAGCGTATCGCTTTATGGATGGGGTGTGGTCCAGCGGCCAACTGCTCATCATAGGGGGCAGGCACGATGTAAGGGGTGTGCGAGCTGAGGGTGAAGATGGTACTGAAGAAGGGCTGCTTCTGCTGGCTCAGCTGGGCGGCCACATACTGTAGATAGGGCTCATCTCTAATGCCCCAAGTGCCGTCATAATCCCCTTCATTGGGGTACTCCTCCAAGCCATAGTAGTGATCAACACCCAATGCGTGGCTCACCACATCAAAATACATGGTGCCGTTGCCGCCGCCATGAAAAAAGTGGGTGCTGTAACCCCGCTTTTTGAGTATTGAGCCGATCCCCTCTAGCCGATTGACGGAGTAGGGGGAGGCACCAAAATATTGATCCATCATGTGCGGCAGCCCGCCAAGTATCGCTGGCACTGCATTGGCTGAGTCTCGGCTATTGGCAAATCCATTCTCAAAAAAGAGGGCATCTTTGCTCAACATCTCAAGAAAGGGGACATAACTCACCCCATCACCATGCGGCTCTCTGAAGAACTCCAAGCCAAGACTCTCGACGATCAAAATCACTACATTGTAGTTTTTGACTGGCCCGCTGCTCTGCTGACGATGCCCCTCTTCCAACACCTCACGTGCGGCTGTTAGGTCTGGATAAAAGCTAAATTTTGGTAGCGCTTTGCTCGGCTCGGTTAAGAGCACGGTGTATGGCGTATTGAGCGCCAAACCTGCCAGTGCACTGTTCTCAAAACGGTTGGCATCAACGGGGCTCATCGGTTTCACTTGAAAGCCACCTCGCACCGTCAATGCCAAGGTGAGAAATATCGTCGCTGTAACAGGCAGCCAAAGCAGTAGATGGAGTCTGTAACGGGTGGGTTGCCAGCGAACCCGAAGCAGCAGCCGTGTGCAGATATAAGCGAAGAGTAGAAAGAGGGCGAAGAGGTGCCAGTAGTGGAGGAGCTGCTGTAGCCACTGCTGCTCAATATCTTGTGAGAGGGCCAATATATCCTGAGTACTGCGCCGCCCGACAAATTTAAAGAACTCCATATCGAGAATATTGAGTAGGAGGGCAGGGATGTTGAGCAGCCAGAAGAGTGTGTCGTGAACCATGCGATAGGTGCGAGCACTCACTATCCTCGCAGGCCAGGGGAGTAGGTTGATCAGCAGGAGTGGACTGCTTAGCCAGATGAGGATGGCGATATCGAAGTGCAGCCCTTTTAGAAACGCTGCAAAGATCCCCCCCATGCTGCTCTCTGCATAGGCATCAAGGTTGTAGAGCAGAAAGATGCCACGCATCAATGTGTAGGCGACAAGCAGCAGCCCCATCTGGCGCAGCAGGCGCAGCTCTTGGTGCAGACTATATCTATTATCAGGATAGGCCTGCTGCCAAGCGCTGGTGATACGATCAACCAGTGGGATAGGGGCGGTGCTCTGCGGTGGCTCTCTATCGAATTTCATCTATCTGTAACGCTGCTGCAAAATTTATATCTGGAAGAAGTAGTGCTGAATTGTGCCAGAAAAAGCCCCTCTACACTCTATATATAGCTACCCCTCAGCGCGCAAAAGTTGACCAAGGGAGTTCGCTTTGTCATAGTGCCGGGCTCATATACTGCGCGGCATAGCGTGTTACCAAGCCTTACAACAGTAGCGGCGGTAATTGACCAAATTCTGGCGACGGTTTTTAATTCAATAAAACCATCACCAACTTAGCAATAATCGTAACCTTTAGAGATAGGGAACCCACATGAACTTACATGAGTACCAATCGAAAGCACTCTTTGCGGAATATGGCATTCCAGTACCTGATGGCAAACCTGCCACCACACCCTCTGAAGCACGCACCATCGCTCAGGAGCTAGGCGGCGAAGTTTGGGTGGTAAAGGCCCAGGCCCACACCGGTGCCCGCGGCAAAGCGGGGGGCGTTATCCTGACCCGTAGCCTGGATGAAGTGGTCGCTGCGGCTGACAAAATTCTCGGTATGACCCTGGTCACCAAACAGACTGGCCCTGAAGGACTGCCTGTTCACAGTGTACTGGTTGAGCAGGGCGGTGATATCGCTCGTGAACTCTACCTCGGCGCACTGCTTGATCGTGCCAACTCACGTATCGTTGTGATGGCCTCTACTGAAGGCGGCATGGATATCGAAGCGGTTGCTGAAGAGACTCCTGAGAAAATTCTGACCATTCTGATCGACCCTGCTGCTGGCCTACAGCCATACCAGTGTCGTCAACTCGCTTTCGGCCTTGGCCTGGAAGGGACGCAGATCAAAGCCTTCTCAAAAATCCTGGCGGGCCTCTGCAAACTCTACCACGACAAAGATTTCGCACTGGTTGAGATCAACCCACTGATCGTCACCGGCAGCGGTGATCTGGTCGCACTGGATGCCAAAGTAAACATTGATAGCAATGCTCTCTACCGTCTGCCTGAGATTGTCGCCCTACGTGACATCACCCAGGAAGATGCACGTGAAGCGGCCGCTTCTGAGCATGACCTCAACTACATCACTCTCGATGGCAACATCGGCTGCATGGTGAATGGTGCTGGCCTAGCGATGGCGACTATGGATCTGGTCAAGCTGAAGGGTGGCGAGCCTGCCAACTTCCTCGATGTTGGCGGTGGTGCTACTGCTGCTCGTGTTACCGAGGCGTTCAAACTGATCCTCTCTGGTGATGGCGTGAAGACCATTTTGGTCAACATCTTTGGCGGTATCGTACGTTGTGACCTGATTGCTGAAGGCATTATCGAAGCGGCTAAAAACGTCAACGTCACCATTCCAGTGATCGTTCGTCTAGAAGGCACCAACGCCGAACAGGGCCGTAAAATGCTGGAAGAGAGTGGCATGGAGTTCATTGTCGCAGCGACCGGTTTCACTGACGCTGCTGAGAAAGCTGTTGCAGCTGCTGCTGCCTAAGCTGACCCTATCAACACATTTAGGAGAAGAGTGAGCGGCGCTGCGATAAGCATCAAGCCAGCTCACTCGGTTTAAAATATGAGCATTTTAATCGACGAAAACACGAAAGTTATCTGCCAGGGCTTCACCGGTAAGCAGGGTACTTTTCACACCGAACAGGCACTCGCCTACGGCACTAAAGTTGTTGGCGGTGTGACACCAGGCAAGGGCGGAACCACTCATCTAGGTCTGCCTGTCTTCAACACTGTACAAGAGGCAGTGAATGAGACTGGCGCTGATGCCAGCATGATCTACGTGCCACCTCCCTTTGCTGCTGATGCAATTCTTGAGGCAGCCAGCGCTGGTATCAAGATCATCATCTGTATCACTGAGGGCATTCCTGTTCTTGATATGCTGAAGGTGAAAGCTGCACTTGAAGGGGGTGACTCACGTCTGGTCGGCCCTAACTGCCCAGGTGTTATCACCCCAGGCGCATGTAAAATCGGCATTATGCCGGGCATGATCCACAATCCTGGCCGCATCGGCATCGTCTCACGTTCAGGCACCCTGACCTACGAAGCGGTCAACCAGACCTCTAGCGTTGGCCTTGGCCAGAGCACCTGTGTCGGTTTGGGCGGTGATCCTATCAACGGCACCAACTTCATCGACTGTCTGGAGATGTTCCAGAACGATCCAAACACCGATGGCATCATCATGGTGGGTGAGATCGGCGGTACCGCTGAAGAAGAGGCGGCTGAGTACATCAAAACCAGCGTCACCAAACCTGTCGTTGCCTACATTGCCGGTGTGACTGCACCTCCAGGCAAACGTATGGGCCACGCCGGTGCCATCATCAGTGGCGGTCAGGGTACAGCAGATGCTAAATTTGCTGCACTAGAGGCAGCCGGTGCCAGCGTTGTACGTTCACCTGCCGAGATGGGCAAACGTATGGCTGAACTGCTGGGCTAAGTCTTAGCTGGCAAAAAAAGGGACATAGCCATTGGCTATGTCCCTTTTTATTGCCTGAATCAGGCCAACACTTTGTTATAGCTAGTTCAATATTGATATGTCACTATGTGGTAGGAATAAGATTCATGGAGATCTAACGATGAGACATCTAATCTTAACTGCTCTATTGTTGCTACTCTTCTCAAATCCAGCGGCTGCAGATAATCATATCAGAGGTGACATTGAAGAGCCTTCTGGTGGCAACACTGCATTGGCCATTACTGGCGGTTGTGTAGGTGGCGCATTGATCGGTAGCGCTATCCCCATCTTTGGCAACATTGCCGGCTGTATCATCGGCGGAGTCGCCTCCTGGTGGTACAGCAGCGACTAACTAAGCAAGCTGATGAAAGATACCGTCCGCTTTGGTGAGTACACACTATCTGGCAGTGTGTTCTGGTTACTTATCTGTAGCTTTGCCACACTGCTTATTCTCTTCAATGAGGGCACAGTAAACCTCAGTGGAGCTATTGCTCACTGGAAGGAGTGGTTCAACCCACTGCTTGTTGAAATTCAAGGTGATGCTGGTGGAGCAGTCAAAGCAGTATTGGCTGTCATATGCCTCGTACTACTCTTCTTTACTGGCATGCTGCTGGATCTATTAAGTCAATACTACTTTGCCTTTTATGAGACAAACACCATCCGGCTCTGGATACTCAAAGAGCACCACATCTGGATGGATGATCTGATGGCCAAACACCCCAAGTTCATCCAACAAGACTACAAACTATTTCTAGAGGTAGAGCTTCGGGAGAAATGCCCCCCCTCTCAGTGGTGTGAACAGTTCAATCTGTGGCGAAAACAGCGCTACCGTTATAACAAACTACGCTCATTCATGATTTCCTACATCATGGTTAATGCCAACAGCTCAGCTCATGACGAGCTAAAGAATCAACTCAATCTCTGGCGCACCAGTCGAGCTATCTCCATGTCAATACTGCTCTTCAGCACATTACTTTTCATAGTCAATGTGGCAGAGCGCAGCCACCCGCTAATTTTTAGCGCCTTTATCATTATCCCCTACGGGCTATACGCTTGCTCAAAAGCAATATCAAAAGGGATGTTCTCAAGAATGTGTCTCAGCCTATTTTCATTGATGTACACTACAGACAAACAGAATTAGTTTAGATTACGGGTAACTACTCAGCGAAAAAAGTGCTTGACAGTGTTTTTCGTTATTTTTCCCGATGGTGCAGGCATTCGTTTGGTCTCCCCAATTCGGCGTGCTGCATCACTCTAGCGACTTATGGCTGCGCCCAAT
>JAKITT010000136.1 GCA_021647945.1 Candidatus Polarisedimenticolaceae bacterium
ATCTAGCCAATTACTTAGGTTGGAGGCGGCTCATTGATCATGCAAAAACTTCCTTAACACCACAGGCTTTTTTATTTGCTGCGTTGGGTGTCAGTAGTGACCAACAATTAACGATGACATAGCCTTTTGTTTTTAATTTTAGAGCAGTTAAGGAGTAACAACTAATGATAAAAAAAGCACTATTTGTAGCGGCGGTCTTATTAAATGCACCAGCATTTGCTGGCGGGTATGTTGGACTGAGTATAGGCCAGAGCAGTTATGAGGAAGATCTTTCATCTATAGGTTCATCTGATTTTGAAGGTACAGACTCAGCATATAAGGTATTTGCTGGGTACCGCCTAAGCCCAAGTGTGGCTATTGAGGGTATTTATGCTGATTATGGTGAGCCGGAAGATACCATTCTTGGGTTAGATGCAAGTGTTGAGATCAAAGGTTTTGGTGCCTATATCGTGGGGATTGCCCCTTTGAATGCAGATTTAGAGGTGTTTGGTAAGGTGGGCATGTTCTCATGGGATGCGACGGCAAATGTAAGTGATGGTGTGAGTAGTGCCAGTGTTGATGATGATGGTACAGACATAGCGTATGGGGTGGGTGCCACGTATTCAATCAATGATCATGTTGGTATCCGAGCTGAGTGGGAGGCCATAAACGTAGATAGTGATGCGGATTTGAGTATGTGGACAGTTGGAGCGGAGTACCGTTTCTAACAGCACTCAAGTTTGCTACACAAAATAGAGAAGGGGCTTATAGCCCCTTTTTTCTTTTTAATTATATATCAAACATCTTAAGCGTAAGCATCGGGTGGTAGGTAGTAGGGGTAGAGTTCACTCTTTTCATGATCGGTGTGAGTGGCCATTTCATTGATGATCGCTTTAAGCTCTTCACCAAATGAAGGTTTGATTCTACCCTTCTGCACTGATTTCTCATGGTTGTTGAGGAAGCTGTTGGCGTGTCGGCTAACGGCGGTCATCGCACGTTTATAGGTGCTGATATCTACATCTGCCTGTTTGGCCTGTTTCATGCTGTATTGCATGTAGATGTAGAGCTTTATGTTCTTCTTTAGCATGTGGTCACCTAAAGAGGTGTTGAATGCTTCAAGCTTTTGGTGCAGTTTTTTATGGTTATTCTCTGCAAATGCCTTTTCAATCTCCATCAGTTGTGACATCAACATTTTGTGTTCGTCAATGAGTTCGACAATCAGCCGTGGATTGTAGGTAATCTCGGTGCCTTCAGCTTGGCTCCTAGCGGTATCATTGGAGGCTTGTTGCGGCGCTGATATATTGTGTACTGCTGTTCTCAGTGATTCTAGTGCAGACACATTATAGGCTTTGTCTTTTATTGCTTTAATTAGGCTGATCATCCATACCTCCTTATGTTTTTTTGGAACCTTGGTATTAAATGTATAGCCAGCGCAATAAAAAGCAATGAACTGTGAGCTATTTAACAGAAATAGGGGATCTTTTTTCCTACCTCGTTAGAGGTGTCGGAGCGGGTTAGTGGGTTATTACGTAAGGGTCTACGTGAATTACCTGCGACACCTTTTTTGTTTGTTGAAAACAGTCATGATGTGATCGGAGGCCTCCTAAGGGCTCCGTGGGCTTGATTAACAATCTCCATTGTTGACCACATGCGCTTGCCACTCACCGGGTTTGAGGTTGCCAAGGTGCCATTTGCCGATCTTTTTCCGGACTAGACGTAACGTTGGGTGGCCGATGGCTGCGGTCATTCTTCTGACTTGGCGATTTCGTCCCTCTCTAATCTGGATCTCCAGCCACGTAGTTGGAATGGTGGCCCTGAAACGGACGGGTGGATCACGCGGCCAAAGTGAGGGGGATGCTACGATTTTTGCCCTAGCCGGTTTGGTGGGGCCATCCTTCAATACAAGCCCTGTTTGCAACTGCTGTATGGCCGCCGTATCGGGGCTGCCTTCAACTTGAACAAGATAGGTTTTCCAATGTTTAAAACGTGGGTTAGCCAGTTGGTGTTGCAGTTTTCCATCATCCGTGAGTAATAATAGCCCTTCGCTATCTCGATCCAATCGCCCAGCGGGGTAGACCGCTTTTATTGGAATGAAATCGGCCAGTGTGGCGCGCTTCTCACTATCGGTAAATTGACTCAGTACGCCGTAAGGCTTGTTGAAGAGAATAACCCGAGACATATCAATGCCAATGGTTACTTGGCGGCCAGTTACTCATGATATTTCTGTTTGATTCTGGTCAGTTTATTGCGGCAACTGATCAGAATATCGACCAGTTGCGGATCGAAATGTTGCCCGCTCTCTTGCTGAATGTGGGTCAGTGTCTCCTCTTGGCTCCACGCTTTTTTGTAGATTCGTTTGGTGGAGAGGGCATCATAGACATCCACTAACGCGATGATTCGGGCGAAGATGTGGATATCCTCTCCCACCAGTCCCTGTGGGTAGCCCGATCCATCCCAGCGTTCATGATGTTGATGAGCAATGATGGTGGCGGCCTGTAGAGTCTCCCCCTTGGAGTGACTGAGCATGTTGTAGCCGATGGTGGTGTGGGTTTTCATCACCGTGAACTCTTGATCGCTTAGTGTGCCTGGCTTTAGCAAAATAGTATCGGGGATGCCCAGTTTACCGATATCGTGGAGGGGGGCAGCGGTCGTTAATAGGTCGATATCCTCTTCACTGAGCCCCGCTCCCTGCCCGAGTAGATGACTATATTTGGTGACGCGAATGGTATGGTTTTTGGTCTCTTGGGAGCGGTGCTCCTCAATCACACCCATGGTGAAAACAGTCTCTTTGTGCGCCCCCTCAATCTCAAGCGCCAGCTCTGCCAATTGTACATTTTTCTTTTCGATAATAGATTTGGTCTGCAGAACATCTTTAGTGAAGTGGTTGATCTCCTGAGCAACCTCTTCAAACTCTTTGCACTCATAGAGATTGGTATTGATGGGTATATTGGAGTAGTAAGCCTCCTCGCCCTGCTTGATTAGGCGGTGCAACGGCTCTTGGATATAACGCTGAATGGTGCGGAAGTTGTTGGCGATAATGAGGACGATAAAGAGGGTGGTGATAATGCCAATGGCGAGCAGTAGTTTGATAGTAGTTGCCCGATACTCCGTTAGATCCATCTTCAGATCTAAGGCACCGAGCACCGTTCCCTCCTCAACTTGGTGGCACTGTAGGCAGTTGAGTTCACCCTTACTGGAGGCGATGAATGGCACAATGGCCCGCATATAGGGTTGCAGTTGGATATCTTTGATCAGAAAAACGGGCTGCTTACTCTCAAAGGCCTGTTTTGTAATGTGGTCAATCTCTTTTTCAAAATGGCGCCCTTTACCAAACTGTGCGTTGACCTCATGCGAACGGACGATACTGACATCATTGACCAAGGTGAGTGAGCCGATCTCATTCAAGAAGTAGTCACGATGATCCATAATGCCGCCCTTCATATGGGCGGTGATGCCTGCCTTCACAACCTCAGAGATGGCGAGCGCCTTATCTTCAACAATTTTGATTGAAATGCTTCTAAAATTCACAGCAAGCAGGACGAGGACGATCAGGGTCAGCAGCATCAAAAAACTGGTCAGGTTTTTTAGCGTGATACTTTTTAAAGAGGGTTTATCGTCCATAACGCTCCTTTAAACAAAAATATAAAAGGGGGCCTATTCTTACTCAACATTGGTTACATCGGAAGAGCCGTTTGATTGAGTGCATGTAGGTGTTTGCGTAATGGGCACCTCTATTAATTCTGGGAGAGACAGATTGAGATTCATGATTTTCTATTGCAAGCACTTAGCAACGCTGCCATTGGAAATTATGGGCTCGAGCTGCTCATCCATGAATTAATAGAGGTGGCCTTAAGAGAGTATGCCAGATTAACTACTATAAGGGTGACATGCTAGTTGGTAGCTTCCTAAGCTATTTTTTTGCGAGTTGTCAGATTGAGGCCTCTTCTGAGGTAAAATGGTGCTTACTTTTACTGTGCTCAATCTATAGATGAATAGACAAATTATCCGCCGTACGGTGAGCCAACAACCCACTGGCCTGCCACAAGATCTGCATCCATTGCTGAAACGGCTCTATATCAGCCGAGGCATCACCCATGCCGATGAGTTGGATCGAACGCTACAGCGCTTGCCGCCTGCCTCACTGCTGAGCGGCATTGATGTTGCCGTCGCGCTGCTTGCCGAGCAGTTGAAACAGGGTGGCCATATTCTGATTGTGGCAGATTATGATGCTGATGGGGCGACCAGCTGTGCTCTGGCGGTGCGAGCGCTTACTAACATGGGGGCGTCGCAGGTCTCCTACTTGGTGCCCAATCGCTTTGAGTATGGCTATGGGTTGACTCCAGAGATTGTCGATCTGGCTGCGAAGAGCAAGCCGGATCTGATTGTCACCGTTGATAATGGCATCTCCAGTATCGAGGGTGTCGCTCGCGCCAATGAACTCGGTATTCCGGTCTTGGTCACCGATCACCATCTGCCCGGCAGGGTGCTGCCCGACGCGGCAGCACTGCTCAACCCCAATCTACCGGGTGACCGCTTCCCGTCAAAACATCTCGCCGGTGTCGGTGTGATCTTCTATCTCATGTTGGCCCTGCGTAGCCATCTGCGTGAGATGGGTTGGTTCAAGCAGCATTCTATCAAAGAGCCCAATATGGCCGACCTGCTGGATCTAGTGGCGCTCGGCACCGTGGCCGATGTGGTGACGCTTGACCACACCAACCGCATCTTGGTTGAGCAAGGGGTGCGCCGCATCCGTGCGGGTGCCTGCTGCCATGGCATCACGGCACTGATTGAGCAGGCCAAACGTACCCCAGCACGCCTAGTGGCGAGTGATCTCGGTTTTGCCGTCGGCCCGCGCCTCAATGCGGCGGGTCGGCTGGAGGAGATGTCGCTCGGTATCCGTGCGCTGTTGACCGATAGCCCCGCAGAGGCCAAACAGATCGCCCAACAGCTTGACCAACTCAACCAAACGCGGCGTGAGATTGAGCAGAGCATGAAGGATCAGGCGTTGGCCCTGCTCAATAGGTTGCAGTTTGAATCTGAGGCCGCACTGCCAATGGGCCTCTGTCTCTACCAGCCCGAGTGGCATCAAGGGGTGATCGGCATCCTTGCCTCGCGGGTGCGTGAGAGCCACCATCGTCCGGTCATTGCCTTTGCTGATGCGGGTGATGGTTTGATTAAGGGGTCAGCCCGCTCCATACCCGGTCTGCATATTCGTGACCTGCTGGATGGTATCGCCACGGCGCAGCCTAAACTGCTATCAAAATTTGGTGGCCACGCGATGGCCGCTGGCCTCACATTAGCGCTCGATCAGTTTGATACCTTCCGCCAGCTATTTGAAACGGCAGTGGCTAAGCAGCTCACCGCCGATCAGCTATTTGACCGGATCGATTCTGATGGTGAGCTACAGCCAAGTGAGCTGAATATCGAGATGGCGCAGCTACTACGGGATGCTGGCCCTTGGGGGCAAAATTTCCCAGAGCCACAATTTGATGGTGATTTTGAGGTGATAGATTCGCGCGTTGTGGGTGAAAAACATCTCAAAATGCGCCTCTCACCCGTTGGCTCCAGCCAGCAGATTGATGCCATCGCCTTCAATCAAGCGGAGCAAGGGGCTGGACGGGGCGAGAAGATTCATGCAGCCTATCGGCTCGATATTAATGAGTTTCGCGGTCGCGTCAGTCCGCAACTGATAGTGGAGTACATCTCATCGACGAATTAGATGACGAAAAGTTTGAATATGACGGCCCCAGTCGCAGCCAAGTCAAACGTGACATGCTTGAGTTACAGAAGCTTGGCGAGCGTATCTGTGAGTTATCGCAGAACGATTTTAAGCGCCTGCCACTCAGTGAGACGATGCTTGATGCGGTGGCCGAGATGCGTCGTATCACCTCAAATACCGCACGCCGTCGTCATCTGCGTCGCCTGGGTAAACTGCTACGCGAGGAGCAGCTAGAGGTCATTCGGGCCTTTTTTGATGAGAGTGACAGCCAGCACCAAAACAGCACGCAACACTTTCACACCTTGGAGCAGTGGCGAGATCGTCTGATCAAAGAGGGGGATACCGCTATCAGTAGTTTTATGCAGGAGTACCCTGATGCAGACCGTCAACAGCTGCGTCAACTGGTGCGCAAAGCGCAAAAAGAGGCTGCTGAAGGGAAGCCACCCGCCGCCAGCCGTAAAATCTTTAAAGCGTTGCGAATAGCCTCTGAATAGCGTGGTGTTATTCAGAGGTTCCTTTGTCAGTTTCGCGCTTAATCCTGTTCATGATCTTATCGATCTCCGCCTCATCCTCAGCGGGGGGAGTGCGTTTGGCCAAGCTGGCGGTGAGGGTTTTCAGATTGTTAAGATAGCGGCGGCAGTGGCTGCATATCATTAGATGCAGCCATATGGCGAGACGCCGACTCCGTGGCAATCTACCCTCAAGATAGTCACTGGAGTGGTTCGCAATTTCTCTGCAATTTAGCATCTTCCCGTCACCTGAAGTTCTCCACCTGTTCTAGTAGTTTATGGCGTGCACGATGGATAAGCACCCTTACATTAGAGGGTGAGACCTCAAGAATGTTACAGATCTCATTGAGCGACATGCCGTTACACTCCTTGAGCTGAAGGGCGATCCGTTGCTGTTCAGGTAACTGCTCGATCGCCCGCTGCATGTAATCTGTCAATTGATCGTTGCAGAGTAGTGCCTCAGGCGTCTCTGTATGCCACGGTGCAAAGGGCCGAGACCATCGGCCGCTTTTATCAAAACGTTCCTGCATTACCTCGCCGTGCTCATCGGTGAGTGATTCTAGCAGAGGTGAGCGTGACTGCTTGCGCAAATAATTTTTGGCCTCATTGGCTGTGATGGTGGTGATCCACGTCTTCAGACTTGATCGGTGCTGAAATTTTGGCAGCCCTTTATAGATCGAAACCCACGCCTCTTGTACCACATCATCCGCCTGTAGTTGACCAACAATCGTGCAGGCGACAATACGCATATAGGGCGTATGGGTGGTCACCAGTTGGCGAAAGGCCTGTTCGCGCTCTATTTTTGACTGATCTTCTCTATCCATTTAGCGGCTGATCCTCATGCTGTTTTTATCCCTATTTTTTCTATGGTTGCGTCGTAAATTGGCTGGCCTGGGAATTTTGTTCCGTACGGCTAAAACTCTTCTATTCTTTAGGTTGGAGTAAATGGATCTGTAACATTTTGAGAAGAACCGCATCTATTTGTTCAGGCGTCTTGAGCCATGGGCTATATCAAGGCTTTTTGAATCATGGGCACCACTATTAATTCTGTGTTCAAGCTGCTCATCCATAAATTAATAGCGGTGGCCTCATATAAATAACTATCTCAAATCATTTAAGGAGCACCACATGAAATATTTTTTAAACATATTGATGTTGACTATCA
>JAKITT010000019.1 GCA_021647945.1 Candidatus Polarisedimenticolaceae bacterium
GATTTAATTCAACGTAGGCCGCTGCTCTCAATAACCAGCCTTCTTCCATCGGAAACGATGCAAAGCGCCCTTGCCACAGATATCCCCGCCATCTCTCTCGGAAATTGATCATCCGTGTATAGCGCCTGTGAGTCTCTCCGATCGCTCTGCTTAAATTTGAGTCTTTGTTTGGCTTCACGATCAGATGGATGTGGTTGTTCATTAGACAGTATGCCCAGATTTCAATTTTTTCTTGTGCACACCACTCCTTGAGCAATTCAAGATAGTGTTGATAGTCCTCATCACAGAAAAAAACTTCCTGGCGGCGATTGCCGCGCTGAGTTATGTGATGTGGATATCCAGGTAAAAGAACTCTTGCTAGCCTTGCCATGATGAAAAGTCTATCATAATTAAGTATTGTGTCCCCAGAACTCATGCCAGAACTCACCGCCCTCGCTTTGCTTTCCATGGCGGTCAGCGTGAGTTATGTGATGTGGATATCCGGGTAAAAGAACTCTTGCTAGCCTTGCCATGATGAAAAGTCTATCATAATTAAGTATTGTGTCCCCAGAACTCCAAAGTATTGTGTCCCCAGAACTCCAGAACTCAGTGCCAGAACTCAAAAACCTGCCCACCCTACCTGGCTTGGTTTTGGGTTCAAATTCACATTGCCCCAACTCATAATTCCAATAACCACCTTTGTCTAAACATCGATCAATTTCCCAAAACTCACATCCGCTCAGAGTAACAATGACAGACAACAAAAATAGAATGCGTGGTAGCCTCATTAGATTCACCATTAATATTTTGAATCAAGCCCATTAGGTCTAAAAGGCGCACAAATTTGGCGGCAACTGCCACTAGAATTTATGGTGCCGTTAATCCTTCCAACCTGGTTTGCAAATTGGTCTGCCTCTGAGGCAGAGAGTGGATCGTTATTTGGCCAATGCTGATCAGACCACTCACGAGTATCACTTATACACTGTGCAGCATCCTCACCACCTTTGCCACGCTGTGCGGCTTCGCAGTTAGCTTTACAGTGGAAATATTTATCACCACCAATCGTATTGGCATCTCTCATGTCACTATAATTACCGATAAAATCACCAACACCTCCAATAGCACCCCCAACGTAATTAACGTATCCCTCACCTAAATAAAGGCCTAATGGATCAATATACCGTATTGGATTGCCCCCAGCATACCCATAGGTATTAATACCACCTAGAAGGCCGATTGGATCACTGGTGATGTACCGCCCAGTTGCTGGATCATAAGTTCTAAAGTAGTTGTAATGCAGCCCCGTCTCCCCATCGAAGTACTGGCCAGGAAAGCGCAACGGATTCTCAATCACTTCTGTCGTAATCAGCGCCTCTCCAAACGGAGTATACTCGGCCTGCCACACTACTTGCTGTGTGCTATCGGTGATTGTCTGCGGTGTATTCAGGTGATCAGCATGGATAAAATAGAGTCCGTTCTCACTGCTTTGTGGCGCTACGGGCACCTCATCCATGGTGTAGTAGGCTAAATGAGACGCACCAACCGTATAATTGAATCTTACATAATTATACATCGGTATAATTGCGGCGCTGGCTGTAACATCACCCTCCTGATAGGTAAAACTATAACCAAGCAAATCGCCATTTTCGATAACCCACTCTCCACTTAGCGCCAGCGCTGCCTGCCCCTCTTTCTGGAATAGTACGGTGTTGTCTGCTGGGTCAAGTGTAATGGTGGCGTTTATTCCCGATCCTGAGTCTGTCCCTTGATAGAGATGAGGGGTGGCCGTTGATGATAGATAGAAGTAGTAATCTTCTGGCGGGCGATAGTTTCTAACTTCAGCAGCGAATGGAACCCTGTCGTAGTAGAGATCCGCATATATATTACTGCTATTGCCTGAACCATATACCCACTGGATGTGGATATGGTTTTCTCCACCAGATGTCCCATCATTCCAATTAGCCCAGGGGACTATCCCTTCGGTAACTTGGCCGCTATTTTCTACTAGACGGAAATAGCGTGTTGCCATATCAACATTAAGTGTGGCTGTTTGATTGGGATTGTCATGGTCTACGCCATTGAGATTGTGTTGTGATGGGTGACTGCTACTTTGTGCAGAAGTTACAACCAGTGCTAACCGCTCTCCATTCAGATAGATGTAGTCTCGAATGGGTGTTCCCGCTTCATCGGTCTCTGCTATGAGGTTGCTTTGGTTATCATAGAAAAAGAGCGTGGTCACTCCACTCACCGTTTTTCTGATGCGCTCTCCCTTGCCATTGTAATGGTAGGTGGCGGTGACGCCATTTTTTATGGCCTGTGAGAGTCGGTTGGCATTGTTATATCTGAGGCTTGCGGTATTGATTTGCAGGCTGTTGCCTACTGCATCGTAGCTGCGACTCTCTGGGTTGGCGCCAGTAATATCTAACAGTTGTTGGCTGTCGATGGCATAGGTGTACTCTTCTAACGCCCCTCCTGTGGTGTAACTGAGACGATTGCCGACTGCATCGTAGCTGTAGAGGAGTGACCCATACCCACCATCAGCCTGAGTGAGGCGATTGAGTTCGTCATATGCCAATAGCTGACTGATATCGACATTCTGGTTGTCTGTGATGTTGGTGATATTGCTTGCGAGATCAAACGTGTAGTCAAGACTCTGTAGGCTACCGGTATCTTGTTGGGTTTGGCGATAGTCTTGGTCATGTGTGCGATTTTGTACTAGACCGTTGCCGTAGGTCAGTTGTTTGATGGGGCCAAAGGGTAGGTAGCTGATGTTGTTGGCAACTACTTCAGTTTGGCTATTAAAGATGGTGGTCACCTGGATAACCTGGCTGGCACCATCATAGATGTAGTCAATCTGCCGACCGGATGGGTAAGTCATTTGAATGAGGTTGTTGGCGCTGTCATAGGCATAGTATGTGTCGGCAGTGAGTGCACCACTCTGCCTGCTTTCACTGAACAGATTGCCCCACTGGTCATAGCTATAGCTGGTCGTCCCTTCGGCATCCTGCATGGTGGTGAGTCGCCCGACACCGTTGCTCCCTTGATCATAGCTGTAGGTGACATTGAGTGTGCTATCGGGGTACTGCGTTGTCGTTAGGCGGTTGAGCGCATCATAGCTATAGAGTGTGGTAACACCCCTTGCATCCGTTTGGCTGAGACGGTTACCCGCTTCATCATAGGTGTAGGTCGTTGTACCTGTATTGGGGCTAATTTGGCTTAATAGGTCACCAAAACCGTTATAGGTGTAGTTTGTGGTTAGCCCTTCGGGGTCAGTAACACTGCTCAAATTACCTTGTTCATCATAGCCGTATTGAGTTATACCACTGCGTGCATCAGTCGTGGTGGCAATCCGGTTAAGTGCATCAATAACATGGGTCGTTGTATTGTTCTTTGGATCATTTGCTGTGCGTAGGTTGCCATTGCCATCATAGCTAAAACCCGTCGCTTGATTATCTGCACCAATCGACTCAATCAAGCGACCTAACTGGTCATAGACACTTGATTGGGTTTTTGTGAGGAGGCTATTGCTATCCTTGATCGTTTCAGCGGTACGATTCCCCATATCATCCAATGTGTAATCAATGCGATTACCAACGCCATCGGTGATGGTGATGAGACGATTGGCACTATCATAGTCATAGCTAAGTACCATGCCATTGGGTTGAGTTACCGTTTTGATATTGCCTACAAGATCATAGGTAAAGATTGTTGCTGCACCGGCCACTGTTTGGCTGGTGATACGCCCTCTTACATCATAGGTTAGCTCACGCGTAATACCATTAGCATCAACAATCATCCGCGGGCGGCCCGCTGCATCATATTGAGTAATCTCAATGACATGATCTAAAGCATTGGTGATACGGATACGATTGCCTTGAGCATCGTAGTCATAGCTTGTGATATCAATAACATCTGTGCGCGGGCCATCAACTGTGGCTACGAGGCCTTGGGCGTTGTAGGTGTAGCTAGTGATGCGATCGGCCTGTACGGTGGTTGCACAGAATGCCAGCATCGAAAAACCTAACGCAAGAAGAGGTTGATTTAATCTTTTGTTGTTACTCATGTCCCTATCCTTGTCTTTTATTATAATGGCTATGAACGAAACTCAGGTTAATATTCAAAAACACCACCTGAGTGTGCTTATTAACGAAATTTACACCATTTTGATACGAGTCAACTGGTTTGGCGATTGCTAACTGGATGAAAAACTCCACATCATTGCTGCACCTGAGTTATGTTCATAGGCATATTTATTATTGAACAGCGCTTTCTGTACGTGTAAGCACATTGCCTGAGGTGTCATAACTGAATTCAATGATTCTTTTAGGCTGAGTTATACGAAGGGGCTTATCAAAAGTAGCGTGCCACACTGTAGTAACCGTATGCGCATCAGCAGTACCTGAGGCTTCTGTTCGACTTAGCTCACGGCCTTTGTCATCACGAGCATAAACAGTTGTATTTCCATTCCAATCGGTTTTACTCGTTATATAACCTTTAGCATCATAATCGTAACTTTTATTTGCCCCAGCGCAGTCTTGTGAAGGATGCCCCGTGACTTGGGTTACTATATTTTTACCGTTAACTTTTTTATATCGATAGGTTGTTTCTTTGCCAAGCGGGTTGATCACAGTTGTTGAGCGCTCATTCGTTGTAGAACTCACCCCATTATAGATAAACGAGAATCGCTCAACCCCATTCGCATGTTCACTTGAAATGGCACGGCCTAATACATCGTAGTCCCAACTGGCATAGCGCTGACCATTTTCATTAGTTATGCCTGTAAGGGCATTAGGGTAGTTATCTTTTTCATAGTGATACTGTTTTTGTGGGTTGTTAAGTAAATTAGTCGGTGTGTCATCGGGGTAGATAACAGTTACTAGTCGTCCCTGGAGATCATATCTATAGGAAATAGCCGTAAAATCTGGCAACGTTAGAATCTCAATTTGATTGTTAATGTCATATGTAAATGTGAGTTTGTTTCCAAAATGGTCTTCAACTACAGTGAGGAGACCTCCCGAATAAGTAAAATGTTTGGAAAAGCCATCTGATGTTGTAATGAGTGTTATTTTGCCAGCTGCATTATACTTTTCAATTTGCCCATCAGCTTTTACTAGCAGCCACCCTTCTGTTGTTTGTGTTAGCTGAGTGTTTGGTTCAGCTACGGAAGCGTAGGTATTGCTTTCACTCACTTCATGAGGAGGCGTGTAGCCCTGGAGGTGTAGAGGATCCTCAGGCTCATGAAAAGTGCTCGTATAGATCGCAATTTTTGACCTTGTTGTATTAGACCCATTGATTGAACTCCAAATTCTTGCTTTTCCATCTGGGTGGTTTGTTACTACACTTTTAAGGCCACCATCTGGCCCAATAATTGTCAGTGAATAATCAAAATTGTGACGCCAATGTGCTCCAAGTGTAGATTCAGATTGTGGCATCGATTGACTATTGTAGTAACGAGTAAAGTGTAATGCAGACTTGCCTGCTGCCTTAAAATCTTGCTCAGTTTGAAACTTGTTGCCTGTGGTATAATTTATTGGGTTTCCGGCTGCTGTACATGTCGTGCCATTATCTTCACTAATGCCAATATCATAACTCATAAAATAGTGATAGTTAGTGAAGTGGTGACTACCTTCATGCCAATAACAACTGCCATATCCATTGGCAAGTATCGCCCCATCTAAGGTAATGCCACCCGTCATACTACAGACAGACTTAAATGCTTCATCTCCTGGCGTAGAAGCGGGGTAACAGTAACCATCAAGAATATCAGGAGCGGTTATACAAATTAGCTTATCATCTGCATTCACATGCATTGGTAAACCAGCAACACAAAAAATCACCCCATATATTATGGTCCAAAGCTGATTATTAGTTTTGCAGGAAATAGCATTCAAAAAACTATTCAGTATAGATAGCAAGTGATAGCAAACTCCACTTTCTTTATGGCTCTTATTAGTTTTCATGTTCCCTCACGAGGAAGTTTTTAAAAAAACATCTGGTCTGATCTATAAATGCCAGACTGATTCATAATTAACCCACCTGATTAGCAATTCTGGGGACAGTGTATCTATTTCCGAGGGTATCAACCCACCATTGTAATTTTCGTTTGCGTCCATTCTTCTTATCCTCCTTCCCTGGATTCAACTCCATCTATTTTTGTGATTACATTACGCTAAATAATTACCGAGTTAATAGTCAGACATCCTCAAACTCATCCACATCAAGCTGCAGAAGAATCGCTTTACGTAGTAGCTTCTGCTCCTGCTTGATGGTCTTTTTCAGACTGCCCAACTCGGCCTCCAGCTCCTGGACTCGGTAGACAAGCTCTGACTCCTCCTCTATCGCGACAATCTCACGCGCCGTGGCCGCTTCACCGCCACCGAGCGATGTTTCAGCCCCTCGACTATTTCCAATAGAGGAGACCGTCGCCAGTTTGCGCTCTGGCTGATAGGCCACCTCACCACGTAGCTCTTCGATGACGGTACCAATGTCATCCAGCCCGAGAGCCTTACGCTCCTCTAAACAGCCATAGAGCATAAAGCGGTCACACAGCGCATTGACTCGGCGGGGTACACCCCCGGTAAAGCCATAAATCTTTTCAAACACACCGTCGTCGAAGCTCGGGTTGTTTTTCCAGCCGACTAAACCTAAACGGTGTTTGATGTACTTTTCCATCTCATCTTCATTGAGTGGTTCAAGATGGTAGGAGGCGATAATGCGCTGACGAAACTGTTCCATGCCTGGGCTTTGTAGGGTTCGTTTAAACTCCTCCTGACCCAGCAGAAAACTCTGCACTAACGCCTTATCATTAACTTGGAAATTGGAGAGCATGCGTAGCTCTTCAACCGAGCGGGCCGGAAGATTTTGCGCCTCATCCACCACCAGAAGAATCTGCTTACCTTCGGCATGGCGGGCACGCGCGACCGCTTCAAGGTTGTGTAGCAGGGTCGCTTTATTGAGCCCTTCATGCGCCAGACCAAAAGAGGCACAGACCATACGCAGCATGTCATCGGGTTCCACCTGCGTGGTCACCAGCTGTGCGGCCATCACATTTTTATCGGCCAGCTCTTCAAACAGATTTCTCACCAGGGTTGTTTTACCGGTACCAATCCCACCGGTGATGACGATAAAGCCTTCGCCCTGCTCTAGACCATAACGAAGATAGGCCATCGCACGATTATGGCCTTTACTGTTGAAGAAAAACTTGTGATCGGGGGTCAGCCTGAATGGCTTGCCGGAGAACCCATAATAGTCATCGTACATATTTTCGTCCGCATTGAATCTGGCTCAGCCCAGATCGATAAAATATCGATATCTAACAGAGCCATGACCTTTTATTATGCACCCATAATAAGCACCAGTGATAGTAGCTCTGCTGTTTATTTTTGCCCACAAACACTCGATAATTTCATCAACTACTTAAGACAAAATCATATTATGGAAATTTGGGAACAACTCATTCTTGGCGGCATGGCCGCGCTGATCTTCTTTCTCTTTCGCCCAGGCATCAAAGCTGCACTAAAGCAGAGCAACGAAGCGGAAAAAGATTGGCAGGGCGCACTACTGCCAATCGGCGCCGTGGTACTCTTCGTTTTCCTACTGATCGCGATGGCAAAGGGTTAGTACCCCTTCTATAGGATAAATTAGGATTCAGAATGGATAAACGAATAGAAGATCTTGAGGTGCGTTTCGCCTTTCAGGAGGAGAGTATCGACGCACTGAACAGGCAACAACACCTGCAACAAAAAGAGATCGACACACTACAGCGTGAAGTGGCTCGGCTAAAACAGCTATTGCAACAGAGTGGTTCCGGCAACGATATTATTGACGAGCCACCGCCCCACTACTGAGGGCCATCGTAGAGATCCGGCTCAAGGTTGGGTGGCATCTGTAGAAAAAAGCCCTGCTCATGCAGACTCTTAATCACCACCTGACTATCCTCTCTGGCCAACGTCCTCGCGACTGAGAGCTCCAAACCCATCACTAGACTTGGCTGACCAAACATCGCCATCAACGCTTTTGGCACCTCATCAAAACCATCCTTCTCTTTTAGATAGAGATACATCTCATTTTTACGGCTACTTCGATAGATCCAGGTATGGATACTCTGCTCAGACATCATCACTCTCTTCTACTTGCTCAATTTTGAAGGCACCGGCTGCATATGCCAGATATCCCGGTTGTACTCTTGCATGGTGCGATCCGTTGAGAAGTGACCGCTGGCTGCGCTATTCCTGATACTCATCGCTGTCCAATGTGCTCTATCTTGATAGGCCTCAGCCACCTGCTGCTGGCAGTTCACATAGGAACGGAAATCAGCAATGGTCATCCACGGATCATAGGGGTTGCGGAGTGACTGAACAATCGGTTCAAAAATACCCTGTTCAAACTGACTAAAGTGACCGCACTCCAGCAGCTTCATCACCTGCTGAAGTGCGGCATCGGCGGCAATAGTTGCATTGGGATCATAACATTTTAGCTGTGACTCCACTTCATCCGCATTGAGCCCAAAGAGGAAGAAGTTCTCTTCACCCACCTCATCCCGGATCTCAATATTGGCACCATCTAAGGTGCCAATAGTCAACGCGCCATTCATCATGAACTTCATGTTGCCGGTACCAGAGGCCTCTTTGCCAGCGGTCGAGATCTGTTCAGAGAGATCGGTGCCAGGGCAGATCACCTCCATCGCAGAGACTCGGTAGTTGGGCAGAAAGGCAACCTTGAGCCGATCACCCACCTGTGGATCACTGTTGACCACCTGAGCCACATTGTTGATCAGCTTGATGATCAGCTTGGCCATAAAGTAACCTGGCGCCGCCTTGCCACCAATCAGCACACAACGATTGGTCCACCCCTTGATATCACCCGCTTTAATACGGTTATAGAGGTGGATCACATGCAGGATATTGAGCAGTTGGCGCTTGTACTCATGGATACGTTTAACCTGCACATCAAACATCGACAGCGTATCAAATTTTACACCGCACTCTTGTTTTACCAGTTGCGCTAAACGTGCTTTATTGGCCTGTTTAATCTGATACCAGCGCTCGCGAAATGCTGCATCAGCAACATGCTTATCCAATGCTTTGATACGCGGCAGATCGGCAATCCAACCGTTACCAATCGTCTCATCAATAAAACTGCGCAACGCAGGATTACAGGCGGCTAACCAACGGCGAGGGGTGACGCCATTGGTTTTATTGTTGAATTTCTCTGGCCAGAGTTGATTAAAATCACTGAACAACCCCTCTTTCAGCAGATGGGTATGCAGCGCAGCCACACCATTTACCGAAAAGCTGCCAACAATGGCTAAATAGGCCATACGCACCTGAGGTGTTTCACCCTCTTCAATGATCGACATACGACGCAGGCGATCTGTATCACCTGGCCAACGCGAGGCCACTTCGGCCAGGAAGCGAGCATTAATCTCGTAGATGATCTCCAGCAGTCGAGGCAACAACTGCTGAAAAAGCCCCACGGACCAGCGTTCCAGCGCCTCAGGCAGTAGGGTGTGGTTGGTGTAGGCCATGCAGTGGCGGGTGATATCCCACGCCGCATTCCAAGAGAGACTATGCTCATCCACCAGCAGACGCATCAACTCAGCGACCGAAATACTGGGGTGGGTATCATTCAGCTGGAAACAGCTCTTGGCGGTAAAATCACTAAAATCCTCACCGCGCCTCTCCACCCATTTACGCAGCACATCTTGCAAACTGGCCGAAGCGAGAAAATATTGTTGGCGCAGGCGCAACTCTTTGCCATTCTCACTGCTGTCATTCGGGTAGAGCACCATAGTGATGTGCTCTGCACTGTTCTTGGCCGCTACCGACTCAGGATAACTACCTGCGTTGAACTCACCCAGATCAAACACATCGGTGGCGTCCGCCTTCCAGAGCCGTAGTGTATTGACCGTACCATTCTTGAAACCGGGGATTGGAATGTCATAAGGAACCGCCAGCACATCACTGGTATCTATCCAGCGTACCCGCGACTCACCATTGTGGTAGACCTCAGTATGACCACCAAACTTGATGCGCTGGGTAAATTCAGGCCGTTCAATCTCCCAAGGATTGCCATCTCGAAGCCAGTGATCAGGCTCCTCAATCTGTTCACCATTGCTGATACTTTGGCGAAACATGCCATATTCATAGCGCAGACCATAACCGGTCACCGGCAACTGTAGGGTGGCGCAGCTATCCAGAAAACAGGCAGCCAATCGGCCCAAGCCACCGTTACCCAATCCGGCATCTGCCTCCTGCTCGCTAATCTCCTCCAGCTCAACGCCCAATTGGTGCAGTGCGGTAGTGACCTCATCATCCAGCCCAAGATTGAGCATGCAGTTGCTCAACGCGCGCCCCATTAGGAACTCTAGCGAGAGATAGTAGGTGTGTTTGCAATCGGCCGCTTCACAGGCGTTATGGGTTGCCTTCCATCGCTCAACCAGACGATCTCGCAGCGATATTGCCAGCGCTTTATAGTGGTAATGGGCTGACTTGCACTGTCTATCTTGACCCAAGGTGTATCGAAAATAGCGCATGGAATCGTTGACGATATCCGTCGCACTCATACCCAAAGGGGGCAGATCAACCGTGCATATAGCATCCACTTTTTGTTTGCAGGATGAGGATTTACGTTTACTGTTCGACATAGATTTAGATATCAGGTAGTTACTAAGAAGGTCGCTTTAGAAGCCTCTATTATAGATTAAGTCATGCTTGTTCAGAGGTCTCATTAGAAAAGAAACCAACTCGCCAGACCCAGAAAGGCGAGAAAACCGACCACATCGGTCACGGTGGTTAACAATACACCCCCCGCCAAAGCGGGGTCGATACCGATCCGATCCAACGCCAGTGGTAAGACGGCACCCGCCAGCGCAGCAAACATCAAGTTGATGGAGAGTGCGACAGCAATCAACATGGCAATATCGGCACTCTGAAACCAGAGCCCTGCCGCCAATGCCACCACGGCGGCCCAGATCACGCTATTGATCGCCGCAACTGCCAGCTCCTTGAGCAGTAACCAGCGGGCATTGCTGTATGAGAGCTGACCCAATGCAATACCACGAATAGCCAGGGTGAGCGTTTGGGTGCCTGCAACCCCCCCCATACTGGCCACAATCGGCATCAATACGGCGAGTGCAACCACCTGCGAGAGGGTCGCTTCAAATTGGCTAATCACCCAGGAGGCGAGAAAAGCGGTCATTAGATTGACCCCGAGCCAGAGCGCACGGCGACGCGCACTCACCAACACCGGCGCAAACATATCTTCATCTTCTGAGAGACCCGCTTGCCCCATGAATTGATGCTCACCCTCTTCGCGGATCACATCGACCACATCATCCACGGTGATACGACCCAGCAGATGGCCTTGATCATCAACCACGGGTGCCGAGACCAGATCATGTTTCTCAAAACGGTTGGCCACCTCACGGCTACTCCAATCCGCCTGGATAGGACGCCGATCAAGCGACATCACCTCAGCGACCGAATCATCCGGGTCATGCGTTAGCAGTGCCGCCAGCGTGATGACACCCAGGTAGTCACCGGCACGGTTGACCACAAAGAGACTGTCGGTATCAGCGGGCATCCGCTCTCTCAGCTGGCGCAGGTAACGTATCACCACATAGAGCGTCACTTCCGCACGCACCGTCACGGTATCAACATTCATCAGACCGCCGGCACTATCTTCAGGATAGAAGAGCACCCTCTCCAGGCGATCACGATTCTGGTGGTCGAGCGAGCCAAGCACCTCCTGAGTGATCGCTAGCGGTAGATCTTTAACCAGATCGGCCAGATCATCTGTCGCCAAACCTTTGGTCGCGGCCAGCAGCTGAGCCGGTTCCATATCGCTGATCAGACCGTCACGCACCTCATCGGTGACTTGCAGTAGTACCTCACCTTTATCGCCCCGCTCCTTGACCAATGCCCAGAGCAGCTCACGTTGCGCCAACGGCAGTGACTCAAGCAGGTGAGCAACCTCCGCCGCCTGTAGCGCATCAAGCATTCGACCTGCCCGCAACATCGCACCACCACTGATGACCGCCTGCAGTTCATGCAGATGATTCTCTTCAGAGACGCGTGATGGTGTGTTTAAAGGCATGGAATACTAAACCGTAGGTGAGATTGTCGCGAAGTTTAGCAGGGGACGATTACTCTAATCCAGAGGCAAGCATCGCCCACAGCTTATCAGCTGGCCCCTCATCAATCTGTTTAATGAACTGCTCGGTTCGCCGAATCAACTGAGGAAGATCACTCTCTCGAACAATCTTCTTCACCTCCAGCAGAGCGCCTGGCTGCATACTAAACTCGCGCAGACCAAGACCCAACAGCAGGCGGGTGTAGCGCGGGTCTCCCGCCATCTCGCCACACATGCTAACGGGTATCTTATGTCGATTGGCCGCATCAATGGTCATCTTAATCAAGCGCAACACTGAGGGGTGCAGCGGATCAAAAAGGTGGCTCACCTCATCGTCGATACGATCGATTGCCAAGGTGTATTGGATCAAATCATTGGTGCCGATGGAGAAGAAATCGAGCGCTTTGGCAAAGGCATCGGCCGATAGGGCAGCAGCAGGCACCTCAATCATGGCACCCAATGGAATGTTGGGGTTGAAAGAGAGTCCCTCTTTGGTCAACTCTTGCTTCACCTCTTCAATCAACTGCTTGACCGCATTCAGCTCATGCATACTGGAGAGCATTGGAATCAGCATGCGTACCGGGGCATCAGCAGCCACCCGTAGAATGGCACGTAGCTGCGGTTTAAACAGCTCTGGCTCTTTCAGGCAGAGGCGAATGGCTCGCAGCCCCAGTGCAGGATTACACGCTGAGGGGGTACAGAGACCGGCCCCCTCTTCGGTCTGTTTATCGGCACCAAGATCGAGTGTACGAATGGTGACGGGAATACCATTGAGGCCATCAGTCACTCTTTTATAGGTGGCGTAATGCTCTGCCTCATCAGGCAACTGCTGGCGATTCATAAAGAGGAATTCGGTGCGATAGAGACCCACGCCAACTGCGCCATTGGTCAAGGTGGCATCAATATCCTCTGGCAGTTCAATATTGGCCTGCAGTGAAATGGCTGTCTTATCCAGCGTCCTTGATGGCTTGTTAACCAGTTGTTGCAGCTCAGCCTCATGGTAGCGCTGCTGCACAATGCGCTGATTGAAATGCTCAATAATATCCCAGCTTGGATCAGCCAGAACGATGCCTTGCTCACTATCTACAATCAGTGTCTCATCCTGTTGCAGATAACGCGTCGCATTGTGCACACCAACAATGGTGGGGATACCCAGACTACGCGCTAAAATAGCCGTATGTGACATCGGGCTGCCATACTCAGTAATAAAAGCGGCAACCCCCCGATTGCCCATCAAGATCGCATCGGCCGGTGTCAGGTCTGAAGCGATAATGATGCGCCCCTGTAGATCAGGGGTGCTGGTTACATCCATGCCAAGATTGCGTAGATTTTTTTGAATCTGATTGACCACATGGTCAACATCATCCTTACGGGTGCGCAGATAGGGGTCATCCATCTCATCAAACACCTTGACCAACGCATCTCTTTTTACCTGCAATGCATAGGCGGCGCTGAGGCAGTGTATGCGCACCAGTTCAAGTGGTGCCTCAGCAAGCGCTGAATCTTCCAGCATCAACAGATGGGTGTCGATAAAAGCGCTGATATCAGAGGGGGTTGAGGCGGGGATTTTATTGCGTACCGCTTTTAATTGACGACGCGCCAATTTGATCGCTTGTAGAAAACTCTCACACTCAGCATCGATCTGTTTAGCGCTGATGGTGCTGGGCTGCACCTCGATCAGGCCGCTCTTTAGCAGGTGGGCAGGGCCAATAGCAATCGCTCGGGAGACACCGACACCGATACCGCTACAGAGTAGGCTCATGCACCCTCCCCGAATCTATCGATAATCAGCGTCTGCAACGCCTGCACTGCTAACTCTTCATCATCACCCTCTGCCTCCAAGGTGATCCGCACTCCTTGGCTTGCCGCTAACATCATCACCCCCATGATGCTTTTACCGTTGACGCGATGACCATTGCGCTCGACAAATATCTCGCTCTCAAACTGACTGGCACAAGAGACCAATTTGGCCGCCGCCCTGGCATGCAGCCCCAACTTATTGATAATGGTTACATCACGCTTTATCACAACACTCTCCACCCTTATCTCGTTGGCAGAGCATAATGCCATCATGACCACCACTGACTGCTTTGTGGGTCAGCTGCTCAAGATCTAGATGAGGGTAGTTAAAGACCCGAACCAACATTGGCAGACTGATACCCGCAATCACATTGACGCGCCCAGGTTCAATCATCGCCGTGGCAATATTGCAGGGCGTTGAACCGTACATATCGGTCAGCACCAGTACACCATCACCATCATCATCAAGCTCATCAATACGGCTTTGTGCACTCTGCCGACACTCATCTGGATCACAATCTTCACTCACCGACAGCGTTTTATAACTCAATGGCGAGCAGCCAAACATCTTAATGGCGGTGGCCATTAGGATGGCCCCAATCCCATCGTGCGTAATCACTAACAGACCGATGCTCATGACAGCTCACGATGGCGGCTAAGCACTTTAGAACGATCGGCAGAGAAGTGTTGGTAGAGCTGGTTGGAGATATAGACTGAGCGGTGCTGTCCACCGGTACAGCCAATCGCTACGGTCAGATAGCTGCGTCCATCCGCCTCAAAGTTGGGAATCCAATCTTCGAGAAATCGGGTCAGATCTTTCAACATCTTTTTGCTCTGCTGATGCGGTGCTAAAAACTCAACCACTTTGTCATTCAGGCCGGTCAGCGGGCGCAGCTCAGGCTGCCAGTGCGGGTTAGGTAGGCAGCGCACATCAAAGACAAAATCAGCATCCGCCGGCACACCATGCTTAAATCCAAAGGACTCAAAGAGAATAGAGAGCTGACTATCCTCTTTGCTACTCACCCGTTTGCGGATCAGCTCACGCAGCTCATGCAGCGTTGTCTGGGTGGTGTCGATACGAAGATCCGCCGATTCAATGAGCGGTGCCAATAGCTCACGTTCGGTGTCGATCGCCTGCTCCAATGAGAGCAGTTGATCCGATAGCGGATGTTTACGGCGTGTCTCACTAAAACGCTTAATCAGCGTTTCACGTTTCGCCTCAATGGAGATCACCTCACAATCAAATCCCTGCGTTTGCAGCCGTTTGATCATCGCTGGCAGATCAGTCATATTCGAAAGTTGGGAGCGGACATCAATGCCAACAGCGATCTGAGTGACACTCTTATTCTGGGAGGCCGCCATATACTTCAGATAGTCATCCAACAGAAAGATCGGCAGATTATCCGTACAGAAGAAACCCGCGTCCTCCAATGCACGCAGGGCGATTGTTTTGCCTGAACCGGACATGCCGGTAACAATAAGCAGCTTCATGCTTAACCAACCTCTCTATTCACTCTAACTTAACCTGTGCCGCCCACCGTCAGCCCATCAATACGCAGGGTGGGCTGACCAACCCCAACGGGAACGCTCTGGCCATCTTTGCCACAAACGCCCACCCCTTTATCAAGCTGTAGATCATTACCAACCATACTGACACGTGTCAGAACATCGGGACCGTTACCTATCAGCGTAGCCCCTTTTACCGGCCGGGTAATCTTACCCTTTTCAATCAAATAGGCTTCACTGGTTGAAAAGGTAAATTTACCGGAGGTGATATCAACCTGTCCGCCCCCAAAATTGACCGCATAGAGACCCTTTTCAACCGAGGCGATAATCTCCTCAGGCGCATGCGACCCCGCCAACATATAGGTGTTGGTCATACGCGGCATTGGCAGATGCGCAAAGGACTCTCGTCGACCATTTCCCGTCGAGCGTTGCCCCATCAATCGGGCGTTATGTTTATCCTGCATATAACCTTTCAGAATGCCATTTTCGATCAACATCGTTGACTCCGTCGGCACACCTTCATCATCTATCGTTAGTGATCCACGACGCCCTTGCAGGGTGCCATCATCGACGACACTGCACTCAGCGGAAGCGACCTTCTCACCAATTCGGCCCGCAAAAGCGGAGGTGCCTTTACGATTAAAATCACCCTCTAAACCGTGGCCAATCGCCTCATGCAGCAAGATACCAGGCCAGCCTGAGGCGAGAACCACGGTCATCGCACCGGCGGGTGCTGCTTCCGCTTCCAAATTGACCAGCGCCTGCTGCACTGCATCACGCGCAAAACCAAGTGCGCGCTCCTCATCGAGAAGATATTGGAAACTGTGGCGTCCACCGCCACCGCCACTGCCCTGCTCCAGGCGACCATTCTGCTCAGCGATGACATGCACACTCATGCGCACCATCGGCCGTACATCGGCATTCAGCGCCCCCTCACTATCGGCCATCAGAACGATATCCTGAGCCGCGACGAGGCTGACGGAGACCTGCTTTACCCGCGGATCGATAAGCCGTGCCTCGGCATCCACCCGGTGCAACAGGTCGACTTTCTGCTTTTCATCCAGCGTCAGCAGCGGATTTATCGGTGCATAGAGCGGCTTTGTAGCAGCCGCGTTTTTAATCGCCACCCGCCCCTGTTGGCCCCCTCGGGCAATCGCCCGGGCTGCCCGTGTCGCCTCCAGTAGCGCAGGCAGTTGCAGTTCATCAGAGTAGGAGAAACCGGTCTTCTCACCACTGATGGCACGCACACCCGCCCCCTGCTCAATGTTGTGCATGCCCTCTTTGATGATGCCATCCTCCAGCACCCAGGACTCCAGGCGACTGGACTGAAAATAGAGATCGGCCGCATCAATCTGGCTACCGGTCAACTCACCCAGTAGCCGCTCCAGATCACAAATTGCTAGCCCAGATGGCTCAAGAATAGATTGTTGGGCTATTTGAATCAGATCACTCACAACGTATCCGCCGATGGTTGATGACGGGGAAATCCCGTCTTACTCTCTGTTGGTATTCAAGGTCAATCTGGCAACTGGCAAAACCAGCACCCTGCTCTAACTCGTCCTGTACAACTCCCCAAGGGTCAACAATCATGCTGTGACCATGGGTCTCACGTCCGTTGAGATGATAACCACCCTGACCGGCAGCAATCACATAGGCGACATTCTCAATTGCTCTGGCACGCAGCAGCACATCCCAATGTGCCCGACCCGTCACGGCCGTAAATGCTGATGGTAGCGCTAGCACTTCGACACCTTTATCGAGCATGACACGGAAAATCTCAGGGAAACGCAGGTCATAACAGACCGCAACACCCAGTCGTCCAAAGGGGCTATCGACGACGACGACCTCATCACCCGGTTCGATGGTGGCTGACTCCGTATAGTACTCATCGGTCTCAATCAGATGCACATCAAACAGGTGCATCTTATCGTAGTGCGCAACGCGTCTCCCTTGGTCATCATAGACCAAGCAGGCCGCACGCACTCTATTCTCATCCTTTGAGACAAGGGGAATCGTGCCGCCAACAAGCCAAATAGCATGCTCTTTGGCCACATCGCGTAGAAAATTCTGCAACAACCCTTTGCCATCCTCCTCCTGGAGGGCAAGTAGATCACTATCTTTCTCACCCATAAAACCAAAATTTTCCGGCAAAACGACCAGTTTGGCACCCACGGCAACCGCCTCGCCAATGAGTCTACGTGCTTCAATAAGGTTGGCGTGAACATTGGGGCCACTGGCCATCTGAATAGCGGCCACTTGCTGCGGGCAATCTGTCATAAAGGTTCCAATAGGATTTAAGAGTGGAGTGATTCTACGAACCGTTAGAGGTAGCGTCAAACAACGGCTTAATCGAAGTCTAAAATATTATCTCTTTTTATACTCTCTGACTCTGGCTTCGGTGCCTCAATAGGTTCTATGAGTGGATCATCCCAACTGCCGGTTAACTTGTATTTGGTCTGAGCTGTTTCATCCACCTTGCCACCAATCAGCTTCTGCACACCCAATAGCACCGCGCCGACTAAAGGCCCACCGGCCAACAGCCCGACCAGAGGTATGCCGGCACTAATGGCCGGGGTGACGGTGATAATCTGGTCATAATCATGTGTTGCCAAACCACTCCGGCCCACCATCTCAATTCTGGCGGATGGCCCTTCAATTACCATATCTTCTGTGTAGGCATCGCCTTTTTCAATCTGCATCGACCCGACAATGTCGTTAAACGCAAAACCATCGCCAAAAAGATCGGAGAAATCGAGCGTCATACGTCGACCTATTTCAGCGATACTGAGCAGACCAATCAGACGACCAATACCTGGGTCAACTGAGCGGAAACGACCATCACTGGCCAGCACATCTACATGGCCGCTCAGCGCCTCTGCCCGTAGCTGAGTCACCGGCAGCGACCACTTCAGTCGCATCGTCCCCCCCAGATTGGTGCCATGAATATTGGAGGCAAATTTAAGATCCTCTAACATCTGTCCAAGATTGCTGCAGTTGAGGAAGAGATCAAGCGTAGTGGTATGCTGCCCCCCTTGCAGTGTCCAACTCCCATCCGCGGAGACATCTAACTGCCTACCCTCCAGGCGAAAACCGCGCATATCGATGCCATTTTTCTGCGCTTGCAGGGCCACAGAGAGTTTACCCAGTAGCTTGTTATTCACCACCATTTTTTCAATATTGACCTTCAGTGGCGGAAATTCACGCGGATCATCCTCGGTAGGCACCAGCGGGGGCTTCTTGTCATTAACTGCCGCCACATCAAAATCAAAACCCAGATGGAGCTGTTTTAGATCAACACTGTTTTTATGGTGATCTGCCTCATCCTCATAGAGCCTCAAATGGCCATCCAATGCGGGGCCTGAGAACTGCACCTTCAGCAGCCCCGCCTCATCTCGCCCCTGTAGCGCCACCTGCTGCCACGTTTGGTCCAACCAATGCAGTGCACCAATATTCAGGTCAAACAGCAGTGGCAGTCGCTTGCCCCCCTGTTTACTCTTCTTCAGGCCATGCAGCCACTTATGCCAGAGCCCCCAATCTATCTGGTCAATATCACCGGCAATCTTGATCGCCGCCTCTTTTGGCAGCTTTGGTGACTTAGCACCTGGCTGAAGCGCCGCTTTCAGCAGTCGGCCACGTTTACCATCGACCAATAGGGTTGCATCAAGCCCCCCCCCATAATCGATGTCAAAGCGGATTTTTTTAGGATGGGTCAGGTCACCATTTAGACGAAAGTAGTGCCTCTTATTTTTGGCCTTAGCCAATGGCGGCGGGGCATTGACGGCAATGCCTTTGAGATCTGATTTAACCGCAACGGTGAGCGATCTGCGCCCTTTGCGCACCTTGCCAATACGCATCTCCAGATCAATATCTGCGGTGCCCTGTAGATGTTCTAGATAGATGCCCGGCAGCTTTTCAGCCAACCGTTTGCTATTGAGTGGTAACTTTTTAGCCCGCAGGATGATCGTCTGATCGGCATTGGTTGAGATCTTGACGCTGGTTTTCTCACCCAGCACGGTGGCCTGAATCGTTTTGGCTGAAACACCCTTTTCCGTGAATGCAAGATTGCCTCGCACCTCGGTTAATTTCAGATCGAGTGTCGGCAGTGTCACCACAGCATCTAACCATGCCACATCACCCTTTATACGAAAACGATCATCATCACTCATCGGGATGGATAGATCGATATTAACCTCCGCCTCACCAGCCACGTTTAGCGTCTCCACCAATGGGGCAAACTGCTCCGACAGGGTCGTCTCACCTAAGATTTTCATCAGGGTAGTGGATGGGCCGCTTAACGCACTTTGAAGATGCACCGGCGTACCTTGGGTCATATCCTCAATCTGCACACGCGCCTCTTTCACATCACTCTGTAGCAGCTTGGCCTGTTTGATCTGGACATCCAACGAACTATTGAGAAACCGTACCTGCGCCTGCGCTTGCTTAATTGGCGGCCACTTTGGCATGTAGTCAAAGGTTGCATCATCGACATCAAACAGTACCTGAAAATGGCCCTCATTGGCGGTGAATGGAAAGGCATTCAATGGGCCATGTAACGCCATCGTGCCGTTTGATATCTGACCACTCACCAAGGCACGATCAAGCCAGTTGACCAGATCCTCATGCATAATGGCGGTGGGCAGGTAGTGACGAATAGCGCTGAGAGAACCGCGATCAAAACGGGTCTGCATATCGATAAATAGTGGTTGCTGATCAAAGGGGATCTGTAGATCCATCGTGCTAACGGTATTGAACTCACCATCCGATAGGCGCATTTGGTCGGTGAGGAGCCGCAGAGCATCATCGGTGAGCTGCCAATCGACGCGGCCCTGAAGCTGATCAAATTTTATAGGCGCACGAAATAGACCGGCCAAATTAAGCGTAAAGTCATCTGAAAGTAGGTTAACGCTGCCCTGCTCAGCCGTGGCATTAAAGGCTAAATTGAGTCCATTAACACCGGGAATACCATCCAATGGTTGTGTATTCAAATTATTGAGCCGACCGGCCAAACGCCAATCATAGCGCCCCTCTGCCAACTCATTCAGGCGCAGATCAAAATCCCGTAGATCGACCTGTAGGGCCAATTTGGAGAGCAGTTGCAGCTGTTCATGATCTTGTGGCAGGAAGAACATCGCAATCGGTAAGATATCGCCAAGCTGGATAAATTTTACCCGGGCATGCAGATCAAGTCGTTGTTCTACATCACGCCCAACATCAAGAGCAAAGCCACTTTGAGACCAGACCACGCCTGATTTTGTGAGGCTCAATGCGGGTAGGCTCAACTGCCACCCCCCGGCACCTGCCTGCCAGCTAACACCACTCTTCAGGCGCTCCAGATGGTGCTGACGCACCTGCTGATCATGGCTGATAGTGAGCTTTAGATGATGCACATCAAAATCACCTTCAAGCTGAGTCAGACGGCTCTCCTCCCAGCGTGTCCAGATCTCTGCATCCAGCGTGCCCTGATCAATCTGCGTCCCCTGAGGACGACGCGCGGCAAGCAGCTCACCCAACGCGAGCTGTCCCGCTTTGAAGTAGACCTCTCCCCGCCACCCCCCTGGCTCCGCCAAATCACCGGCCAGTTCTGCGCGCAACTCAATTCGACTCTGCAAGTTTGCACCCAGCTGAGCCTCCGCCTTCAGCCAATGTCTGCCCCCCTGATTGACCAGGGCGACATTAACATCACTAAAACGGAGCGGGGGTGCTTCGATACGTTGGTTCTTCCAAAAGACCTCACTATCTTGCAGCAGCAGTTCACTCTCTTGGAAGAGCAGCCCCCCCACTGCGCCACTGGTGGATTGTGATGAGCCCTCAAAACCCTCCAGAACAACCGTGCCATCCTTCTGCAAAATAAGCTGTAGACGTGTCCCGACCAGCATGATTTTGCCCAATGTCAGGCGCTGATCCATCAGACTATCTTTTAGATTAATTTGCGCATGCAGCTCACGCGCATAGAGCTGTTGGCGACCGCTAACAGGGTCAATGAGGGCGACATCTTTCAGCACCACCTCAAGATGAACGCCCCACATGCCGGCACTAATCTTGCCAATTTTTATTGGCTGGCCAATCTCAGCCGCGACAAGCTGTTCCAGATCACCCCGATACTGCTGCAACGACGGCAGAAGGTAGGCACGCACGACGATAATCAGCAACGCAACCAATAGCAGCAGAAGCACTAGGCTGCGCACACAAAAGGTGGTGGTTCGGCAGTTAAGGATAGACATCGTAGTCGCTGTGTTTTCCCTAAAGGGTTCTACTCAACTTGCTTGAAACGCAGGGGCAGGAGATTTGCAGCACCTACACCAAAACCACATCATAGTGCTCCTGAGTATAGAGTGCTTCAACCTGTAGCTTAATCGGTTTACCAATGAACTGCTCCAGACTGGCGAGGTTAGTTGACTCCTCATCTAGCAGACGATCAATCACCTCTTGTGAGGCAAGCACCAACAGTGATTCCGCATCAAACTCACGTGCCTCACGCATAATTTCACGGAAGACCTCATAGCAGGTGGTCTCTGCCGTCTTCAATGTGCCACGACCGGCGCAACAGGGGCAGGGTTCGCACAGCACATGACCGAGCGATTCACGGGTGCGTTTGCGTGTCATCTCCACCAAACCAAGTGATGAGACCTCACAGATCTGGCTCTTGGCATGATCCTTAGCCAGATATTTCTCCAGCGCACGCAACACCTGTCGACGATGCTCTGGGTCTTGCATATCGATAAAATCGATAATGATCATGCCGCCAAGATTACGTAACCGCAGCTGACGACAGATCGTTTGCGCCGCCTCCAGGTTGGTCTTAAAGATGGTCTCCTCTAACGTGCGATGGCCGACAAAAGAGCCGGTGTTGACATCCACGGTGGTCATCGCCTCCGTCTGATCAATCACCAAATGACCGCCTGATTTTAGCTGTACCTTACTGTCCAGCGCCTTTTGGATCTCATCTTCAACACCAAATAGATCAAACAGTGGGCGCTCACCGGGGTAGTACTCCAGCTTAAATTTGATCTCAGGGATCAGCTTCTGGGTAAAAGAGATCGCCCTCTCATAGGTCTCACGTGAGTCGATACGAATCTTCTCCAGATCATCGCCCACCAGATCACGTAGCGCCCGCAGTGCCAATGGGAGATCGGCATGGATCAACTCAACACCATCTGCGGCACCGCTGCGTTCCAAAATAGATTGCCAGAGACGAGAGAGAAAACGCATATCGCACTGCAGTGATTCGGCCTCCATCCCCTCTGCCGCCGTGCGGGCGATGAAGTTGCCCTTGACCTCATCATCCTCGCAGAAGCTGGCGAGAATACCGCGTAATCGAGTGCGCTCATCGTCATCCTCAATACGCTGAGAGATGCCGGTGCTGGAGAGGTGGGGAAGAAAGACCAGATAACGCGATGGGATGGCAATATTGGTCGTTAAACGCGCACCCTTGCTACCGATGGGGTCTTTCAGCACCTGAACAAGCACCTCGCCCCCTTCACGCAACTGCTCGGTAATCAGCGGCGCGGTTTTATCACCATTACCACTGGTTGAGCTGCTACCGATATCAGAGCTGTGCAGAAAAGCGGTGCGCTCCAGCCCCACCTCAATAAAAGCGGCCTGCATGCCTGGCAGTATGCGTGAGACACGCCCTTTGTAGATATTGCCGACGATGCCACGTTTACTGGCACGCTCGATAATCAACTCCTGTACTACACCATTCTCAACCAACGCCACCCGTGTTTCGGGGGGGGTCACATTAATCAGAAGCTCTTCACTCATCTTTCACCACTATTTATTAAATTGTTATAACAGGAGACTTTTGTACGGAAAATAGGTTCCACTCTGGCGAGGAGAGCGGCCATCATTTTTTAACGCTGCTGGGGCGAAACGTCGGCATCATACGAAGGTCTCAACAAATCATAACCAGCGTCATAGAGCAGCTCCGCCGTCTCAAAAAGAGGCAGCCCCATGACACCCGAATAGCTGCCATTTAGATTGGAGATAAACAACGCTGCCGCCCCCTGAATGGCATAACCACCCGCCTTATCCAACGGCTCACCACTCTGCCAGTAGGCCACTATCTCATCATCGGAGATGAGGCGAAAGGTGACCTCATTGCAACTGATTCGCACATGGGTCTCACCATCCACCAGTGCGACACCGCTATAGACCTCATGGGTGCGCCCTGAGAGCCGCTGCAACATGGCAAATGCATCTGCCTCATCGACCGGTTTGCCCATAATTTGCGAACCAATCACCACCGCCGTATCTGCCGCCAACACCGGCGTTTTCATCATCTTCGACTGCGCATGCCAACCGGCCCACGCCTTTTCACTCGCCACACGGCTGACATAAGCGGCAGGCAGTTCACCCGCATGTTGCTGCTCATCAATATCAACAGATATCACTTGGAAGTCGACGCCGATCTGCGTCAACAGCTCTCGGCGACGTGGTGATTGTGACGCAAGGAGTAATCTCTGTTCTCTATTCATTCGATTCACGCTCGATGATAAGGGTGATTATTGAGCAGGCTCCAGGCGCGATAGAGCTGCTCTGAGAGCAGTACACGCACCAGCGGGTGGGGCAGTGTCAGCGGTGATAGCGACCATCGCAAGTCGGCCCGCTGCTGGCAGCTTTCGGCCAACCCTTCGGGGCCACCCACCAACAATGCGATATCTGGGCCATCTGCCAACCAACCACCCAGTTTTTTAGCCAACTGCGAGGTACTCCACGCACGCCCTTCAACCTCCAGCGTGACCACTCGGCAGCTACGGGGGATCGCCTTCAACATCCGCTCACCTTCGTCACGCACCACACGAGCAATATCTGCCCCTTTACCTCGACGGCCGGGAGCAATCTCAACCAGCTTCAAGGCGCACTCAGAGGGCATGCGCTTAGCGTACTCCTGGTAACCCTCTTCAACCCAGCGTGGCATACGGTTTCCAACGGCAATCAGATAGATATTCATGGAGAACTATTCTACGTCATCTTCTGCTATCGGGCTGTGATTGTTTACCAACAACCTACACTTGGAGAACCACCATCGTTAAATAAAGAAAAAGGGGGTATCCACTTCATTGGTCTTTTTCCACTCCAGTCATTTTATGCTCGTGTGTAGGGTCGCATTTATGCGACCAGCCGAACCTGCAAACATGCACATGACAGGGATTGTTCCCAACAATCCTTCTGCATTCCCTCCTTCCATGGAGGTCAATGTGCACCTACAGCCATATTAGGCCAATGGAGTAGATACCCCTTTAAAGAAATTCTGGCTAGACTTCAAGAGAGAGTAGATCAACCCAATACGACTCAAGCAGGGTTGGTTCGAGACTATCCGCAAGCAAAGGAGTGTGATAGCGTCAAACTATGCCATCACGTGAGTATATTCGTCACCCCTCCAACATCCCCATTGGCTACACGCTTGATGCGGCGGTTGAAGAGAAACACCAGCGCCGCCGCCTGAGAAATGTCAGCGAGGGGGGGCTCTGCTTTGTTTCCGATACGAAGATTAAACAGGGTTGTGATATCCAAATCTATATTCCACTCTGCCAACCCACATTCAAGGCCCATGGCGTTGTCGCGTGGTGTCAACCTATTGATGAAAAACATTTTGATATTGGTGTTGAATTCCAAGATGAGAGCATCCATTTCACCCTCCGCATGGTCGAACAGCTCTGTCACATCGAAGAGTACAAACAGCAGATACTAGAGAGTGAAGATAGAGAGCTCAGCGATGAAGAGGCCGCCACTGAGTGGATCAAAAAATATGCTGGGCAGTTCCCGCAATAGATCTCATCGCAGTTACCGCTAACCCTCTTTTATCGCTAACGCTACCGTATAAGATTTACCCTGCTTCAGCTTGTCATAGTTACCAAAGACCTCATTCAGATTACGCTTCATATACTGGCGCAGTCCGTTGATGGTCACCAGATAGAGTCGCCCCCCAGGATTGAGCAGATGCAGCGCATCATGCAAGATGAGCGACATCATCTCTTTACCCACCTTGGCAGGGATATTGGAGGCGATCAGATCAAAACGCGCATTTTTATCCACCTGATCAAAACCGTTACTCAAGATCGCTTCCGCATTTTTTATACCGTTATTCTCAGCATTGAGATTGCTGTAACGCACCGCCACAAAATCCTTATCCAACATTAGCGTTTTGCCCTGGGGTGCTTGTCGCGCCATGCTCAAGCCAATAGGGCCGTAACCACAACCTAAATCGAGGCAGTTATCGGTGGGTGAGATCTCAAGCCGGTCGAGAAGCAGGTGCGTCCCTTCATCAATCGCCCGAGGCGAAAAGAGGCCCCAGGTGGTGCGAAAGGTCCACTCACTCCCCAGCAATGAGGTGTTGAAGGTGACGTCGGCACGTAGCCGTTTGAGTTCTGCTGTTGTTAACATGGGGCGCAGTTTCACTGGAGCGGAGGGGGAAGTCAATCTGACTCTCTATTTTAATGGGGTTACTCTTCTGCTGCGGTCATCCTATCAACCGTCGCTTGATACTGCGGCCTCAGCTGCGGGTATACGTCCAAGATATCACTAATTTGTTGTCGGATATTTGCCACCTCATCTTGTGTCATTCGTTCACCTGTTCTAATTCTTCGCACATCATCATTGAGTATGCTGGCGTAGGCACGCGCACCTCGCCTTTCATCAGAACTAGAGGGGCCTAAACGCCGCAATGTTGTTATTAACCATTGGGCACTACCAAATAAAATATTCGCTTGAACCTGCTCATGCACAGGCCTTATATCTGGCCGACGTCGTTGACGCCTTGATGAGGTGACGGCCGGATCGGTGCCCGATGCTCTACCATGCTCAGGATCCTGGAGTAGAAACCTTGGTGCACTGATGTCATAACTTGAGTCGGGGTTTTGTGGCTGATCAACATCAATGTCTTGTCGAAAAACAGGGGTCAGCGCTGTTTCACCCGCTAACCGGCTATCGATGACGTATGAGACACTTTTGAGAAACTCAACCCCGGCGAACTCTCCCGTACCGAGCTCTCTCTGCACAATCACAGTTAAGTGCAGTGTCGCACCTGGGGGGAGTTGTTCACGAAGTTGGGCGATATATATCTCAACACCATGCTGTTGAAAGTGACGATTCAGACTAAATGGCCCCCAAAGAATGCCATGTGGGCTTTCATGGCCAAGTAGTCGGCCTGAGGCATGGAGCCGTTCAAAACCTCCCTGACCTATCGGGAAATTATCAATCTCGGGGGCGAGCAAGGCATCGCGTTGAAAGTCACCTCGCGGTGTTGTTTGTCCTGCCTGGAGCTCCGTTTCTATGACCGTTATATCATTGGTTTCTCGCGTCGCTCGCCCGACATTGCCACCAAGATCTTGATATACCCGTGACTCACCCACCTCAAGCGTTTGATGGAACCCTTCATCCTCAGGGCGTAGCGGCACCACCGTGGTGTCAGCCATCGCTACGCGGCCACGCCCCCCTTCAATGGAGTTGATATCATGTTGATGCTGGGCAAGTTGTTCCCGAATAGATGCAATTTCAGCATCAATTTCACTCCGTTCTACCGGATTAACCTCTCTTGCTTGAGGGGCCGCACCGCCCTCCTCTGACGTGCCATCAGCCCGGTTGCCCGCCATCTCTGTGGCACGGTAATCAATCGTCTCTCTTAGCGTCTCTAAATCATTCAGTATCCGACTGAGCTTGCTCACCTCTAGCCCCGCTTCAAATCCACGATCACCAAAACCGGGGCCACCGCCCAGCAGCGCCTGAATTCTGGAAATAAGAATATTAATGGCCCCCATTAGGCCTTCATAGCGATGAAGTTGGCGCACGGTCTCTTGGTGGTAACGGACATGCCGTGGTGTTGCATCGGGGCCAACCTCCACGCGTAAGCGGCCATCACGATAGACCACCTCAACGGTATTCCCAGGCAAGCTGGGGTTCTCAACAACAGGAACACGGCCGGAGAGATCGCCCAATTCACTGTTCATCTCCCCTAGCTGGCGACGCGTTCGTGGTGGTCGGGATATTTCAGGCACAGCAACAGTGGGTTCAACCCTAGCACGCGGCTCTGGGGCAGCAGGCTGATCGTGACGGATAGGTTGCTCAGCCTCAGGGGAGGGTCGCCGAGAGGGGGCATCCGACTCGGGTGCATGAGCTGCCTGAGCACCCCTCACCCGTGAGGCGATAGTGAGTCCGTTGCTTTGAATGGCCCCACTGATGGTACGCGCCCGAGCACGTCGCCCCTCTGTGGCGCTCATTTGGCCGCTCGCTACGGCATTAGATATGCTGACTAAATTTGCCGCAGTCTCTGCATTACAATGGATAACACCCGCTATATCTGAAAGCTCTTCCACAACATCAGCTGTTCGCCGAGTAGCTTGAAGCCCCGCTTGTGCGGTGCGAAGAAAGAAGCCTCTTACTCTTCTGCTGGAGTTGGGCACAGCAGCGGCTGCGCTGGCAGCATCCTCTACCTTATTGAGTCCACCGATGGTGCCCGCTCCTACCATACTGGCGGCAAAACCGACAATATCGATGATGTCTCCCGTCGTTTGAGAATCCCACCTAAAGGTGCCGTTAGAGAGCCGTTGAGCGATCCGCGATCCTGCCAAACTTGCGCTTAGCAGCCCTCCCGCAATCCCCAACGCGGGTGAGGTGACCACCAATCCTAGCAGTGCGATTGCGGTGCCAAGCTCTTCCAGCCGTGCTTGTGCGGCTGTCCAGTCACGTTCACGACTTTCGACAACACGCTGACGGTCATCATCTTCAAGCCGTGAAAACCAGCCATTCGATGGAAGCCTAATACTGAGTGCCCCCTTACCAAAACCAGCCGCACCAGAAAACCGTTCAATAGCCTCCCAAATGGCCAATGTGGCCGCTGAATTTGGATCGGCCTCATTCTGAGATGCCACGCCCACATAGGAGCCACCATCCCGGCTGGTCACATCTGACAACATGCATTGCCACTCGCCATCTACCAACCGTGGCTCACCAATCTGTAGAATCATTGGGTAGGTTTGCCCGGTAACTTCACTCACCAGTACCGCATGAACCCGATAGGCGGCAGCACCTGTTGCCTGGTTTATCTCACTTAGTCGTTCACGCGCAAGGGCCAGCTGATCTTCAAGTTCTTCAACCTGACGTTCTAGCGCATAAATTCGAGAATCATGCAGCCCCGCCTCTAGCAGGTAGCGTGATTCAATTCGCCGACGTGCCAACGCCTCTCTTGCCTGTGTCAGGCGATATTCAATAACCTCGGTGGTGAGGCCACTCGCCACCAAATTACGCTCTTCAATTTGCTGCATTATTTGCGGAATTAACGCACGCTCTGGATGATCTTCAGGCAGCAACTCTAATAGCTGTAGACGCAGCTCCAGTTCAGCAACATCCGCTGAGGCACGATCAAGCTCTTCACTTGCGATGCTTTGCAGGTTGCGTACCTGCACCACCTGAGTGGCTACACTGGGCGCTCGCATCGCTTGATCTGGGTCGGCATTTGGTTCAATAACGGCAATACAGCGAACCACATAGGTTCCCTCCTCACGCCATGGAATCTGTCGTTCCCGACCATCTGAAAATGTATCTGAAAAGGCATCGATAAGCTGACCACCATAGGTAGAGACAACCTCAAGTGGCAATAAAACATCATTCAACTCATTGGCAATCACATCGGCATAACGCCCCTCACGCATCGCCTCATCTCTATCACGACGAATCTCTTCAGGGCGCTGATCCAGCGCTTCAGAAGCCCGCTCAAAATTGGCAGATGTCCCCTCAAACCGACCAACGGCTTGACCGCCACTACTCCCGCCCGCCAAGTCACCCTGACGAACGGCGGCATCACTCGCTTGAATATCATGGGCACCCGTGACATTCCACACCTCCCAATGGTAGGCAACAGGAAGAAAAGCCCAGGCAACCTGACCCAAAAGATCCCTGGCAGACTCTGAGTAGTGCATATTCATGGTGTAAATGCCCGTACCACCCACAGGTTGGGTCGCTAATCCATGAATATTGGCGGTAATTGCCGGGTATTGGTAAGCACGCCCCGCTGCATCAGAGAGGGTAAAATCAGGAGCAAAGCGGCCGTGTTCAGTGTCTGCGCCCTCTCGCTGATCACGCTCTCCCTCTCCGCCCGCTTGACCCAGCTCCTCACCTCGGCTCCCTGGCTGACCTGCCACCAACATTAAGATAGGTGTTGGCACAATTTCACTCACCTCTTCTGCCGGAATGTTCAGTATATTTTCAATAAATAGTTGCTCACTATCCTCTTCAGGCAACGCCGTGGTTAACTCATCTGGATTAATCATGACGTGAGCCGTTCGGGAATCAAACTGCCCATCCGTTCGCCCTAACTGAATGCCCGTTGGGCCACTTAGAACATAGATGCCTGGAGGGAAGTAGATGCCAGGCTGGATCTCAAAAGTGCCCAACCGCCTGCCAGTCGGATCAAACACTCTGGCCCGCTGGGTAATAACAATGATGCTTCTTATTCCGTTTAAACTGGATGCTAACCCAACACCTTCATCACGGATCTGATCCCAACTACTGCTGTGGGGGAAATCGGGATCAAACTCCCGTTGAATGGGGTTATCTGCACCTGGAGAGAGAGACTGCTGCACGACATGCGTTAGCTCATGCGCGATAAGGCGCTTACCTTGGCTGCTTAACGGGTTGTATTGCCCACTATTGAAGAAAATATCACTTCCATAGGTAAACGCTCTCGCCTGCAATGATCGACTTAATGAAGCGGAAGCTGCGTTTGTATGCACACGCACGCTTGAAAAATCCTGGCAAAAATAGTGCTCCATCTCTTCACAAAAAGAGGGGGGGAGGGGATCACCTTGACCCTGTTGGTTGCCTATTTTTGAGCCTGTTATCTGGTCTAACTGGATACCCGCACGCGCCACAGGTGTCACTTCAGGCGCTGCCTTTGCTTGAAGTGATCTCTCCTCTTGCTCATCATCTCGCCGGAATAGCGGGGGCATCTGTTTGGTTTGTATCAACCCTGCATCATAATCTCTACACATTGGATAGAGGTTTACAGCCTCAACAGAGCGCTCCTCATCCTCCGTTGTTTCATGCCCTTCTGGACAAGGGGGAGGTGCAGACTGCACTGTTTCACTGTTGGCAGGCTTACTATTTGGCTGCGCTGGATCACCCTCTGCTATCGATGGCTGAGGGGCAGAGGGCTGCATTGCCCGATCCGCTAGCCGATCTGCCTCCTGTTCATATTTATCATTTGGCGTACCAATAGAGGACTTACATAGAATTTGTTGAACAGATGGGTGTTGCGTGTGCCATGAAGCACGCACGGCGTGTTTAGACTGAGGCGATGCTTTCTGTTTTTTATCTGTCGTATGAATCAGCATTATTTAAACTTTTCTCTATAACTCACATCATCAGCGACGGCACAAAAGGCATCGCCTGGAGATGCGTGATAGATGAGCCATTCCAGTTATTGGGCTGGCTTGTCCGGTTCAATCTGCATGACAGGTGAAATACAAGGAATTGCAATATTCTGGGCGTGCGCTTCAACGGGTGGCTCCCTATGCAACACGCCCTCAACCACCACCCGTTTGCCTACAAGATCTTTTCGCTCTTTTGGTGACCGCCCATTCTTATGCCTCCAAAATGATTCCAGCAGGACGATGGACTTGTCGTTGAAAACAATGACAGGCCAGTGCACAAATACAATATTTTTCTTGGTTCTAAAAGGCTGGATATCGTAGATTCCAAATGCACGACACGGCATGCCATAGGCCGCTTCCAGCGCCTGCCTAGTTTTACAAATGAGATGATCCGTAGACACAATTAGCTCACGCCTGCTTAATTCGAACCGTAATTGGCTTATGACCATACTCTGGAGAGATTTTGTCTGCTTGCAGCCGCTCTTTCTGTTCACCATGAAATGACGCTGAACCTGTCGTGCCATACATCTGAAAATCCCATGCTGTGCTCCCGCTACCGGCAAAATTCTCAAGCGTTACGCTATCGGCACCTGATTGCATGATGACCGCTCCCCAGTGCCAATTCCAACCTATGCTGTCACCACGCACAATGCTATGGGACTCACCCGTTTTAACTTTCGCATAATTGTTAATCTCCGCTTTTTTGTCTATCAGATCCCTCTCTACAGCGGTTTTTCCCCAATATTCAGTCATGGCAGCAGCAGCAGTTGCCTTGCCCATAATCTTCTTTATGACATGGTCTCTTACCTGCTTTGACGTCATGAACACCGGCGTCTCAACGTAAGCACCCCCCACTTTGTAGACACCTTTGACATTACTGCCTCCCTGTGGCGCTGCCTTGTCGAATCCAGGCTTAGCGCCCATCATGACCGTTTTTGCTGCACCACCACAATCATCAACGATCTTCATCGAGAGTCCACTGGTACTGCTGTTCACATTCGTGGCGCTAATCCGGTTAAGCACTTTTGCCGGAACAGCGGGTTTGGCACCCCCACCGAAAGCACTATCAAGATACCCCAACGTTGTGGGTCCGACGACACCATCCACCTCCTTACCGGTCAATCCAACCTTACGCTGAAATGACTTTATAGCCGCCTTTGTCTCACCCTTCGCCACCCCATCCGCACCATATTTTGGAAGCGGGTGACCTGCATCAATGAGTGCTTGCTGTACCTTCTCAACAGCCGTTCCCTTTGACCCCCAGCGAATGTATTCACTGTTCACCTTCTTCATAATGGCTTCAAGCCGTGGATCCCCCGCAAAGCGAGGCGATGTAAGGGTGCCACCACTTACTGCTGCTTTGCCCGGCTTTACCGTCAATGTAACCCCCGCCTCCTTAGCCAAAGAGAGCGCTGACTTTTGCCCCTTTAGCGTAGTGTCAGAAGTACCAATAAGGCCGGGGGTGGCGTAGAAGTGTTTCGATCCATAAAAGGTGTTTCGATCAACAATATTGGTATCCTGGCGGACCGCTATATTCTCATCATCAGAAAGCCGGTACTCCTTGCCGCCCAGGCTCTTTTTTGAATAGAGGCTCAAACGGGGAACACGACTCTTCCCACCGATGGTCATTCCATCTCTCATCTGCCCCATCGCGGCAAATCTATTCGCCCCATCTTCGGCAGAGCAATCTCTGGCTCTTGATGCGCTGACACCTGAATCCATTCTGTTCAGCTTCTGGTGCACCGCATGGTATGCCTCATGACCAATAACATCACCTCCTACACTGGCACCACTCAATACAATATTCCCTTGATAGCTATAAGCTTTGGTCCCTAAAGCACTACAAGCGCTACGTGCTGTATCACCTGCATATACTCTTACGGAGCGAGCTACATTTCCAAGAGAGGCACTGTAATCCCCTTTACTTTGTAAAGAGCAGCTCTCTTCCATTAATCCCATTTCTGCAACACCCTTCATATCTGAGGAGGCGTGAGTTGATGGGTGAAGTAGATTTTTAACCGACTGATGTTGATCAGAGGCAACAGATGCGCTTAGCTTGTTCTTTTGAACAGCGGGGGCAGATTGATGCTTAGAGCGCCTATCGAAGGTGTAGTGCAACATGGCTGTATCTCCATATTAACCCAGCATTTTTACACCGGTCGCACACCCAAATGAGAGAGGAGATTTTGCTGCCAGGGTAATAAAACTGAGACTTAGAGAGAGATAAAAGAGAGGCAATAAAAAAGGCGAGCCATTTACTGCCTCGCCTCGTATGACAGGAAGGTATCCGGTCATTTTTCTGGGTTTTGAACCACAAGCACACATCACTTAATATGCAGAAGAAAAAGCCTAAGAAGGACACTAAGGACCCACCGTACTCTAACGAACCCACACACACGCTTTGCAGACTGCCTGTACCAACAGGTCTGGCGCGAGCTTTAAGTATAGTAGGCATTAAATTCATGTCAACCCTGTTTCGGGAAATTAAGCCCTATTGTTAAATTTCTGAACAATAGATGGAGCATCCACCGGCAAGTTAGCGTTGACCATCATATTGTCAGAGACCAGCCACTGTACACTTCCCTTGTCTGTATCCAGCGGTTTAATGCGAACGCCGGTATTACAGTGCGTCATATAGTTTTGGCGTACCATCATCATGCGCCCAAGGTGGCCATAGACACGTACCCCTTCCAGTACAATATTGCGGCTAAGGGGGAAACGCTGAGCCAGAATCTGGTTATCCTGGATGGTCAAATTGTTGCAGTTGCCAACAAAGATGCCACCACGACGGCGTTCAGCGATAGGCGGTACGATCAGATTGATGTTGTTGGCACTGATCAATACTCTGCCAGCCGTAAATTCCCGACGCTTTTTCAAACTACGATCACTCACTCCTACATGGATCCCCTCCTGCGCTCCCTTAATGAAGTTGTTGAGGATCTGAATATCACTGGCCACCTGCCCCGCACAGACAATACCCGCATGGGCACAGGCTGGATTCTGGTCACGCAGCACCTCAAACCAGTCATTGAAGGGTTTGTATTCAAGACGAAAAGATCTGTCAGTCAGCACTCTTCTTGCAGTATTTCTGGCGATGCTGAGAAGGTGTTGATTACTCGCCACATTGGTATCACCCGCCTGCTGTGAAATGGCGTTGCGCCAATCGTTGCTACTCACGGGTGAGTTGATATAGATCTGGCGATTGTTCAGGCTCGACATATGCAGATTCTTCATACCCGCAGTGGAGACATCTTCAAAATTTCTGATGACCGCATTATTGATCAGTAGCTTTCTGGCATTAGCTGCAAATTTAGTATCAACCAACTGCCGCTCCAGCGTCAGTGATGCGGGTTTCTGACGTACTTTGATGCTGTTGTTCTGCACAAAGCTCTGCTGCATATTGAGCAACAACATACCGGTCTGTTTGTGCCCAACACTCAAATCACAACCGGTGACAGAGAGCGTACCACTACGCCGCCTGCTATTGCTGACCGTCAGGCAGGTGGCACCTAAACGTGTACCTGCTGTACATTTAAGGGCGACATGATCAATGGTCACCTTTTCACAGCCGGAAATGGTCAGCGCACCGTAGAGATATTCATGCTGATCATTGTGGCCGACAGCACCCGCTTCAACGGAGATTGCCGCCACGCTAATGGAGGAGCAGTTTGAAAAATGCAGTGCCGCTTCACGGCTGCTACAGATAATGCGAGTACCCGCACCTGCACCGCTAATCTTTAGATGCCCCTTGTTTTCAATCAGTAGGGTATCGTCAAGATAATAGTCACCCGGCCGGAAACAGATATTGGCATCCTGCTCCTGCGGCAGGGCAAGAATGGCATCTTGCCAATTGGCTTCCGGATAGATGGTGATGGAGCAACAACCACTGGCCTTCAACGTGCAGAGTGCATTTAGGGCATCCTGCACACTTTGGATTGAGTCATCTTTCAGGGTGGTGCAGAGCGCCTGATTTTTCAGTAGCGGCAGGGTTGCAGCGCTGTGCTGGCAGAGAAGTGCATCCAATATGGTTGAGACTTGGGTGGCGACACCCGGATTGGGGAAATCGGCACCCAGCCGCTCCTCAAGCAAGCGACGGACGGTGGTCTGCTCCCCAGTATCACCACAAGCCAACACCTCATAGCAGACATCACTGGCACGTATATCTGTTAGCGGTGGGAAACTGTAACGTTTGCAATGATCGGAGGCGTGGAGCGTAAAATCACCACTGGCGGTCATCATGCCCAGCGTGAGGTAGTGGTGAGTGATGCCTTGGGGTCTCTCAGCTGAGAGTAGAATGTCCCCCAGTTGGTTGACCGCTTGGCGCACCTCTTTGGCCCAGAAATCCCCTGCCAGCAGTTGGTTAGCTGCAAGCGCTATCTGTAGGGTGATCGCATCAAGCTTGATGGTGACTGTCGCACCTACAGTCAGGTGACCATGATCAGTAACATCGGAGGTGGTGGAGAGATCCACTCCTCGGTCAGAGCCCCCCCCCAACTGCCAATTCAGACCAACCTTGTTCAGTACACAATAACCATCCCACCGCCGCACCAATGAGGTGTTGGCTGGCACACTATCTGGATAACCTTTTTCCAGCACGCCAACCGTTGGAGAAAACCCCGATGCCAGATGTCTGCCAAGATGTTTTTCACTGGCAAACGCCTCCGTCTCACCACTATAAAACTCGTAGGCCCAGTTTTCAGAGGCGAAACCGACCGGCTCATCACCAATAACATGCTGCTCAGCCCCATTCTCACGCGACCATTTCAGCACCACCTGTGTCGGATTGGAGCCACTATATTCGACGCTATGCACCTCAACACGAAACAGATAATTGCCCACCTTATCCTGTAACACCACCTCATTTGCACAGGGGTCGCAGGGATCAATTTCACTGCTCCCTTCGGTCAGTTCCAGCGTTAGTTCAGCATTGCCAATGGGGGGGTTATCCGCCGGATCTTCAGGGTTCAGCGTGGTGGAACACCACTTCACCTGAGCCATAGTCTGGGTACGGGTACAGGTATCTGCACCACGCAGACCGGGGTCTCGCAGCGCATCATCCTCCAGGCTCAGAACGGTGCGTTCCCACACATCCAGGTAGAGGGTGTGATCACCAACAGGCGATGGCGGGGCAGGAAAATCAGCCTGAGAATCATACTCAAAGGCCTCGCCATTTGGATCGGTCAGTGTGGCTGTTAGATCAGGCCGTAGTTGGGCAATAATGCCATCCACATAGGCGTATCCCCATTGCAGGCTATAAACATCCGTTCCGCTTGAGCTATCGACCTTCATAATGCCGCGATCACGAGGTGAGCCGCTACCGATCACATCGGTCCGGGCTTCGGCCAATCGGTGCTTGGCCATATCCGTTAGCTCATTCCAGTCCGAGTCGGTGAACATCCGGCCCATCTGTTGATAGACGCCGGAGTATCGCTTCAACGCATCAAAACTATTTCTGGATCTCTCTGTTTTCATGATCTGCTATTTCCTGGTTTCCCTGAAAGAAGGAACCCACTATTCAATTTTTATACACTTAAATTTAGTGAACGCGTGGGCAATAAAAGCGTGCCCACCCTACATTTCACCCTGGTATATCCACCATTCGTTGATCTGGAATAACCACCGCAGTAACACCCAACGGCAGGTAATCACTCAATTTATCCACCACAGCCTCCGCCAACAATGAAAGATAGGCAGAGTGGTAAGCCCCCATTTCTGCCCCATCTTCCGCACCATGGCGTATCGCTTCCATCGTGGCAGGGTGCAGAACACCACAACTGCGCTTAGCAAACTTCTCCTCAAAGAGGTGGGGGCGGCTGGTGCTGTTATGGGCCATTTTCATCCCACCACTCAACTGATCCTTATGGATACGGGAGTAGCGCACGCAGCCATGGTCTGGCGGGGTAATAGGATGATGATCTTTGCGAATTTTGCCAAGAAAGATGCAGTCACTGGCCTGGAGCACTTCACTCAACGTGCTATCCAGCACGGTGCAGTACTCCAACAGCGAGAGCCCTCTGGCCGCTTGCAGCTGTTTAATCAGGCAGTTTTTGGCACTGATCACCGGCCGCTCTTCGTCAATGCTATGGACTTCAACCTTACGCGCGGCACAATCCACCAGCTCCACCCGTCCAGCATCCACCTCCAAGGTGTTCAGCAGGTTAAGCCCTTCAAAGCGCCAAGTGTGGAAATCCGCATCACCGACACCCGTTGAAACTTGCCCCAGTTTGATCACTCGGTTCAGATTTACCGGAACAAAATTTTCACTGCCCCAACTTCGGTTGCGGTAGGTGGTGCGGTTGTCCCCTTCGATCACCTCAATCAGTTCAAGAAAGGCGGCACTGGGAGGATCAGCCCAGCTCACTTTTTTTGCATGGGGAGGGAAAAAGCCCGCCGGGGGAGCGGTATAGAGGAGAATCCGATCTGGGTGGGTGTGACCTACTCGCCAGTCAGGATCTCGGAAATCGACACTACGCAATGTACGATCATCATAACTACCGGGATGGCAGGGGGCACCATGGAAGCTGGTCTGTCGCCAGGTGTGGGTATCTCCATCCACACTGCTCTGCTGAGCCGCCGGGTTGCTGCTGGTGGTGGCTACCGCACCGGAGGGACAACGAAGATCCACGGTCACCGCCGGAAGAGCAGGGTGACGAGCAGCCATGGAGGGCGGGGCTTCTGGCACCTTTTTGTCGTAGCCATAACTGGTGGCCGGGACAGCAGGGGTATCAAGCCGCGGGCTAATCGCCACACGCTTCCAGCCCTCTTGCAGCACCACTTCCAGTTGGCCGACCGCTTCAGCAATCTCCTCGGTGACACGTAGCGTGCCCTTGCCCTGACGCCAACGCACGGCATTGGCCACCTCACTGCGCCGCCCATCAGCCAACGGGGAGACTAGCCGTACATCCAGCAGATCTGCAAAGTAGGGGATCAACCAGTCCTGACAGGCGGGGGAGCCATCAACAGGATTGCCGGGGAAGTTATCGGCCATCCGCTGGCGCAGCGTGGCATGAATCTGATCTAGCAGCAGTCCACTGGCAGTAAAATATTTTTGCAGATCACCCGTGTCCCGATTACGGTAGAGTGCCGGAACTATCTGGTAGAGCACATCACCCTGTTTTTTTGTTTCTGACATGACTCGGTCCTTAAAGGCTGAAGGGCTGGGTGACAATTTCCAGCTTGGAGAGCGTTTCATCCATATAGATCGCTTGCCGCTCATCCAGCGAGACCCGCTTTATCACCCCACCACTGCCGGTAATCAGGCGTTTTGGCGTGACGGTGGCACCACTCTCATCATAAAAACCATCAGGATTGATCAGGCAGTCACAGTTCTCAACCCCTTCAACCCCTTCAGCCACCTCAATCACTTGGCTGCGGAAAAGCGGCTCTCCCAGCTTAACCTGTTTCAAGGCAAAGGCTTCAAAGAGCGCCTGACGTAGATCCTCTGCAATAAATTCAGGGTCATACTCCTCACCCTTGACGCGAATGGTGATGGTTAGATTGAGTATCACGCTCTTGAATAGGGTGACACTCACGGCAACACTTGGCAGGGCGTGCTGAGTCAGGGTGCTCTCCAATGTCTCTTGCAGTGTTCCCAGCGCACCGCCACCTGCGGGAACCACGACCACCTCAACCTTATCCTTACGGGCCATGCCCGGCTGAAGTCGGATGGCACGGGCCTGCCAGACGCTACTATTGCTGGTGGCAAGGTGGGTAAAATCAGCGAGCGAGACCGCCCGCTCCAACGTAAGCACCGAGGCGGGCGCATTTTCACGCATCGAGGGCACATCCTCCATGCTATTGCCGCCACTCGACGCTATCGACTGCACCACCTCATCAATCAGATGGTGGGGTTTTACCGCTTTTTTCAGGCTAAGGGGGGTAAGATTGCCTGCAAGCCCCACACCAACCCGATATTGAATGCGTACGTTATTGGCACCGGTGGGCAGACGACGGCCATGTTTACCATCACCAAAACCGATATTGAGGGTGGCATCCTCGTTCATCCTGACCACATAGTGTGGATCTTCAGGATCAGAGTCACTCAGCACCGCGACCTGTTTCCAGGTACGATTTTCAACCGTAATCTCCAACGCCGCCCGAACTCCGCTGGGGAAACTGCTATCGGCAACAAAGCTCACCTCTTCCACCGCAAAACCAAAGCGCTGCTGACTCTTAGCCGCATCACCCGAACCAAGAATCTTTTCGCCCTGACTCTCACCATGTCCCGCATTAACCACATTGCCGTAAATGGCTGTCTCATGCCGACTATAGTTGTCTGAGGTGCCACTGCCACCGGCTTCACTACCCGGAATGGCAGGCTCCACCTTAATGCGCTTGGCCACCCTATCCACCGCTTTGAGGGTCACCAGCATCGCCTCACTTTTACCAGCAATGATCAGTTGACGGCCAATCTCCAACAGCGCTGGAATCTCATCCAGCTGTAGCGGGATATGGCTGTGGCTATCAGAACGGAATTCCGAGGCAGTCTCAAAAACAGCTGTCTCATTTACCGCATAATTGAGGGGCCGGAGATCCAGCTCAAAATTTCCAAACAGGGTCTCAATATTTATCAGGGTGCGTGAGAGCTTTAGTTCAAAGCTCTTCTCACCCTCATTGAGTTCTGTGATGTAGGCGGCCTTATGACCAGAGGAGGTCTCAGCGATGACCCAATCACCATCCGCAAGATCACCGGGCGACCCATCAAGCATCAATCCCTGGGGAGCCGATGCCTGCACTGAGGCGATAGACGCTGCCACCGGCACATAGTAGGCGCGTAAAATGGAGGCATCCAACAGATAGTCATAGAGGAAAATATCACCCTCTTTCGCATGATAGTGGGTGGTGATCCTGCTCAGACTCTCATCCCAAAGCGCCAGATACTCTCTGGCACCCGTCCTGTGGGTGGGCAAAATCAACCGCTTCTGCCCCGTGTCACCACTCTCTTCATCAGGTGGATCAGCATAGGTGGCTAGATAGAGATCTTTACCCTCGGCGGGCGCCGTGCGAGAGAGCTGCACTCGATTGCCATCAACACTTTCAACTTTAGCTACCCGCCATGAGCCCTGCTTCCAGGCCACTACCGACCCATTTACCAAACCATGATCCGCACTAAGAAGGGCAACATTGGAGCCAGTCAATTGCGGTGACTGTTTATAATCTGGTTTTAACAGCAGGCGCACCTGATGACGCTTCACGCTGGATGGAAAACCAGCCGGCTTGGACTCACCCAGAAGTTCCAGCGCCGTATCACTGACCGAGGTTACCTGGACATAAACAGCCACATCACTGCCCGAACTCTTCTCAATCAGCAGCAGACCCAGGGTGCCCACCGCTACCCCTTCCACCGCTTCACTTAACGGGAAGGTGGCGGTGTAACTGCCATCAGCATAGATAAAGGGGCGCTGTGATCTCTCCCAATCCTCAGGACGCAGTGTGTTCATCTCCGCAGCAATTTCAAGGTCCTCCAGGGTCTCAAAAATGGCCGGTTTGCTGCCATCTTCCGGGCTGTTTTTAACGGCAAAACCGGCATCCACACGGCCCGATCTGTCCGCTTTTGCCAGCAGCACCATAGAGGTCTCCGCCGAAGCAGGTGGGGCCGGGTGGTAGTCCAGCATCTCCACTAGACGGCGCACACTATCCCACTGGGTGGCAGTGCCGATATAACTCTCATTGGCGTAGGCATCCAGATGCCCGGTCAATACATGGGCGGCACGGCTGTAGCTGCGAAGGATCTCCCAGCCATACTCCCTCCGCTCATCCCGATACTGAGCCAGCCAACGTGTGCGCCGCTCCTTGGCCGTCTCATTTGATTGTGCCGGAGCAGCACTGCCCAGAGCGGCCCACTGGTTATTGCCTTCCACATCGGTAAAGGCCTCTACCATCGCCAGCCGCAAGGTCTCTAGATAGGTGACCGCATTGCCCTCCACATAGCTGAAGCGACTCAGCCCCGCGCGGTTCCAGCGGGTCAAATCCTCTTTTTTATGCGGTAAACTCATCCCCTACGCCCCCCATGCAGTGTGATATTCAAGATACCCCGAGCTGCCTCCTGTGGGTTGTTGTCACACAGCGCCACCTCCAGGCCATCGAGCTGAATCCGCCCTGCATCGGCCTGATTGGGGTAACGCTGACCCACACGTTTAAAACGGTTTAGGCAGACCACCTTGACACCATCCAGTGCCATCACCGCCTCTATGATGTCACTGCTGTGCAGATCCTCTCCAAATTGCAGACGGCCCGGTTCAAAGAAGCCATCAAGCCCTGAACCCAGTCTCTCAAGCACCTCATGGCGCACCTCTGACTGGAAGTAGTTGCCATCAATACGCACGGCGAGTGAGATATTGATGCCGACCGGCTCGGCATCCAGCAGGAAGATCTCTTGGGCCGCCATTCGGTAGGCATCAAGATAGGGGCGCAGCACCGTGCGTGGCGTGGGTTCTGAACTCCAATCTGGGGATTCAATTTCCCGCACCTGATAGAAGCTGTCCACGTCATCCTGAAGCATCGACAGCCGCTCTTCATCACCGATAGCAGCGGCCGTGAGTGGACTATCCAACGAGATGTTGTTAGAGAGCATCACAGCACAGTAGATGGTGCTCCAAGCACCACTCCAACGACTGAAGGCGTGGCCTTGTAATACCAGAGGGTGATCTTCCATGCGCTCTGCGTAATCCTTTTCAGTGACCATCCGTTTCTGTGTATGAATCGTCCGCGGCCCAGCATCACGGACGGTATCCATAACGTGGGGATAGGCGGCCCAGTATCGGTTGAGGGTTTGGTTACGGGCACGCTCGACAAACTCCGGGGTATTGTCGAGGAAACGTTGTACAGAATTGAGATGGCTGGTTTGTGCGTCGGCCCCATCTGCAATAAAACTGTTTAGCTCACTCTGTTGCAGTGGGGTCAGTTGATCTAGGCTCTCGCTATAATCCCCCAAGAGGCTACGCAGGGCGGGTAGAAATCTCAGCAGGCGCGCCATCTGCTCTTCTGTTGTCTCACTGGTTGGCGCATCACCCACGGGGATCTTCACGGCTTCACCAGCCATCGCCACAGCGTCATAGCCGATCATCGCTAACAGACGCCGCACTGAGTCAGGTCGACGAGCCGTCTCCAGGAAGGCTTCAGCCCGTGTTCGGTCAAGCTGATCTGAGAGTTGATCCAATATGACGGAGAATGCCTCAACAATGACCACCTCCATATCGGCCGGGGTCCAGCGGCGGCGCTCCGGGAAGCGAGCCGCCAGCTCCTCCATCATGAAGAGGCGGAACCCGTCATAGT